>CASDTU010000044.1 GCA_949283775.1 uncultured Bacillota bacterium
CCCAATTTGTGGAGAGCGGACTGATCGGGCATCGCCATTTTTTTTGCGTAGATCAAATCGCGTGCGCGAGTAAACAACCCCGTTTTTTTGATTTCTTTTAAATTGAGCAGTAAAACGCCCGAATTGCAGTAGTGTTTGTCGATCCAAAATCTTCCCATAAAGTCAAGTACGGCGGCGTATTCAAAATTTTCGACGTCGATATCAAATAATTGTCCGATATCGCTTGTACACATGGTGTCGATGTCGAGATAGAGCATCTTGTCCGGCATATCGGGCAGGGTATCCAGATAGAGCCGCAAAAGCGCGTAGGGAGTGTAAATGGCGGCCTTTTTGTTTTTTCCGTGCGCAAGTTTCTGTTTGTACTGCTCCGTCAGATCGATTTGCACGGCACAGCTTTGCGTGTTTTTCTCCTTTAATGCTTCGTTTATGATCTGGATCTGCTTTTCGGTAAAGGGCACATATACGGGGTTTTGCTGGTGCAGATCCATAGAAAGAATGTACACTTTCAGCGTTCGGTCGGTGTGTTTTGCAAGGGACAGTACGGAGAGCAGCAGACCCTCAAATACGCGCCTGTTTCCGCAGTAGCAAATAGAAATCGGTTGCATTAGTTGCTCCTTTTTATGTCCGCAGAGCGCGTTTTCGATCAAAGCGCGGGGCGTTTTGATGCGGCGCGAAACTGTGTCGCCCTTTGAATCGGTCGCTGTGCCGATCCGAGGAAGTCGACTTTGCGGTTTTTGTTTTCCTATTCGGATAAATCGTAACGGGAAGCCAATTCGTCGTATTGTTCGTACAGGTCGTCAAAGTCATAGATCTTCAATTTTCTATGTACGTTGTCGCGTTCCCATTGCTTATAGTTGTAGATATGGAAAAAGGGGATATAGCGGATGCCGCGGCAGAAATGCTTGACGACGGTATCTTTGCGGATATTTCGCTGTTCGTTGAATCGGCGGGGAAGATACAGCCTGTTTTTGCCCAGCCTGTGCAGAGCCGTTTGATCGGGCATGATCATCTTGCGCGAATGCACATACTCCCGTACCCGTTCGAAAAACTTTTCTTCCCGAATGCGCTTCATGTTCAAAAGCAAAACGCCGGAATTGCAATAGTGTCGGTTGATCCAGAACTGTCCCATATAATCGAGAGCGGCCGCATAAAGATAGGGCTGCACGTCGATGTCGTACAGCTGTCCGATATCGCCGGTACACATCGTGTCAATATCCAGATAAATGAGTTTGTCGGGAAGGTCGGCTACTTCGTTTAGATAGAGCCGCAGCTGTGCATAGGGAGTGTAGTAATTTTTTTTGTTCTTTCCCGTAGCGAGCGATCGCTTAAACAGTTCTGTCAGATCCAAGAGCCGCGCGCGGCTTTGCGGATTTTTTTTCTGTAACACTTCGTTTAAAATTTTGATTTGATTGTCGCTGAACGGAACGAAATGAGGATTTTCTTCGTGCAGGTCCATGGAAAGAACGAGTACTTCCAATTCTCTCTGCGTATTCTTTGCGAGCGATAAAACGGAAAGCAGAAGGCCCGGGAAAACCCGCTTGTTTCCGCTGTAACATACTGTGATCATAGTCTTCCTGAATGTTTTTTACTATAACTATTGTAGCATATTTGCCGAAAGAACACAAGGAAAAAGCGAAAAAAACCGAAAGACGTCGTTTTGCCGTTCTTTGCACGCGATAGCTTAGAGCGCTTTGCAGGCAAGCCAAATTTTTTTCGGTCGGCAAAATCAAGGCGGTTTGGGATAAAGCTGTATTTTTTCGGACAGAAAAATCGGAACGGTTTGAGATAAAGCTGTCAAAAAAGTTTACTTTTTAAAAAAAGTATGGTAAACTGATAAACAGCCGCGGATACAGGAAAATGTTTTCGGGCCGAAAAAATCAAGACGGGAATGAAGTGCTCCCGAAGGGCGTTTAAGCTCTTGAACCGCTTGCAATGAGCTGATGACTTCTGCGAAAAACAATCGCGGGGGTATCGGCTTTTTTTATTGCCCTGCAAAAGACTTGCAGCCTTGCATAGGAGAAAAAAATGGATTTTTTAACGTCGATCGCCGTCATTTGCATCTTTGCGCTGGCACTGAGCGTGCTGCTGTCCAGACTGCGCCTTCCGCCGCTTCTCGGAATGCTGATCGTGGGGATTGTGCTCGGGCCGTATGTATTGAATCTGATCGCGCCCGAACTTTTGGGGATCTCGCCCGATCTTCGGCAGCTTGCGCTCGTGATTATTTTGCTGCGCGCGGGGCTGAATTTGAATTTAGAAGAGCTGAAAAAGAACGGCGTTACGGCAGTACTTCTCTGCTTTTTACCGGCGACGGCAGAAATTGCAGGGTATCTGTTGTTTGGCACGCTGCTGCTGGATCTTACGCTTACGGAGGCTACCGTTTTAGGATGCGTCATGGCGGCGGTTTCGCCTGCGGTGGTCGTGCCGCGAATGCTCAAATGCAAAGAAACGGGCTACGGCGTGGAGAAGGGGATTCCGGATACGATTATGGCAGGGGCTTCGGCGGACGACGTATTTGTCATTGTTCTGTTTACGGCGCTGACGTCGGCGGCCGCGGCGGGAACGGGTATTTCGGCGCAGATTGCCTGGCAGATCCCGACTTCGATCGTTTTGGGCATTTTGTTCGGTGCGGGAGTCGGCGCGGCTTTTGCGGCTTTTGTCAAAAAAGTGCATATACGGGATAGCTTTAAAGTGATCGTGATGCTGTGTATATCCTGTCTCTTTCTTGGACTGCAAAATTATGTGGAAGGGGCGGTGCCCTGTTCGGGGCTTCTGTCGGTGATCTCGTTCGGGGCGGCGATGTTTGCATTGCACAAGCAGTGCGCGAAGCGGCTTTCAGGGAAATTTTCAAAACTTTGGCTGTTTGCGGAAATTTTGCTCTTTGCGCTGGTCGGTGCGGAAGTAGACGTTTCCTTTGCTCTGCAAAACAGCGGTCGCATTGTTGCCGTCCTGTTTTCGGCGCTCTTCTTCCGTATGGCGGGTACGTTTTTCTGCACGCTCTTTTCTTCTTTCCGCATGAAAGAGCGCATTTTTGTCTGTATCGCTTATATTCCGAAAGCGACGGTACAGGCGGCGATCGGCGCTATACCCCTCTCGATGGGCCTGGCGTGCGGACAGACGGTCCTGTCCGCCGCCGTCCTCGCAATTTTGATAACCGCGCCGCTGGGCGCTTTTTTGACCGATCTTTTTTACAAAAGACTCCTTATAAAAGCTGAACTCCCGGCGGAAAACGAAGGTCGTGCCGATCCGCCTTTACGCTCGGAGCAGGGAAAGTCTGATTCATCTTGCGGCGGACGCTGAAAGGAAACCCGCTCAAAAGAATGCGTACATTTTTCCAAAATAAATTATATGGGCAGGAGCGCCGATTGCCTTAAAAAACAATCGGCGCTCCTGCCTTGTAAAGAAAGTGGTTTCGTTTGATATTTCAATGTTTTCCGTCATTGGCGTTCCGCTTCGCTGTGCCGGTCGGGGTCCGCGAGGATGGTTTTAAAGTCGGTGTAAAAGACAAATCCGGCTTTGGCTTTCGGGGGCTTTTTCACGAAGCGCCGCTGACAGGAATCGACGGGTATCTTATTCCCCGCTTTTGCGTCCGAAAAGAAGGCGCAGATCTCGGCTGCGGCGAGCAATACTGTATCGGGAACGGGTTTGCCTTCCGTACGGACAATGACGTGGGCGCTATGGTATTTTTGCGTGTGCAGCCAAAGGTCGGTCGGCGCCGCTTCCCGTAAGAGACGGTCGTTCTGCATATTGTTGCGTCCGGCAAGTACGGTGAAATTTTCGATCTGAAAAACGCGGAAGGGGATCGTCGGCGAATTTTTTTGCTTCTTTTGTTCGGGCGGCAGAAGATTTGCAGAGCGCAGTTCTTCTTCGCAACCCATAAGGTCCAGCAGGTTTTCCGCATATTTGACGGCGGAGAGCATACTCTCTGTGTAATCGAGATCGGACAAAGCTTCTTCCTTTTGCGGCGCGAGCGCCTGCAACGTGCGCTTTTGCTTGTTGTATTTTTTAAAATATTTTTGCGCGTTCTGGGAGGGGGAAAGCGTTTTATCCAAGGGGATTTCGACCGCCGCGCATGCCTCGTCGTAAAAATTGGAGAGCCGGCATACGCTTTCGCCCTTTTTCAGCGCATAGATGTTTGCGGTGATCAGTTCACCGAAGATGCGGTTTTTTTCCATATCCGCGCAGTCGCGCTCCCTCTCTTCCAGCAAAGAAAGTTTTTTTTCTTCCTTTTTTTTGCGGGCGAGCAAAATGCTTTCCAGCTTTCTCTTTTTTTCCGAAAAGTCTTTTTTTGTTTCCCGTTCGGTGTAATAGGCGTCCGCCGCGGCGTTTACGCTGGGATACGCCTTCCCGCCGTAAAAACGCGCATGAAAATCTTTTGCTTCGCCGTTTTCCGATTCCACGGCAGGGGAAATCTTTTCGGAGAAGATAAAAGTTTGTATTTCTTTTGCCGCTTTTTCGGGGGAAGGGAAGTCATCGGCGCGTTCTGTAAAGAGCTGTTTTGCGAGGATACGGCAGGTAGAGAGGGCGAGTCCGGAAAGATTGTTGAAGAAAAATTCCGCCGTATCGCCTCCGCCGAAGGCGGAGAGCCTCTGCGTTAGAGCGGCGAGGTCGGAGGGATTTACTTTATCTTGGGGCTGCGGCGGTTCGTATCGAACGCCGGGAAAGAGCACGCGCTTAAAATTTTCCTGCAGGGAAGAAATTTTCAACGCGCCGCTGATGATCCCGTCTTCGACTAAGATCAGGTTGGAATATTTGCCCATGATCTCCGCATACAGGGTGCGCTTTGCGCGGGAAAACTCATTGACGCAGTCGAAGGAAAAGGCGAGGATCCGTTCAAAGCCTTCTTGATGTACGTTTTCAAGCGTCGCGCCGGACAGGTGCTTTCGAAGAAGCATACAAAAATTCGGCGCAACGTCCGGCGCCGTTCTGGGAAGAGCGGAAATGCACGCCCGGGCGAGCGATGCGTGCGTATTGAGGATCAGCTTGTGCGTCTTTCCGCCGGCATACAGGATGAGATCGATCTCATCGCGGGAGGGCTGAATGATTTTATTGACTTTACCGCCCGAAAGTGCGGCGTTGAGTTCGCGCGCCATATGGCGCAGGGTAAAAGCGTCTTGCGGCATAAAAACTTCCTGCTTGCAGTATTTAACTGTTTTGTTTTTGAAGAATTTTTCGATTCCGCTCTTTATTATAGCGGAAAAAAGAAAAAAAGTAAATCATCTAAGCAAAAACGCTTTTCAAAAGCCGCACTTTGTGCTAAAATACTGTCCTGAATAAAAAAGATATTTTAGTTTCAGGAGAAAGATTATGAAATACACAATCGAAGCTGCGCAGAAAAGTACGATCAAAGTGACCATGACGTTTGACAAAAAGGAATGGGACGAGGCAAACCAGAAAGCGTATGAACAGACGCGCGGCAAATATTTTGTTAACGGATTCCGCAAGGGGAAAGCGCCCAAGCACGTTATCGAATTGAATTACGGGAAAGGGGTGTTTTACGAAGACGCGCTGAACAATCTCTTCTCCGATCACTACTACGACATTTTGGAAAAGGAAAAGGACAACTACACGGTTGTCGGCCAGCCCGAGCTTTCGGTGGAAGACATCAGCGAAAACGGGGCCGTTCTGGTTGCGGCAGCGCCGGTCAAGCCTGACGTAAAACTCGGTGAGTACAAGGGTATAAACATTCAGAAAGTTGAGTATAATGTTAAGGATGAGGACGTAGAAGCGGAATTGAAGCGTTTGCAGGAGCGCAATTCCCGCCTCGTGGAAGTGACCGACCGCGCCGCGGAAAACGGAGATACGGCCACGATCGATTTTTCGGGCAGTGTGAACGGCGAAAAGTTTGAAGGCGGCACGTCGGAAAACTATCCGCTCGTTTTGGGCAGCGGATCGTTTATTCCCGGTTTTGAAGAACAGGTCGTCGGAATGAAAGTCGGCGAGGAAAAGGATGTCAACGTAAAATTCCCCGAAGATTATCAGGCTGAAAATCTGAGAGGCAAGGATGCGGTATTTGCCGTGAAATTGCACAAGATCGAGAAGAAAGAGCTTCCCGAGATCAGCGATGAGTTTATAAAGGACGCGGCGGGTGCGGAGTCTGTCGACGCATATAAGAAAGAAACGCGCGAACGCTTGGAAAAGCAGGCGAAAGAGAAGGGCGACGCGGAAACGGAAAACAATATTGTCAAGGCAATCACCGAAAAGGCGGAAGTAGAGATTCCCGAAGCGATGATCGACAATCAGGTCGATATCATGGTCCGCAATGCGGAGTACCGTCTGGGAATGCAGTACGGCGGAATGAAACTTGCGGATTATCTCAAATACATGGGCAGCAACATGGACGATTTCCGTAAGGGTTACAGGGCGCAGGCGGAAGAGACCGTAAAGAGCCAGCTCGTGATCGATAAGATCATCCGCGAAGAAAACATCAAAGCAGAAGACGCGGAGATCGACGCAAAGCTGGAAGAGTTCGCGAAATCTGCCAACAAGACGCTGGAAGAGTATAAGAAGGACGTGGACGATTCCCAGCGCGAATATATCGCAAACGACATCGTCATCAATAAATTGTTTGATTTCTTGAAAGCGAACAACGTAATGACGGCGGAAAATGCGCCCGCGAAGAAGCCGGCGGCGAAGAAAACCGCGGCAAAGAAGGCGGACGAGAAAGCCGAAGAGGCGCCCGCAAAGAAGCCGGCAGCAAAGAAAGCCGCGGCAAAGAAGGCGGATGAAAAAGCCGAAGGGGCGCCCGCAAAAAAACCTGCCGCAAAGAAACCTGCGGCGAAAAAGACAACTGCAAAGAAAGCCGAAGAAAAAGCGGAGTAATTTGCTTTTTTGAAGGCAGGCAGAGCAAGGAGTAAAAATGGACGAGATCAAAATGAATCTGATTCCGATGGTTGTGGAGCAGTCCAACCGCGGAGAGCGTTCTTACGATATTTATTCGAGACTGTTGGAAGACAGAATTATCTTTCTATCCGGCGAGATCAACGACGCGATGGCAAATACCATCGTGGCGCAGCTGATCTATCTCGAAGCAAAAGACATGAACAAGGATATCAGCCTGTATATCAACAGTCCCGGCGGCAGCGTTTCCGCAGGGCTTGCGATCTATGATACGATGCAGTATATCCGTTGCGACGTTTCCACGATCTGCGTGGGGCTTGCGGCGAGCATGGGTGCGTTTCTTTTATCCAGCGGGGCGCCCGGCAAGCGGTTTGCGCTTCCCAACAGCGAGATCATGATCCATCAGCCGCTGGGCGGCGCGCAGGGACAGGCGAGCGACATCAAAATCCAGGCGGAACATATTTTGAAGATCCGCGACAAGATGAACCGCATCCTTTCGCAGAACACCGGCAGGAGCGTGGCGGAGATCGAGAGGGATACCGACCGCGACAATTATTTGTCTGCGGAAGAGGCAAAGGCTTACGGCTTGGTAGACAACGTATTTTATAAAAGATAACGGCAAAAGAGAAGGACAAAAAGGTCTGCGTCGGCTGCCGCAGCGCCGAGAAGGAACGGGGAAGGCAAATTCTTGTTTTTTTTCAGTATCGGCAAACGGAAAAAGATCGTGCGGCTGCTTGGCTTGTCGGTCTTTTTCAAATTAAAGACGTTTTTCCGTATGCAAAAATGCGGGGAAACGGCGAGATAACCGATCGGGACAAAAACCCGGAAGGAGGTAAAAATGAAAAACGAAGAACAATTTTGCTCGTTTTGCGGAAAACCGAGAGATCGCGTGAAAGTGATGGTTTCGGGACCGAACGGGCTTGCGATCTGCGATGAATGCATCGAGATCTGCAACGAAGAGATCCATTCCGTGCAGGAAAAGACGGCGGACGTCGTGGAACTGAAAAAGCCGTCCGAGATCAAAGCGGAATTGGATAAATATATAGTCGGGCAGGATAAAGCAAAGAAAGTATTGTCGGTGGCGGTGTATAACCATTATAAGCGCATCAACAGCGGACTTGTCAAAGGGGACGACGACGTTGAGATCGAAAAGAGCAATATTTTGCTTTTGGGGCCGACGGGCTGCGGCAAAACACTCCTTGCCCGTACTTTGGCGAAGATTTTGAACGTACCTTTTGCCACGACGGATGCGACGACGCTGACGGAAGCGGGCTACGTCGGAGAAGATGTGGAAAATATTCTGCTGAAACTCATTCAGAATGCGGATTACGATATCGAAAAAGCGCAGCGCGGCATCATCTATATCGACGAGATCGATAAAATTGCGCGCAAGAGCGAAAATGTATCCATCACGCGCGACGTTTCGGGCGAAGGCGTGCAGCAGGCGCTTTTGAAAATCATTGAAAGCACGATTGCGAGCGTTCCGCCGCAGGGCGGAAGAAAGCACCCGCAGCAGGAATGCATGCGGATCGACACGACGAATATTTTGTTCATCTGCGGCGGCGCTTTTGTGGGATTGGATAAGATTGTGCAGGCGCGGAAAGACGACACTTCGCTCGGTTTCG
This sequence comes from uncultured Bacillota bacterium, assembly GCA_949283775.1. GTDB lineage: Bacteria > Bacillota > Clostridia > Christensenellales > Borkfalkiaceae > Borkfalkia. The sequence goes on from CASDTU010000044.1 coordinate 8,463, forward strand.
GGAAAAAGGTGAAGAGCAACGATGAAATGGATTATGCGATCTTTGACGATATCAAGCCGCAGGATCTGACGAAATTCGGCTTGATCCCCGAATTTGTCGGCCGCGTGCCCATCGTCGTGAGCTTAATGCCGCTGGATGTTACGGCGCTCGTGAAAATTTTGACGGAACCGAAAAACGCGCTCATCAAACAATATCAGAAGCTGATCGGATTGGACGGCGTAAAGCTGTCGTTCGAGCCTTCTGCCGTGGATGAAATTGCCAATACGGCGATCAAATTAAAGACGGGTGCGCGCGGGCTTCGCACCATCATCGAAAATATCATGACCGACGTCATGTATGAGATCCCGTCGGACAGCAATATCAGTGAGGTCAAGATCACGCGCGACTGCGTTCTCGGTACCGCAAAGCCCGAAGTCGTAAAAAAGAGCGCTTGACAAAGCAGGCAGAGCGCATTGATTGTTTTTGCTTTGGTGCCTGCGCGGTAAAAGCGCAAAGGCAGCGAAACGGCGCAAAAAAACGGTAAAAAACAAAAAGCGGCGCTTGCGAGGCAAAGAATTTATTTATATATTTATGTATACGAAACAAAGACAGGTTCGGCTTCCGATTATCGATCGGAAGCCGAACTTTTTTTATCGTGTTTGCTTGAAAAAAAGGTGCTAAACAGAAGGCGGGATACATACAATAGCTGTATGAAATTATCGGAAATGGCGGTGGGACAAACCGCGGAGATCGTGTCCATAGGCACAGAAAAAAAATTGACCGCGCGCTTGCAGACGCTCAACGTCGCGGTCGGAAAACAAGTCAAACTTTTGCGCCGCGCTCCCTTTCGCGGCGGATGCATGCTGGATGCGGAGGGGGTGCGCCTCGCTCTGCGCGAATCGATCGCACAGCGAATCGACGTCGTTTTGACGAAAGATAACGGACAAAAAACATAGGCAAAAAAATTGACAAAAAGAAGGCGCGCGGCTCGGCGAAAGAAAAGCGCGTATTGTAGGGAGCGCGGCGCGGCAAGAAAAAGCGCCCGCCGTAGGGAGTGCGGATTTTGCCGCGTCGCGGAAAAAGCGGAAGGGGCATAAAGGGAAAGACAGGTAAAAGCGGAAGAGCACAAAAAGGCGCGGAACCAAAAATAGGAATACGTTCCGCTGTTTTTTAACAGACCTGCCAGGCGAAACAGCAGGATTGCCAGGGAGGGTGAAAAAATATCGGGGGAAAAGAGGATGAAACTGATTTTGGTGGGAAATCCGAACTGCGGCAAATCGACCCTCTTCAACGCTTTGACGGGCGCGCACGCAAAGACGGGAAACTGGCACGGCGTAACGGTCGGAGAGACGGTGCGGGAAGCGGTCCTTTGCGGCGAGAGAGCAGAGATAGCCGATCTGCCGGGAATTTACTGCGAAGACACGTACAGTATGGAAGAAGAAGTTTCCCGCCGCGCGATCCAATCCGGAAAATACGATCTGGCGGTCTGCATTGCGGACGCGCTGACGCTGGAACGTTCCCTCGGCCTGTTGAAGAGTGTTTTGCGGCAGAGAAAGAACACGGCGTTGGTTATAACGATGTGCGATCTGTTGAAAAAGCGGGGCGGACATCTAAATGAAAGGGCGCTGTCGGAGCGGCTGGGGCTTCCCGTGCTCTGCGTGGACGCGCACAGTGGGAAAGACATTAAAAAGTTGCGCATATTTTTATGGGAACATATGCGCAGAAAGGGCAGTCAAATACCGCAAAGGGAGATCGATGCGTCCGTTTTGGACGGGATCTATGCGGCCGGCACGCGGGAAGAAAATATATTTTTTAAACTGTTTTACAGCAAATATTTTGCCCTGCCGCTGTTTTTTGCGGCGATGCTGGCGGTATTTTTCTTAGCGTTTGCAAAAAATATGCCGGGTGTATTGCTGAAAGATCTGTGCGAAGTTCTCATTACAGATATTTGCGGCGAACGGCTCGCTCTGGCGGTGGAAAGCACGGGTGCGATCGTTGCGGCGGAGTTTGTCCGCAGCTTGTTTTCGGGAACTGGAATGCTGCTGTCTTTCGTGCCGCAGATCGCGATTTTGTATCTCGCGCTCTTTTTGATGGAGGAGAGCGGATTCATGTCCGCCCTTGCTTTTATGACGGACGGACTTTTCCGCCGTGTAGGGCTGACGGGCAGGGCGGCATTTTCTATTTTAATGGGATTCGGGTGCAGTGCGGCGGCCATTCTGACGACGAAGGGCTTAGAAAACAAGCAAATCCAAAAACGGGTGATCCTTATTTTGCCGTACATTTCTTGCAGTGCGAAGATGCCCGTGTATCTGACCGTTTTGTCGGCGTTTTTCCGCCACCCGTTCGCGGCGATCGTGGGAGTGTATTTTGCCGGGATTCTGCTCTCCTTTGCTGCGGCTCTCGTCTGCTCGAAACTGTATCGCGGGGAAGAGGAGTTTGTCATGGAGATCGCCCATCCGCAGATTCCGTCTTTGCGCGTCGTTTTAAAATCGTTGCTATTTTCGATCAAACAGTTTATAATAAAAATTGCCACGGTCGTATCGGCGTTTTTGATCGTGATGTGGCTGCTCCTTTCCTTTTCGTTTTCCTTTCGGTATGTGGGCGTCGGGAGCGGCGACAGCATGATGGCGATCGTATGCAAGGGAATCCGCTTTCTGTTTTATCCGATGGGGATCACGCAGTGGGAGATCGCGCTTTCCGCCGTATCGGGACTGATCGCAAAGGAGAGCGTGGCGGGCATGCTTGCCGTCTTTTACGGGGATTCGATCGCCGCGCAGATGAGTGCGGCTTCCGCCATCGCCTTCGTGGTGTTTATCATGACGTGTTCGCCCTGCATTTCCGCGATAGCGGCCGCGGCAAGGGAAGTCGGATTGCGCTGCGCCGTCGGCTTCGCCGCCGCACAGACAGGCATCGCGTTTTTGGCGTCTTATGCGGTGTACGGCCTGCTGGCCGGAGGCGCTGCTGCGGCCTGCGCGCTTTGCCTGCTGATCTTGCTCGCCGCCGCAGTGCTATTTTTGATAAGACGGTTTCAACATTATGAAAAAATATCTCGCACAAAAAGAGCAAAAATTAAGAGATTTCACGGACGAAACGTACGCGCAAGGTTCGTATGCCTTTTCGCGCCTTCTTCGGGAGAGAGAAATAAAAGTAAACGGAAGGAAGGTCAGCGCAAACGTACTCTTGCATCCGGGCGATGAAGTGCAGTACTTTACGACGCCCAGAGAAGAAGCGCGCGTTTTTTATACGGTACTGTACCGCGACGAAAACATTTTGGTCGTCGATAAATTCGACGGCGTGAATTCGGAAGCGCTGTTTTCTGCGTTGCAGGAAAAGTACGGCGTATCTTTTATTCATCGTCTGGACCGAAATACGCGGGGCGTGCAGGTCTTTGCTTGCAGCGAAGAGGCGGAGCGGCAGTTGAAAGAGGCGTTTCGTTTTCGCCGCGCGGTCAAGATATACGAAGCGATCTGCTTCAATCCCTTTTCCGCGTCGGAGGCGTCGGAGACCGCCTATCTGAAAAAGGACGAAAAAAAATCGCTCGTATCCATTCAGAAGGCGCCTTTTGAAGGTGCGGAGAAAATTTTGACGCAGTATAAAGTCCTGCGTTCGTATGGGGAATATTCGCTGGTAGAGATCCGTCTGCACAGCGGAAAAACTCATCAGATCCGCGCGCATATGGCATTTTTGGGGCATCCTGTCGCAGGGGATGAAAAGTACGGCGATGAAGCAAAAAATAAAAAGTACGCCGTAAAGAGGCAGATCCTCGTGGCGAAAAAGCTTTCTTTTAAGCTAAGCGGCGAATTGGCATATTTATCGGATAAAGAGTTCGTTTCCGCCTTTTCGGCGGCGATGGAAACGGCGGATGACGGAAAAACGGAGCGCGGAGGAAGAGGATAGAAGAGAAATTTTTTTCGGCAGATTGTCTGGATGCGGCAAACGGACGGGGTCAAAAGCGGTTTGACCCCGTCCGTTTGCCGCTTGTCACAAAAGAATATGACATTTTTTTGAAAATTGTAAGAGAAATGTGTATATCTGTTTGCGTTTGTTATAAACTTGTGATAAAATAAAGAAAAGCTACGGGACAAGGCGCCTTGTCCTTTTTTTCCTTTGAAAAGGAAAAAAAGGATGCCTTACCTGCAAAAGAAGAAAATATTGCTGCCTTTCGGCAGTTAGTATTGAAAAACTATTTTTTGGAGGTTTCAGATGGTTGAGAATCAGAATACCGAAGAGCCGAAGACGGAAGAAGTGCAGACCGAACAGGTCGCGGCGTCCGGAAACGGGGAAGCGGTGGCGGAAACCAAGTATACCGGTTTTCTCGGCAAGGTGGACAACTATTTCGGCATCACGAAAATGAAGTCCAGCTTCAAAACCGAAATGCTTGCCGGTCTCACGACGTTCATGACGATGGTCTACATCCTCATGACCAATGCCGGAATGTTCGGCGATCCGTTCGGGTCGGGCGATTTGGCGGCGGGCGCTCTGGTGTTGGGCGTGTCGTACGGAGCAATTTATATCGTTACGGCGCTTGCGGCGATCGTCGGTACGCTTTTGATGGCGTTCCTTGCAAAACTGCCTTTTGCGCAAGCTCCCGGTATGGGATTGAACGCATTCTTTGTCTATACGATCTGTGTGGGAATGCAGTATTCGTATGCAAATGCGCTTTTGATCGTGCTCTGTTCCGGTGTGTTGTTCTTACTCCTCACGATCGTAGGAGCAAGAAAAGCAATCGTTCGTGCGGTTCCGCAGGCGATCCGTATCGCAATTCCTGCCGGTATCGGTCTGTTTATCGCGTTTGTCGGTATGCAGAATGCGGGCATAATCGTTGGAGAAGACAGCACGAAAGTTGCAATGCTTTCTTTTAACGTACTTGCGTTTACTTCTTCGGGCGCAGCCATGATCGGAGCGGCGATTTCGATCATATCTCTGCTGATGATCGCTGTTTTCTCGAAATTGAAGATCAAAGCCGCTATGGTGATCGGTATCATCGGAAGCGCGATCCTGTATTATATCTTCTGCGCGATCGGCCTTGCGTTTGATTCTGCTTCCTGCCAGGCTGTATTCGATAAGATCACCTTTAGTGATCCGATCCAGGCGTTCAAGGATTTCGGTTCGATGTCGGTAGGCAAAGTATTTACCGAAGGATTCAAAAATATTGATGGAAGTCAGGTCTTTGACTTTATCGCTGCGCTTATCGCGTTTGCAATGGTCGATATGTTCGATACCATCGGCACGCTGATGGGAACCTGCCAGGCAGCCGGAAAAGAGAGCGGCCTGATCGACGACGAAGGCGAAGTGAAGAATATCCAGAGAGCGCTCCTTTGCGACTCTATCGCTACCTGCACGGGCGCTATCCTCGGTACGTCCACGGTTACGACGTTCGTTGAGTCTTCCGCGGGTGTTGCGGAAGGCGGCAGAACCGGTCTTACTTCGTTGGTGGTTGCGGTATTGTTTGCCGTCGCCATGTTCCTCAGTCCGATCGCTGCTTTGATCCCGTCTTGCGCTACGGCAGGCGCTTTGATGTATGTCGGCGTCTTGATGATGCGCAACGTAACGGATATCGATTGGAAAGATCCCGCTGCGGCAGTTCCTGCATTCCTGACAATCGCGATGATGTCCTTTACGTATTCCATTTCCTATGGTATCGCGGCAGGCTTCATCTCCTACACGATCATCAAGCTCTGCACGGGTAAAGTGAAAGATATCAGCCCTGTTACGGCAGTGCTCACGCTCGTGTTCCTGTTCACGTTCCTGTTCACGCACTAAAATCGATCGGGATTTTGAACAAAAAGACAGATGCATCAATATCCACCGCAAATTTTGCGGTGGATATTTTTAAATGCGGCCGGGTTTCGTTTTGACGGCAAACCGAATACGATTAAATCTTTTAAACGGCTGAAATCTCTGTATAGGCTGCACCGGCTTTCTATTCTGTCTTTTATAAAGAATGTGCAGGTTTTATGATATAAAAAAAGAGCGTGTTTTATTGAGAATGCGCGGATCGCAGTCTGTTTTTTATACGGCAAAGCGAAAGATCCGATCCGGAAAAATCAAAAAAGAGCGGCGCAAATTTTGCGCCGCTCTTTTATTTTTTAAAAGCCGAGGTATTGTTTATTCTGCAAAGCGAAGGTATTTATATCTTTTTGTAAAATAAAGTTGTCTGCTTTTTGTAAAGCGGAGCTGCTTACTTTTTCTTTAAAAAAAGTTGTCTGCCTTTTCTGTATGACCATAGGTAGAAAGCTAAAAAATCGAGAAGGATAGGCAAAAAGAGAGAACGGATCATTTTTGCAAGAGCGTATTTTTTTGTGTTTTATGTGCGCGCCAAGTAAGCAAAACGGTAAGCAGGAGGGTAAAAGTTTCGGCCGCAGGGAAGGCGAGCCAAACGCCCGTCATCTGCCAAAGGGCGGCAAAGAGCAGGGAAAAAGCGGCGATGGCAAACAGTCCGCGCGCGAGAGCGATCGCAAAAGCCGGCATGGCGCGTTCCCGTGCCGTAAAATAGAGCGAGGATACGATGTTGATCCCTGCCGTCAAATAGCCGATGGCATAGAGTTTCATGCCTCGAATGGCAAAATCGGCGAGCGTTGCGTCATGTTCGCTGTTGAAAATTGCGGCGAGCTGTGGCGCAAAGAGGAGAGAGACGAGGAAAAACGCGCAGCCGAGAAGGGCGGCAGAGGAAAGCGCGAGACGATGCAGATATTTGACCGACCGTTCGTTTTGCTGCGCATATTGTTCGCTGACCAGCGGCTGCGTGCCCTGTGCGAGCCCTGTAAAGATGGCGATGCAGACGATGGAAATATTGGCGACGACCCCGTAAGCGGCAACGCCGACGTTGCCGGAAAGTTTTAAAATGATAAAATTAAAAATCAGGAGTACGATGCCGGATGAAATTTCCGTAATAAAGGACGGGATTCCCAATTTCAGAGAAATGCCCACGTTTTTGAAGAAGGGGCCGCCGAGCCGAAAGCGAAACGTATTGTTTTTCTGAAAAAAGTGGATGCAGAGCGTGAGAATGCCGAGGATGGGCGCACAGCCGGTCGCGAGCGCGGCGCCGAACATTCCCATGCCGAGCGGATACATAAAAATATAATCGAGAACGATATTTGCGCCGCTGCCGATCAGCATGGCGGTCATGGCTAAGTTCGGCGAGCCGTCGTTTCGCACATAAGCGTTTAGGATGCCGTTACAGATAAAAAAGGGCGACATCGCGGCGATCGTGCGCAGGTATTCCACCGCCATGCCGAAAATCTCTTCATCCGCGCCGAGCGCTTTGGCGATCGGCGAACAAAACAGGATGCCGATCGCGGAAAAAAGGCATCCGAGGCAAAAACCCGTCAAGATTGTATGCGTAAACAGACTGTCCTTCTTGTCCGAGTTTTGGGAGCAAAACACGTTGTATTTGGTCGCGCCGCCCGTTCCGAGCATCAGGCCGCAGGCATTGATGAGCGAATAGACGGGAATAAGCAGATTGAGCGCCGCAAGTCCGTTCTTTCCCATTTTTGCGGAAATAAAATACGTATCCGCCAATATATAAAGGGACAGGCCGATCATTCCCAAAATATTCAGTCCCGCATAGCGGGCAAATTTTTTAAAAAGCTGTCGCTGCATGGTCTTCTCCGAGTTTTTAAAAGAGTGCGTTTTTGCCGTACCGCTTAATGGTAGCATACGGCATGGTTTCTGTCAAATCAAACGGCGGCAAAACAATAAATTCACCGCTTTGAAAAAAATCCGAAACAAAATATGCCGAAACCGCTTCGGCGCGGCGATCGTTCTCCGCTTGGGGGAAAAATTCCGCTCGTGCAAGGATTAAATTTTTGCGCAAAAAACGATTGAAAAAAATATTTTGAAAAATCGGCATAAAACTCTTGACTTTGCGCGACAATAAATATATAATAGCGTTAGCACTTGATAGATGAGAGTGCTAACATTGTGAAAAACGAAGTGCCAAATTTGATGTGAGGTGAATGCGGCAATGAAAATGTCCGACAGGAAAAAGAAAATTTTACAGATCGTGGTGGATGAATATATCAACACCGCCGTTCCTGTGTCGAGCAAAGTCATTGCGGAAAAGCATCTTACGGACGTAAGTTCGGCGACGGTGCGCAATGAGCTTGCATCATTGGAGGAGCTCGGATATCTGACGCAGTTTCACACTTCGGGCGGAAGGGTGCCTTCGCCGCAGGCGTATCGGCTGTACATCGAAGAGCTGATGCAAAGGGGAAACTTATCTGACAAAGATCTCGACTATATTGAAAAGGCGTTCAGCGACAAATCCAACGACGTAGAGTATCTGATCAAAAACGTTTCCAAGGTGATCAGCGAGCTGACCGATTATACGTCGGTCGCGATCGGGCCGCACGCGGAAGAGGAAAAGATCCGCAATTTAGCTCTTTTATCTTGCGGAGATGGGCGCGCTTTGCTGGTGATCGTAACGGGCACGCGGATTTTGCGCGACAGTTTTATTGAAATTCCGGACTCTATGAGCGACGAGGAATTGGAAAACGCTTCGAAGGTGATCGCAAAGCTGTTCGAAGGGAAATCCCTTTCGGAAGTGAAGGACGTCAGCGACGAGGCTCTTTCGGAGTTTGGGCAGTACCGGCAGGTGATGCGGGAAGTCATCGACGCCTTGAAAGAATATACGCGCCCGAGAGACGAAGACGTCGTTTTGACGGGTGCGGATAAGATATTCAATCATCCGGAATACGAAGACATCGAAAACGTCAAAAACTTTTTGACGGTGATATCCAGCAAAGACAAACTTGCGGAGATCATCGGCGACGAAGACGATGAGATTCAGATCAGCGTAAAGATCGGTTCGGGTGAGAGCGGCGATGTGCCGCAGGATTGTTCGGTCGTTACGGCGACGTATTCGGCGGGCGGAAAGAGTCTCGGGACGTACGGCGTGATCGGACCGATCCGAATGGATTATCCGAAAGTTATTTCCGTATTGGAGAACGTCGGCAAGGCGCTGGAAGATCTGATCAATAACAAGAATAAAGGGAAAAAGGACGACGAACATGAGTGACAAAAAGAGAGATGTACCCAAAGACGAGATAGAAAACATTCCTGCAAAGGAGCAGCCCGCTGAGGCGGAAGAAGCGGCGGCGCAGGAGCAAAAGGAGAGCGTCGTGCAGGAAACTTGCACGGAGCAGGAAAAGCTGAATCAAGATTTGGAGAAGGCGAAGGCGGAAGCTGCGGAGTACAAAGATAAATGGATGCGCAGCGTGGCGGAATTTGACAATTTCCGAAAGCGCAACGAATTGACGCGGCGAAACGCATATCTGGACGGAAAGGCGGACGTGATCGTAAAAGTTTTGCCGGTCGGCGACAATCTGGAGCGCGCGCTCCGCACTTGCGACGAGCAGACGAAAAAAGGGATCGAAATGGTTTTGCGAAGTTTTCGCCAGATGCTCGAAGCGGAAGGAATCACGGAGATCAATCCGGTGGGAGAGGAATTTGATCCGACCTACTGTGAAGCGATCATGAGCGAACCGGCGCAGGAAGGCGTGGAAGCCGGATACGTGAAGGAAGTGTTTTTGAAAGGCTACAAGAGCGGCGAAAAGGTGATCCGGTTTGCGCAGGTAAAAGTAACGAGCTGAGAAAAAACGTCCAAAGTTCGGCAAATTTTTTGCGGCGGGGGAAGACCTTGCGCGAGGAAGAATATAAATAGCAGACAAGATCGGCGAAAGCCGTTTGTATAGAATCAAAAAATCAAATCAAAAAGAAATCTTACCCAAAAGGAGTGGATATAGTATGGGAAAAGTAATAGGAATTGACTTAGGAACAACAAACTCTTGCGTAGCCGTTATGGAAGGCGGCGAAGCAGTCGTTATACCGAATCCGGAAGGCGCGCGGACGACTCCGTCCGTTGTTGCGTTCCAGAAGGACGGACAGAGAATCGTAGGGCAGGTGGCAAAGCGTCAGGCGGTTGCAAATCCCGACCGTACGGTCATTTCGATCAAGCGTCACATGGGCAGCGATTACAAAGTGGACATCGACGGCAAGAAATATTCTCCGCAGGAGATTTCTGCAATGATCCTGTCTAAGTTGAAGGCGGATGCGGAAAGCTATCTGGGCAGCAAAGTGACGGACGCAGTCATCACGTGTCCTGCATACTTTACGGACAGCCAGCGCCAGGCGACGAAAGACGCCGGCAAGATCGCGGGATTGAACGTTCTTCGTATCATCAACGAACCGACGGCAGCCGCGCTTGCATACGGTTTGGATAAAGATACTTCCAACCATAAAGTCATGATTTACGATTTGGGCGGCGGTACGTTCGATGTCTCTATTTTGGAGATCGGCGACGGCGTGTTCGAAGTTTTGGCGACCAACGGCAACAATATGCTCGGCGGCGATGACTTCGATAAGCGTATCATGGATTACCTCGTGGACGAATTCAAGAGCAAGGAAGGCATCGATCTGTCCAAAGACAAGATGGCGATGCAGCGCTTGAAAGAAGCGGCGGAAAAAGCGAAAATCGAACTTTCCGGCATGACGACGACCAATGTGAACTTGCCCTTTATTACGGCGACGGCGGAAGGCCCGAAGCATCTGGACGTAGACATCACCCGCCAGAAATTCGAAGCGCTGACGGCGGATCTTGTGGAGAAGACGGCGGAGCCGATGCGCCTTGCGATGAAGGATGCGGGGCTTACCTACAACGATATCGATAAGGTGATCTTGGTCGGCGGATCGACGCGTATCCCCGCCGTTGTGGAAAAAGTAAAGCAGATCACGGGCAAAGAACCGTTTAAAGGAATCAACCCCGATGAATGCGTCGCGATCGGCGCGGCGATCCAGGGCGGCGTGCTTTCGGGCGACGTGAAGGACGTGCTGCTTTTGGACGTTATGCCCCTTTCTTTGGGTATCGAAACGCTGGGCGGCGTGTTTACGCGCCTGATCGAGCGCAACACGACGATCCCTGCAAAGAAATCGCAGGTCTTCTCGACGGCGGCGGACAATCAGACGCAGGTGGATATCCATATTTTGCAGGGAGAGCGTGAATTTGCAAAGGATAACAAGACGCTCGGCAGATTTGAGCTGACCGGTATTCCGCCCGCACCGCGCGGCGTTCCGCAGATCGAAGTTACTTTCGACGTGGACGCGAACGGTATCGTGCATGTAACGGCGAAAGATCTCGGTACGCAAAAGAGCACGGATATCACCATCACTTCTTCGACCAACCTTTCCGAAGCGGATATCGATAAGGCGGTGAAAGAAGCGCAGCAATATGAAGCGGAGGATAAAGCCCGCAAGGAGAAAGTGGACAATAAGAATAAATTGGACGGCATGATCTTTACGGTCGAAAAGTCCATCAATGAGCTCGGTGACAAACTTTCCGCAGAAGACAAGGCGTCTTTGGAAGAGATGGTCAAGAGCGCGAAAGAAGAGCTTGCCTCCGATGACGACGACCGCATCAAAGCGGCGACGGAGAAACTTACCAACGAGAGCCAGCAGATCTTTGCGAAGATCTATCAGCAGGCAGCCGGCGCGCAGGGCGATCCGAACGCGGGAAACGGCAGTGACGATACCGAGTTTCATCAATAATCCGCAAGCGACAAAAAAATAAACTGTTTCAGCGCAAGAATGCCGTGATTTTTTCACGGCATTGCTGTGCGTTTTATCGGAGATTGCAATGGCTGACAAGAATTATTACGAAATATTAGGGGTAGACAGAAAGGCGACGGACGCCGACATCAAATCCGCGTATCGGAAACTTGTCAAGATGTATCACCCCGACCTGCATCCGAACGACGCGAATGCCGCTGCGAAGTTCAAAGAAGTCAACGAGGCGAACGAGGTTTTGTCCGATCCGCAAAAGCGCGCGGCGTACGATTATGAATTGGATCATCCGAACGCGCGCGGCGCAGGCGGTTTCGGCGGCACGGGCGGCTTCGGCGGATTTTCGGGTTTCGGCGGTTTCGGAGATATTTTCAGCGATATTTTTTCGGGCTTCGGCGGCGGGGCCGCTGCGCAGGAGTCGCAGGGCGAAGATATCACGCGCGAAGTTGTTTTGAGCTTTTTGGATGCCGCAAAGGGCTGTACCAAAGAGATCCGCTATATGCGCAACGAGCCGTGTCCTGCCTGCAAAGGTACGGGCGCAAAGAACGGGACAGCGTATAAGACGTGCGATAAGTGCGGCGGAAGCGGGCAGGTTCGGTATGCGCAGGATACCCTTTTCGGGCGTACTATCCGTATGGCGGTCTGTCCCGAATGCGGCGGCACGGGGAAGAAAATAACGGACAGCTGTCCCGATTGCAAAGGGAAAGGATATGTGCGCAAAGAGACGGTCGTTACGCTCAATATTCCGGCAGGCGCAGACACCAACAGTTATATCCGCAAGAAGGGCTATGGGCAGGCTTCCGTCAAGGGCGGCGCGCCCGGCGATCTGATCGTCGTTTTTCGCGTGGAGCCGCATAAGATCTTTAAGAGAAAGGATAAGGACCTGTATGTGGAACTGCCGATCTCTTTCCGTACGGCGGCGCTCGGCGGCAAAGTCAAGGTGCCCGGGATTGATGAAACGTTTGAATATCTCATTCCGGAAGGGACGCAGAGCGGAACTGTTTTCTGTGTTCGCGGAAAAGGTTTGAAAACGCGGACGGGTACCGGCAATATGTATATTACGGTGACGGTGGAAGTGCCGACGAAACTTACGAAGGATCAAAAACGCGCGCTGGATGAATTGGAAGAGACGACGGATATGAAACAGACGCCGAAGATCCGAGCGTATCGCGACAATGTGCAGGCAATGTACGGGGTCGATCCTTATAAAAATTGATTGTTTTTTGGTGGAATGGAAAGTCTGCCGCCGATCGAGAAAATCGGCGGCAGACTTTTTTTCGCGGAGAAGGTACGCTGAAACGCCGCAAAAGCAAAATTCTTTGCTTTTGCGGCGTTTGTGTTGTACGGTAAAACGTTGTTGTTGTGCGTTCGGAAAGGGTTGCATTTTATTTTTAAATTAAATTTTAAATTAGGTTGAAAAGGTAAAGGGTATATGATATAATTGACGCATTGAAAAAAGTAAGGGGCGAGGAATGAAAAAGTTTTTTTTGGCAGTATTGACAGCTTGTTTATGCTTTTTTTGCTTGGCTGGTTGCGAAAAGATTTTAAGTTTTTTAGGACTGGACAGTTTTGTTGCGGCGGTAGAGGATATTGAGGAAGCGAAATATTTGCAAAGCCGTGCGGAAGTATCCGTCGAATACGGCGGAAATACTCTTTCCAGGACGGTATTGTTTCGTCTGAGCCGTGAAAACGGGACAAGAGCGTATATGGAATTTGAAGAGGATGAGGACGCCTTTATGCTTTATTATTATGACGGCGTTTTTTATCTGAACGAAGATGGCAATAAAACCGTTATGCCCTTTGATTTCGAATCGATGGCGGTCCTTTCACTGTACAATTATGTGGATGAGAAATTGCTTTTGGAGCAGCTTTCATCCGTTGAGATCGATAAAAAGGACGGCGTCGATATTTTAAAGGTCGAAATCGATACGGAAAAGGTGAAAACTTTGATTGAACAGATGATGACGTCGGTCGGTTTTTCGGTTTTTCCGGACACGATCACCGTTGAAGCCGCCTGCCGCGATGAAAAGATCGAATATTTGGACGTGGCGATCGGCGGTATGAACGGACTTATAAATTTTGAGATCGGCGTACACATTACCTATACTTTCGAGCAGACGGAAGAATTTCCGAAAATCGATATCAATCAGTTTAAGTCCGGAAACGGAAAGCGGTCTTTTTATCCGATGAAGCTGTATACGCAATCGGAAGAACGGGCGGAACTGTCCGATAACGACTATCTCGCACTTCCGCAGGTTTGGGAAAAGGGGCAGACAGAGCAAAATGAGGCGTATTATAGCGAATATACGAACGATTGGGTGAAGTTGTATCGCATCAAAAATAACGTGCGCGAAGTCGTTTTGGAGGAAAGAACCGATGTTATTGACCATACCGTATATACGTTTAATTACACGAATATAACGATAGACGGCGAGTATGTCTATTTTTTGGGCAAGAACAGCAATTTATACCGTTTACATCGGGAAACAAAGCAGTTGGAGCTGATGGATCGAGGAGAATACGACGTGTTCCGGATCATCGACGGTTGGATCATAGCGTTTTCAACCAATACATCGGGTGCATTTGCAATCTCAAAAGACGGAACGCAGCGGTATAGTCTCAATTCGTTTGATGAAATCAATACGCAATCGGCGCAATTGCTCGGAACGGATCGCGGATATGTGTATTTCGGCTTATACAGCTCGGATTTTATGCAATCGGTCGTTATGCGCGTCGGGGTAGAACAGGGGACGCTCGTGTTTGAGCGCGTCGATTTGCCTTTGGCCCGAGAAGAAGCACATATCCTTTCCATCAATCTCGGATTGCTCAATTATTCCTATGTGGACATTATCGGACCGCAGGACGGTTCGTGGCATGGATATGTCTTTGATACGATGGAATCCTTTGTTTGGCAGGATAATTATGCAGGAATACGGCAGCTGTACGCTGGAAATCAATATATAATGAATTACGGAAAGAAGGTGCTGTCTGTTGAATGGAAAATGGATGAAGATATCGGTGCCTATGGGGATTTTGTAACGGAGATCGATTTGCAGACGGGTGAAACGAGGCTTTTAATGATGCTTCCCGACTCCTTTGAATTGGGCAGGATCTGCGGTTCGCATATAGAACTGATCACGGAAACTGCAATATACCGCTTGGAGGAAGACGGAACCATTACCGAATTTAAATTCTTCTGACAAAGTGCGTTTTTTATCTGGCGCGGAGCTTGGCTTTGACGCTTCCGCGCTTTGGTTTATTCGGACGTTTTTCGCGCCGTGCGGAAGGTATGTCGGGCCGTAAAAGGGAATGCCGGTTGCATTGCGGCAGATGTTCGGAAGGAGGAGTATGCTATACGATATTTCCAGAAATTTATTTTCGGTAAAACCGTATCCGGGCGACACAGAGCCCGTTTTGCGGCGCGTTCAGAGCATACGGGACGGAGCGGAGTATGATCTGTCGGATGTAACGCTGTGCGTCCATAACGCGACGCATATGGATGCGCCGTCCCATTTTATCGAAGGCGGAAAAACAGTCGAAAAAATATCGCTGGAAAGCTGTATCGGCGGCTGTGAAGTGAAGTCTGTAAAAAAAATCAAGAAGGAAGGGATCGCGGCTGTACTCGCGGAGCGCCTGTTGCTGCGGGGAGAGCTGTCGAAAAATGAAGCGGCCGAAATTGCGGCGGCTAAGCGCTTTGTCTTGATTGGAACGGACGCACAATCGATCGGAAACGCCGAGGTCCATCGGATCTTGCTTGGCGCGGACATCGTGATTTTGGAAGGATTGAATTTAAACAATATTTCGGACGGAAAGTATGAGCTGATTGCCTTTCCTGTAAAATGGGAAGGGAGTGAAGGTGCGCCGGTTCGGGCTGTGCTGCGCACGCTTTAACGATCGGTTCAAAGAAAGAAGGGTTACGCGATGTATTTGTGGTTTTTAATTGGTTTTGCGGTTCTATCGGCAATTACATTTATTTTGTACGGCGCAGATAAGAGTAAGGCAAAGCGCGGGAAGTGGCGGATCGCGGAAAAAGTATTGCTGGGTTTTTCGTTTTTCGGCGGCGCTGTCGGAGGAGTATTGGCGATGCTAATATTCCGTCATAAAACGCGGCATTGGTATTTCTGGGCTGTCAATCTTTTAGGACTCGTATGGCAGATAGGTCTGGTGATTTTTTTGGCTGCGGCTTTTTAAGAACGGAAATTTGAAAGACAGGAAGTTCAAAAAAGCAAGATTTTCTGCTGCTAAAAATAATATTTTTAAAGTAAAGCCGCCCCTGTCTAGGGCGGCTTATTGATTGAATAAAGCTAACGAAAGCCGTTGCCGCAAGTGTATGGGCTTTTAATGTGCACATTTTTGTGCACGCAAAAAGCCTGTCGCAAAACCGGCAACAGGCTTAAAAAATGGCGCAGAGAGAGGGATTTGAACCCTCGGTACCCTTACGAGGTACACACGATTTCCAATCGTGCGCCTTAGGCCGCTCAGCCATCTCTGCAAAAAACCTTTCTAATTGTATAATAAATCCGAAAAAAAGGCAAGCGTTTTTACCGATCAATTCAGAGAAAGCGATAAAAATATACATTCAAAAAGGGAAAGCGGAGCCTTT
The DNA here is from genome assembly GCA_949283775.1 of uncultured Bacillota bacterium. GTDB lineage: Bacteria > Bacillota > Clostridia > Christensenellales > Borkfalkiaceae > Borkfalkia. The sequence goes on from CASDTU010000044.1 coordinate 24,604, forward strand.
TCGGCAGAAGCGATGAAAAGTGAAAGAATAAAACGAGGCAATAACGGGCACTCTATTTGTCAGGAGGTGGACAATGAAAGAACAATTCGACGCGAGTTCGCTGAGCGCGTATATTTTATTGTTGGAGGCAGAGGAGTTGGCGGCAAAAAAGGCAAGAATGTATGCCAACGTTTTTACGGATTTATCTTTGGCTGAGCGGATGGAAGCGCTCGCGCAGCGCCACGAAATTAGATTCGGGAGTTTGGTAGAACTTTTATAGGGGGAAAGAAATGAAACCGAGTAAAAAAGTAAATTCGCTCTGCGAGCGCGACGCTTTATCGGATATGCGGGCAGCGGAGGAATTTTTATTGAGGCGGTATATTGAAATGCTCTGCGAGGGCGGATCAAAGTTTTTTTGCGATCATATTTTGCAGGGCCTTGCGCAAACGGCGGAAGATTTGCGCAGTGTGGAAGCGGAACTGAAAGTCGGCGGAACGGCCAAAGCGATCGAAGTGGCGGACGATGAGGTCGTGCGTGTACGGAAAAATTTTGCGGGGCGTCTGAAACAGCTCAAAAAAGAAAATTAAAAAGCGGGCAAAAAAGCCTGCTTTTTTCTTAAAATACATAAATTTTTTCTTTATAACACAAAAAAATCATCTTATTCCCCCGAATTTTAATTATATTTAATATACAAAGGTTAAAAAATATGCTATACTATGAAAAATTTATAAAAAATGACAAAAAGAGGGATGTATGATAAGAAGAAAAGGCCAATTTTATATATTGGAAACGGAGCATACGACGCTGATTTTAAAGCCGGAAACGGCGGAATGCGTCTATTACGGCAGGAAAATTCGTTTTTGCGGCATAGCGGAATTGCTCGCAGGTTCCGAGAGGCGGATCGTGTCGCAGCCTTGGCGGGGGGATTTTACCGAACAAAACGTTTTGCTGTACAATGCGGACGGCGGCTTTACCTATGATTTTGTCTATTCAAAGGGCAAGATCAGTGCGGAAAAGCCGGAAATTGCGGGGCTGCCTTCCTCGTACGGCGAAGGAAAGACGTTGGAGCTGAAATTCGTGGACGGGCCCACGAAAGTTTGCCTGTATCAGTATTATACCGTATATGAAAACAGCGACGTAATCGCTGTTTCCGCGCAGCTCGTCAATCAATCGAAAAAGGAGATCCGTTTGCGCCGGCTGATGAGTATTCAGCTGGATTTGCCGCGGGAAGAGGCGGAAGTTATTTCTTTTCGCGGCGTTTGGGGCAGAGAGCGGCACAGAACGGTTCAGCCGATCACGAAAGGGATCTATATCTGTGATTCCAAAAAAGGGATGTCGTCGCATGAATGCAACCCGTTTGTGATCTTGAAAAACGGAACGGGGCTGTATGGGTTTAATTTGCTGTATTCCGGAAATCATGCGGAGATTTTCGAGAGCGACGAAAGGGGACGTATCCGCGCATTGACGGGGATGAGCGATTATATGTTCGAATGGAAGCTCGCGCCGACGGAGTCGTTTTGTGCGCCGGAAGCGGTGCTGTGTTATGCTGAGAGCGAGGATGAGCTGAGCGAACGGATGCACGCATTTGTGAGAGAGCATATCGTGCGCGGAAAGTGGAAAAACCGGGAACGTCCGGTCCTTGTCAATAATTGGGAAGGAACATACTTCAATTTTGACGAAAAGAAGATCCTTTCGATTGCGGCGGCGGCGAAGGAAGTCGGCGCAGAGCTGTTTGTCTTGGACGACGGCTGGTTCGGAAAGCGGAACGATGATCGTTCTTCTTTGGGCGATTGGTACGACAATGTGGAGAAAACGGGCGGCGGATTGGCGTCTTTGGCAGGGAAAATACGCGATCTGGGGCTGGCTTTCGGGATCTGGGTAGAGCCGGAAATGATCAGTGAAGACAGCGATCTGTATCGTTCGCATCCGAATTTTGCCATGAAGATCCCGGGGAGAGAGCCTTGGAGGATCCGCAATCAGCTGGTGCTGAATCTGGCGGACGAGCGAGTTCAAAATTATGTCGTGCGGGCGATCGGCGACGTGTTATCTCGCAGCGGTGCGGCGTATGTAAAATGGGATTTCAATCGACATTTTACCGATTGTTTCGGGAAAGGCATTGTCGGCGGGGAATATTTTCATCGGTATCTGTTGGGATATTATAAAGTAGTGTCGAAATTGACAAAAAAATTTCCTTCGGTTTTGTTTGAAGGGTGTGCGAGCGGCGGCGGCCGTTTTGATCTGGGAAATTTGTGTTATTTCCAGCAGTATTGGACGAGCGACGATACGGATGCGAGGGAGCGCCTTGCCATTCAGGCAGGAACGGCTTGCGGCTATCCGCAAAATACGATGGGAGCGCACGTTTCCGCGCAGGTCAACCATCAGACGGGGCGCAGAAATTCGTTTGCGGCGCAGTTCAACGTCGCATGCGGCGGCGTGCTCGGCTATGAATTGGATCTTTCCGCGCTGACGGAAACGGAGCGCGCGGTGATCAAAGAACAGATTGCGTTCTATAAGGATAAGCGCAAGCTGCTGCAATTCGGAAAACAATTTCGTCTGCAAGCGCCGCGCGCGGAAGGGTTTATAACGGTATCTGCCGATCAGTCGGAAGCGATCGCCGTTGTAAACGTTACGGAAACGCATCCGAACGAACCGTTGCCGTTTATTCGTTTTAAAGGATTGAACGAATCGGCCGTATATTCGGTGAGTGTTCGCGGCCGCACGGAGACCGTTCTGGCCGGCGGAGACGTGCTCATGCGCGGAGCAATTCCGCTGTTTGGCGTCTTTGATACGGAGCCTGTGCAGCGTGAGTGCGGCGGATTGTTTAGCAGCATGTATATCTTGAAAAAGGTGAAGGCTTAAAACAGAAGAACAATTTATTTTAAGAAGAGATTAAAAAAACGAGCGGTTTGTTACAAAAATTTTTGCGCACAAAAGCGGAAGGAATAAGCAAATCGTATAGGGAGGAGGTGCAAAGATGCGCTGTGCAATTTACGGCGCGGGAGCGATGGGCACGGTATTGGGTGCTTACATAGCCCGTGCGGGGAAAGAGATCGATCTGATCAATCGGAATGAAAAACATATTGCCGCTCTGAAAGAGAAGGGAGCGACGATCACGGGAACGGTACACTTTACGCAAAAGGTCAACGCGCTGCTTCCGTCGCAGATGAAGGGAGAATACGACGTCATCTTGCTGATGACGAAGCAGCGTTACAACGCGGAGATCGTACAGTTTTTAAAGAAATATTTAAAGGAAGACGGGGCGATCTGCACCTGTCAGAACGGTTTGCCGGAACCGAAGATCGCGGACTGTATCGGCGCGGACCGCACGCTCGGCTGTGCGATCGCCTGGGGCGCTACGTTTCACGGCGAGGGGGTATCGGAATTGACGTCCGATCCGGGTGCGCTGACGTTTTCGCTGGGAGCGTTGGGCGCCGGCAATCACCTTGCGGACGTGAAAGAGTTGTTGGAAACGATGGGGCAGGTAACGATCGAAAAGAATTTTATCGGCGCGCGTTGGTCCAAACTTCTGATCAACAGCGCTTTTTCGGGCCTTTCCACCGTAACGGGTGCTACGTTCGGCGAAGTGTCGAAAAACAGGGCGTCGCGGCGCGTGGCGCAGCGGATCATAAAGGAGTGCATCGACGTTGCCAAAGCGGCAAAGATCCGCGTCGAGCCTGTGCAGGGGCATAAGATCGATACATTATTCGATTATAAAGGCTGGCTCAAACGTGCCGTGTCCTTTGCATTGATCCCCGTTGCGATGAAAAAGCACGCGAAACTTATCTCCAGCATGTTGCAGGATCTGCGCGCGGGAAAGCAGTGCGAGATCGATTTTATCAACGGAGTTGTCTGCGAATACGGTAAAAAATACGGCGTGCCTACGCCCTTCAATCAGATGACGGTCGACCTCGTTCATGCGATCGAAGAAGGAAAGCGCGTGATCGATTTTGCGAACATTTACAGTTATGATGATTTGTTCCAAAAATCCTAAGTTGCGGTCGCGATTCTTTTTGAAAAGCGTGCAGTTTTTTGACCGAAAGCCTCGAAGATTTTTGTTTGGCTTTTATATGCGCAGGTTTTTGGCATAAGAAAAAGCGGAGAGAAAACTTTTCTCTCCGCTTTTCATTTCCCCGCTGTAATTTTAAAGCAGTCGCAGGATATGTTTGCTGAGGATCATCAAAATGAGGTCCAATATCCAGACGATCGTAAAGCCAAAGATCAGACGAATCAGAAAAGCGAGGATCTTGCCTTCCGAAAGCCGCGTGATTGCGCCGCAGATCCAGGCCGTTACCGGGATAATTGCCAAAATGACGCTTACAAGATAACTTAAACCGAAGTAATCACTTTTTCTTTTTGCCATAATACTCTCCTTTTTTAGCGTTTTTTTTATTGTACGACAAGGGTGCGGTTTTGTCAATACTTCTGGGAAAAAAAGGGTTTTTTTGTTCGTTTGCCTTGTCCGCAAGGAAATCGTTTGACAAATGGAAAATCATAAAATATAATGATATAGAGAATCAGCGAGGACGCTGTGGGTAATGGGGCAAGTCGCTTTTTACGCACGGTGTCTTATTTTTACCGGGAGAAGCGGAGCGCCGCTTTTGCGAAAGGACGGCGGTGAAAAAGCGTAGGCGCAGACAGGGCGGGCCGTACAAGTGCGGAAAGAAAAGGAGAAAAAAGTATGAATGTTCCCGAAATATTCGGTGAAAATGTGTTTAATCTGCAAGTTATGCAGGATAAATTGCCCAAAGAAGTGTTTAAATCGCTGAAAAAGACAATCGACGAAGGGACTCCGCTGGAAAGCGGTGTCGCGAACGTCATTGCCAACGCGATGAAGGACTGGGCGGTAGAAAAAGGCGCGACGCATTATACGCATTGGTTTCAGCCCATGACGGGTATTACGGCGGAAAAACATGACAGCTTTATTTCTCCGACCAAAGACGGAAAGGTCATCATGGAATTTTCCGGCAAAGAATTGGTCGTGGGTGAGTCGGACGCTTCCAGTTTCCCGAACGGGGGAATGCGCGCGACGTTTGAAGCCCGCGGCTATACGGCATGGGATCCCACGTCGTTTGCCTTTATCAAGGACGGAACGCTCTGCATTCCCACGGCGTTTTTGTCGTACGGCGGCGAGGTGCTGGATAAAAAGACGCCGCTTTTGAAGAGCATGAGCGTTTTGAACGTACAGGCGCTGCGAATATTGCGCCTGTTCGGAAATACGAGAGCAAAGCGCGTGTATCCGACGGTCGGGGCGGAGCAGGAGTATTTTCTGATCGACAGAAGCATGTATGACGCGCGGAGGGACTTGGTCTTTTCGGGCAGGACGCTGTTCGGCGCGAAGCCGCCGAAAGGTCAGGAAATGGAGGATCATTATTTCGGACCGATCAAGCGGCGCGTGAGCGAGTTCATGAAAGATTTGGACGTGGAGCTTTGGAAGCTCGGTATCTTTGCAAAGACGCGGCACAACGAAGTCGCGCCCTCGCAGCATGAGCTTGCGCCGGTCTTCACGATCACGAATATAGCGTCCGATCAGAATCAGCTGATCATGGAGACGATGAAGAAAGTAGCGCAAAAGCACGGGCTGTACTGTTTGCTGCACGAAAAGCCGTTTGAAGGGATCAACGGCAGCGGCAAGCACAACAACTGGTCGCTGAGTACGGACAACGGCGTCAATCTGCTGGATCCCGGCTCGACGCCGGCGGAAAACGGGCAGTTCATGCTGTTTTTGGTGGCGGTGATCAAGGCCGTGGACGAGTATCAGGATCTTTTGCGCCTGTCGGTGGCCAGTGCGGGAAACGACCATCGTCTCGGCGGAAATGAGGCGCCGCCGGCGATCGTTTCCGTCTATCTCGGCGACGAATTGCAGGAGATCGTGGATGCGTTGGAAAACAATGTGCCGTACAGCGGAAAGGGCAAGGGCGTGATGAAACTCGGTGTGGATACGCTTCCGGAACTTCCGAAGGACACGACCGACCGAAACCGCACTTCTCCGTTTGCGTTTACGGGGAATAAATTTGAATTCCGTATGCTCGGCTCGACTTTTTCGATAGCCGGTCCGAACATCATGCTCAACACGATCGTCGCCGATTCTTTGCGGCAGTTTGCGGATGAGCTGGAAGGCGCGGAAGATTTCAACGGCGCGCTGCATTCCCTCGTCGTGCGGGAACTGAAAGCGCATAAACGGATCTTGTTCAACGGCAACAATTATTCGGAGGAATGGACGAAAGAGGCAAAGCGGCGCGGACTTTTGAATCTGCCCAGCTGTGCGGATGCTCTGCCGTATTTTGCGGCAAAAAAGAACATCGAACTGTTCGAGCGCAACAAGGTCTTTACCGAAAGGGAAGTGCGTTCGCGCATGGAGATCATGCTGGATAATTACAGCAAGGTCCTCACCGTCGAAGCGCTTACGATGATCGAAATGGGCAGGAAGGATATTTATCCGGCCGTGGAGTCGTACGTCCTTTCTCTGTGCAAGACGATGGAGCACAAGGCGGCGGCGAATCTTTCCGTGGCGTCGGAAAAGGCGGTCATCGAAAAACTTTCGGGGGCGAATGAAAAAATGTATTTTGCTTCCGTGGAACTCGAAAAGTTGATCGGACAGACCAAAAATATCGGGAATGCGGAAAAGTCGGCCCGTTTTTTTGCAGACAAAGTCATACCGGTCATGCAGACGATGCGCGCCTATGCGGACGAAATGGAACTCAATACCGCAAAATCGTTCTGGCCGTTCCCCACATACGGAGATATTTTGTTCAGCGTATCGTAATAAAAAGTGGGCCTTCCTGCTTAAAGGCAGATGAGGTATAGATAAGGTGCGTTCTATTTCAAAGCGAATAAGCATTTACGATAAGAGAAACAGACCGGCTCAAATCCGTGTATCGTAAAAAAGAAAAAGCAAAAAGCAGGGCAGTCCCGAAAAAATATCGGGACTGCTTTTTTTGGGGGGATAGGTAAGAAAAACAGCATAGGGGCGGCAAACCAAAAGAAAAAATTGTACAAGGACGGCAAGCAAAAAGAAAGAATTCCGTCCATCCTTTTAAAAAAATGGGCGCAAGGGCTGCAAACTGCTTTGCGAAAACGAAAAAATACGATATAATACAAGTGTATGTAAAAAAGTGCCTTGAATCGGCACGAGAGAAGAAAAAATTATCAAATTAGCGAGGGCGTTATTTATGTTAACATCGATCGTCGGAATCAATTGGGGAGACGAAGGCAAGGGCAGGATGGTGGATCTTTTGTCGAAGGATTTTGACATAGTGTGTCGCTACCAGGGCGGAAACAACGCGGGGCACACCGTCATCAACGAGCGCGGGAAATTTATTCTCAACCTGTTGCCTTCCGGAATTTTGCGCGAGGGCGTAGTGTGCGTAATGGGTCCTGGCATGGTGATCGACATCAAACATCTGATGGGAGAAATGGCGCGCTTGCGGGAAGCGGGCATTACGATCTCGCCGGAAAATTTAAAAATTTCCGACCGCGCCGTCATTACGATGCCGTACAACGTGTTGCAGGACTGCCTGGAAGAGGAGCGCCTTGCAGATAAAAAATTCGGCTCGACCAAGCGCGGCATTGCGCCGATCTATGCGGATAAATATTTGAAAAAGGCATTCCGCATGGGTGAACTTTTGAATATGGACCGCCTGGAAAAGCGCATTCCGGACATTGTGGAGTGGAAAAACCTGACGATAGCAAACGCTTACGGCGCTCAGCCCGTTACGAGCGAGGAAATGAAGGCATATTTCAAGGAATTCGGCCTGCCTTTGCAGGAGTATGTCTGCGACACGGGACTGTATCTGAACGCGGCGAATAAAGCGGGCAAGAAGATCATGTTTGAAGCGCAGCTCGGCGCGCTTCGCGACATTGATTTCGGTATCTACCCGTACACGTCCTCTTCGTCCACGATCGCGGCGTATGCGCCGATCGGGGCGGGCGTACCCAATCTGAAACTCGATAAGACGATCGGGATCATGAAAGCGTATTCGACCTGCGTTGGGGAAGGCCCTTTTACGGCGGAATACTTCGGGGAAAAAGCGGAAAAACTGCGCAAAGCAGGGGGCGAATACGGCGCCGCAACGGGACGGCCGAGAAGAGTCGGGCCGTTCGACGTGGTGGCTTCCAAATATGGTATCCGCTGCCAGGGTGCGGACGAGATCGCTTTGACCAAGCTGGACGTTTTATCCGGACACGATACGCTGGAAGTTTGCACTGCTTACGAATTGAACGGAAAGAAGTTGACCGAATTCCCGTTTACGGATGTTTTGGATGACTGTAAACCTATTTTTGAAGAGGTAAAAGGTTGGAATTGCGATATTTCCGGTTGCCGCAAAAAGGAGGATCTGCCCAAAGAAGCGCTCGATTATATCCGCTTTATCGAAAAATCCTGCGAATGCAAGATCCGCTATGTGTCGGTCGGCGCGGAGAGAGAGGCGTACATCGAACTGTGATCTTTCTCTTCAAAAGGGAAGAAGGTTTTCCCTTTGAGCGCAAAGACAATTACCGTTTTTACAGAGATTGCAAATCCATGCCGATATAAAACAGAGATCGGCATTTCGGCGTTTAAAAATATCGAACAGCTTTCGGCGTTTGAAAATACCAAAAAGCAGGGTACTTTGAAAGGCATTGAAAAATTTCAACCATACCATGACGGCAAAGCGGCGTTTTCCTTTTCAGGACGCCGCTTTTCTGGAATTAAAAATGCAAAAATTTTTTCGGTTGGCTGTCCAAGCCGCTTGCCGAAGACACCATGCGATAATTTCGGTTTTCAAATCTAGTATTTGACCGCGGACAGATAGATATTGTGTGAGAGACGTCATAGTTTCTTGTTTACAAGCGGACGCAGGCACGCAAGCGTTTTCAGGCGGGCATGATTTTTGCGTACAGTGCGGTCAAGTTTTCTGTTTACAGGCGGACAAACGGATATAAGTGTGCCGATGATCCCGTGCGGATGCAGATGTATTAAGCGGGAGCGGACGGCAAAAGCTTTTTTCACAGAACTTTTACCAAATCCCTCTTGACAATTTCATAGAATATTTCTATAATGGTATTGTAATTAGTTATTAGTGTAAATTATTATTAGTATTGTCATAGTAATTGATTACGGAGCACAAAAAAGCATGACTGACAATGACAGGAGGGCGAGTAAAAATGAGTTTTGTAGAATTTCAGGAAGTCAGCAAATTTTATAAGATGGGTTCGAACGTCATAAAGGCGGCGAACAAGGTAAATTTTACAATCGAGAAGGGAGAATTTTGTGTCATTGTAGGCCCGAGCGGCGCGGGAAAGACGACGGTGCTGAATATTTTAGGAGGCATGGACAAAGCGAGCGAAGGGAGGATCGTAGTAGACGGTGAAAAGGTCGACACGTTCGGGGAAAGACAGCTTACCGATTACAGGCGGTATGATGTGGGATTTGTCTTTCAGTTTTACAATTTGATACAAAATCTGACGGCGCGCGAGAATGTGGAGATCGCGTCGGAGATCTGTAAGAACCCGTTTGATGCGGAAGAGACGCTGCAAAAAGTAGGGTTGTCGGAGCGCATGAACAATTTTCCGGCGCAGCTTTCCGGCGGCGAACAGCAGCGTGTTTCAATCGCGCGCGCGATCGCAAAGAACCCGAAACTTTTGCTTTGCGACGAGCCCACGGGCGCATTGGACTATGAAACGGGTAAGAGTATTTTGAAACTTTTGCACACCGTTTGCAAGGATAACGGGAAAACGGTCATCGTGATCACGCACAATCAGGCGATCACGCAGATGGCAGACCGTGTCATTCATATCAAAAACGGCAGCGTATTTGCGGAAGAGCGGAATGAACACCCTGCGGACGTATCCGTCATCGAATGGTAAGGCAGGCACGCATCGGTAGATCATTCGCAGCGGAGGCGCAGTATGAAAAAATTTGATAAAAACATTGCCAAAGAGTTTAAAACGAGTTTCGGAAGATTTATCGCGATCATGGCGATCATCGCGGTGGGCGTAGGTTTTTTGATCGGGGTCATGCAGTCTACGCCGGATATGAAAAAGACGATGCACGACTATTATATCGAAAACAATGCGTCCGATCTGACGGTGAAGGGTTCGTACGGCCTTTCGCTGTCGGATGCGGAGTCGATCAAGAGCGCGAAAGAAGTGGCGCGGGCGGATTTTTATGTTTCCACGGACGCCGTCGTTACCGTGATGAGCAAAGATTTGGTCGGCAGGATCGTCGGATTGGATTCGTTTTCGCCGGACAGCGTGAACCGTCTGACATTGCAGGAAGGCAGGTTTCCCGAGGAGGGAAAAAATGAAGCGGTGGCGATTCGAGCGGACGGCAAATTGGAGACGCTTCGCGTCGGGACGGTCGTTACGATCGAAGATACGGCTGAATCCACATACGGGGATATTTATCGGACAGAGGAATTTGAAGTCGTCGGGATCGTATCTTCGGCGGATATCTATTACAAGGATGCGCGGGAGGTTTCGACGATCGGAACGGGCGTCGTGGACACCATTTTATACGGATATCGGGAGTCGATTTATGACGATCTGACGCAGACGCCGCAGCTGACGCAGCTTTCGGAATCCAGCGTGTTCGGGATCATCAACGCCTTTACCGAAGCGGAAGAAGATAAGATCGCCTATACGGATTGCGCGATCATTTTAAAAGACGCGGACTCAAAAGAGCGCTTTACGGACGGATATAAAAATTTTGTCCTTGAAAAAGCGGAAGTGTTTGAAACGATCGGGCAGAAGAGCAGCGAGCGGATCGACGAAGCTCTGGATAAGATGGAAGAAATGGCGGCAATGGTGGGGCAGACGACGGAGTTTCCTGCCGCGAGCTGGTACGTGCTCGACCGCGCCGGAACCAATATGAGCTATGTTAGCTTTGCGATGAACGTCGAAAAGGTAGAGGAGATCGCCGGCATATTTCCGATCTTTTTCATCGTGGTAGCGGCGCTGGTTGCACTGACGTCCATGACGCGCATGGTGGAAGAGGATCGAATGCAGATCGGCACCTTCAAAGCGCTAGGGTATCGGAACGGGCGGATCATGTCAAAGTATATGGTGTATTGCAGTTTGGCAAGCATCATCGGCTGTATCGTCGGAATTTTGTTCGGTTTCAGCCTGCTTCCCTCCATTTTCTGGAAGGCGTACCGCTCATTGTATATTTTGCCTTCGTTGCATTTGGGATTCAGTCCCATTTTTGCGCTGGTCGTTTTCGGCATATCGCTTGCGGGCACCCTGATCGTTACGTGGGGCGCCTGCCGCAATTCGCTGAAAGAAAGGCCTTCCGCGCTGATGCAGCCGAAAGCGCCGAAACCGGGCAAACGCATTCTTTTGGAACGGGTCGGCATCCTGTGGAAGCCGCTGAAATTTAAATGGAAAGCGACGATCCGAAATATTTTCCGCTATAAAAAGAATATGTTCCTCACGATCTTGTCGGTCATGGGATGCACGGCGCTGATCCTTGCCGGCTTCGGGCTGAGCGATTCGGTCGATACGGTCACGGACGTGCAGTACAGCTCCGTTCTGCAATACGATATTTCGGTCGGTTACACGGGCGAGATTGCGCAAGACAGCGCATTGGAGACCTTCTTGCAAGAAAAGGATTCTCTTTCCTTATATACCGAAGACGGATCCCTTCGGTTCCGCCTCAAAGAGGACGACGCCAACGAAAGCGTTACGCTGTACGTCGTGAAAGACGATTTTCTTTTTCGTCAGTTTATTTCGCTGCATACGCGGAAAGATCAGTCTTCGATCGATGTGACGAAGGCGCAGGAAGACGGGGCGATCGTCTTGCCTGAAAACGTAGCGCTCGCCTATGACGTTTCCGTAGGGGATACGTTGCAGTATCGTTCGGGCGGCACGACGGCGGAGTTAAAGGTGTATGCGATTTGCGAAGGGTATACGGGTAGCAATATTTACATTTCGCAGTCCGGATATGAAACGGTGTTCGGAAGTATCCCGAAGGACAACACGCTGTTGATCAAGGCGGAAAACGCGAAGGCGCAGTCGGAAGAATATACCAAACAGCTGCTGTCGAGCGAGGCGGTGGAATCGGTGGAATTTCTCTATACGTCGGAAGATACGTTTGCCGGTCTCAGTTCGACGATGGGGCTGGTTATAGCGGTGCTGGTGATCAGTGCCGGCGCATTGGCGGCGATCGTGCTGTACAATCTGACGAATATCAATATCGACGAACGCCGCAGAGAAATTGCGACGCTGCGCGTTTTGGGGTACAGAAGGAGAGAAGTCGCCGGATATATCTATCGGGAGAGCGCGATTTTGACCATTGCTGGCACACTGCTCGGGCTGGGGCTTGGATTCCTGCTGCATCTGTTTATCGTGCGTCGCGTAAGCAGCGTGTCGATGATGTTCGGGCGCGTGATTGCGGGATGGAGTTATGTATGGGCATTTTTATTGACGATCGCTTTTGCGGTCATCGTGTATTCTTTTATGCTGATCAAATTAAATAAAATCAATATGGCGGAATCGCTTAAATCGAACGAATAGCGACAAAAGAGGTAATACGGATGGATAAAATCAAATTGCGTGACGATTTAATGCACGAACTTTGGCGTTTGAATAAAATGGACCTGATGCTGACACTTCGGGAGTTTATCGAAGGGGAAACGGCAACGCTTTGGTATTTGCGGACGTTAAACGGAGAAAAGGTAACGCCTTCGCAGATCAGCGACAATCTGAAAGTCAGCCGTGCGCGCGCGGCGAACATATTGCGTGCGCTTCGCGGGAAAGGCTTCGTTACGATGGATATCGCCTCGGAAGATCGGCGGAAGATGGAGGTAATGCTGACGGAAAAGGGAAAGGCCTTTTTGGATGAAAAGTATTCCTTTTTAGTGCGGTATTTTGACATTTATGTGGACGTGCTCGGCGAAAACGATATATTGGAGTTGACGCGGTTATTGAAAAAGACGGTGGACAATACCGTATTGCTGTGCGAGGACGGCGGTATTACGAAAGAAGGGGAGGGAACGGAATGATACACAACGAATCGGGAGAAGATTATTTGGAGGCGATCCTTCGCCTTTCTGTGGGCGATAAAGACGTGCATTCCGTGGAGATCGCACGGGAGCTGGGCGTATCGAAACCGGCAGTTACGAAGGCGATGCGGCTTTTAACGCAAAAGGGATATATACAGATTGTCGACAACCATATCCATTTGACAAAACAGGGCGAAACGTACGCCAAAGAAGTGTATGAAAAGCATAAATTATTGACGGAATTTTTGGTAAAGCTCGGCGTGGAAGCCGCCGTTGCCGAGACGGATGCTTGCAGAATGGAACACTTAATCAGCAAAGAAACGTACGATGCGATCCGTATTTTTATGCGGAAAAGCTAAACTTTTGGCAGGGATAAAGGAGCGTGCCGAAACGGAAACTTGCAGAAGTAAACTGTAAGGGAAGAGCTAAAATGGCATACGGCAGGCAAAATCAGCCGATACAACAGAAAAAAGAAAGAGCAAAAAGCAGGAAGGCAGTGCGGAAAAGAGCGATTTGCCTCAAAAGTCGAAAATTTTGGGGGCAGCTCGAAAAAACGCGCTGCTCTTTTTTTTGAAAAAACGAGTTGTCTCCGCAGACAGTCTGAAAGAGGGAAAAAGTTTCGGAGATCGGGAACGCTTTTGTTTCTTTGTAAAACAAAAGCGCGGAAAAAGAAAAAAGCGATCGAAAAATCAAAGGATTTGCCGAAAAAAGGCATTGTACAAGCCGAGTCGCACATACATTAAAACTATCGTTAGGATAGGGGTGTGCAGTATATGTTTTTTGAATTTTTATCTGCGATTTTCGGCAAATTGCTGTTTTTTACATCGGCGATCGGCGGAAAGAGTTCGTTTCCGAAACCGCTCTCGCCGCAAGAGGAAGCAAAATATCTCAAATTGGCGCGCGAAGGGGATAAGTCTGCAAAAGATATGCTGGTGCGCCACAATATGCGCCTGGTCGCGCATATCGTCAAAAAATACAACGGCGCGGCGGAAACGGACGATCTGATCTCCGTCGGAAGTATCGGACTGATCAAAGCGATCAACACTTATGAAGAAGGGCACGGAACGCAGTTGGCGACCTATACGGCGCGATGTATCGAGAATGAGATTCTAATGCTTCTACGCAGCAACAAAAAGCACAAGAATGACGTGTATTTGTCCGATCCTGTCGGCGTGGATAAGGAGGGCAATGAGTTGACGCTCATGGACCTGCTGTACGAAAAGGAGGACGGCGTTTTTAAGACGGTGGAGTCCGGCCTGATCAAAGAGCGGTTCATGCGCGTATTGAAAGAAGTGCTGACCGAGCGGGAATACACCGTATTGTGTCTCCGATACGGATTGAAGGGCGGTGCGCCCATGCCGCAGAGAGAAGTGGCGGTGTTTTTAAAAATTTCCCGTTCGTACATATCCCGCATAGAAAAACGTGCGATCGAAAAGGTGCGCTTGCGGATGAACCGAAACGACTATACCTAAGCGCTGTTTTCGGCATCGCAAAAGAGCCGAAATAGTTTTAATGAAATCGAGCGAGCGCAGGCAGCGCGATTGTAAGTCTGCGAACAAAAAATTGCGGCGCGTATGTTTTCTTTTTGTACATCGGCACAAAGTGCGGGCTTGCCGCAAACGTTCCTTTCGGGCAATGCGCGGAAAGAAAGCGCAAGCTGATTTTTCTGCCTTTGGTCGGTATTGCAAACGTTTTTTTCGAGCAATGCGCGGAAAGAAAGCGCAAACATTTTGAAAAATCTATTTACAAGCGTTCGTTTGAGTGGTATAATACGGGTGTAAAGGTCAAAGAAAGTCAATAGTATGTCTGTTGAAAAAAACGCGGCGTTTTCGGCGGCGCATTACTAAAAGACGCACAGCCAAAAGGTGCGCGCGGGGAAAGAAGCGGCGCAAGATAAAAATGGCGCAAGGCAAAAGCGCACAGCCAAAACTGCGGCGCAAGACAAAAGCGGCGCAGGACAAAGTTGTGCAGACAAAAGTCGGAGCGCTATATGACTGCCGTGCGAACCAAAGGGCGGAAAGAAGTCGGCGGCTGTCGGATAGCGGCGGAAATGAAAGTTTCATAAAGGAGGGGGCACATGAACATTTGCGACGAAATCGAGACGTTTTTGCTGGACGCGCTCGGGAATGAGCACAGCGTATTGATAGCAAGAAACAATCTGGCAGCGCATTTTGACTGCGCTCCCAGCCAGATCAATTATGTCTTGACGACGCGCTTTACGCCGGAGCGCGGATTTGTTACCAGCAGCCGCCGCGGCGGCGGAGGCTATATCGAGATCACGCGGATTCGGTTTGACGATATTTTGGGAGAACTTTTGCGCGGCGGTATCGGAGAAGAGATCAGTTTCGGCAGGGCGCGCGGCATTTTGGAATCGTTGGAACAGCGCGGCGTCCTTTCGCCGCGGGAGTTTCGGCTTTTATCTGCGGCGCTGACGGACGGGGCGCTCGTATGTCCCATGCCGATCAAGGACAAGCTGCGGGCGAATATCGTAAAGAGCGTTATTCTGGAAATCATGAAGGAAGAGGAAAAGGGCTGATATGCTGTGTTCCAACTGTAAAAAGAGGGAAGCTGTATATAATGTAGCGGGAGAGGACGGCGAATATTATCTCTGCGAAGAGTGTTATCAGCGTTTAGGCGAAGCGGCGGAGTTTGCCATGCAGCCCGGATCGGATTTGCAGCCGGCGGAGGAAGAAAAGCGCTGTCCCGTCTGCGGAATGGCGTTTTCCGATTATAAAGAGAGCGGGCTGCTCGGCTGTGCGAATTGTTTTCGGGTTTTTGAAGAGCAGTTGCTGCCGGAGATCGAGAAGATCCAGGGGGAGACGGTTCATGTCGGCAAGCGGCCTCTCGGCGATGAAGAGCTGTATCGCTTGCAGGACAGACAGAAGTCTTTGCGGTTTGAGTTGGAACAGGCGTTGAAGGAAAAGCGAATGCAGGACGCGGAAAAGATCAATCGGGAGATCCGCTCTTTGCGCCGCAGGATCGCGCGATGGGATTTCGGAGGGGAAGATGGTCAATAACATCGAAAGTACCGTCATTTCCACCCGCGTCCGTCTGGCGAGAAATCTTGTCGGCTATCCTTTCCCGAACCGTATCAGGGACGTTTCGCAAGCAAAGGAGATCATCCGCAAAGTCAATGACGTGGCGAGCGATATACGGGAGTTTACGCTCTATTCGATGGACGTGATTTCCGAAAACGTGGCGCAGGCGATTTTTGACGATCATCTGATCAGCGCAGAGCTTGTGGCGAACAAAGAGTACGGAGCGGCGCTCATCGACGAGCGGGAGCAGGAAAAGGATGAGCCGCATGAAAGGGTCTCCATCATGATCAACGAAGAGGATCATCTTCGGGAGCAATATATCACGGACGGACTCAATTTGCCGCAGGCGTATCGTAAAATTTCGGAAATCGATGATGAATTGTCCAAATCCCTGCGCTTTGCATACGATGATCGTCTGGGGTATCTGACGGCGTGTCCGACCAATTTGGGAACGGGGCTCCGCGCGTCGGTCATGCTGTTTTTGCCGGGGCTTACCAAAATGCGGAAAATGAACAGCGTGATTCGGGAGATAGCAAAGCTGGGGCACACGGTCCGCGGCGTCTACGGCGAAGGCAGCCGCGCGGAAGGTTTCATGTACCAGATCAGCAACGAAGTCACGTTGGGCGAAGAGGAAGAGTGCATTTTATCGGAAGTGCAGAAAGCAGTTTTGAATATCGTAAATCTTGAATCGCAGGCGAGGAAAAGTTTGCGAGCGGGCGATTGCGACGGGCTGCGCGATCTGTGTTGGCGCGCGCGCGGAGTTTTGACGAATTGTTATAAAATATCGTTTGAGGATTTTCTGCGCCGCGTGTCGGAAGTGAAACTGGGGATCGCGCTCGGCTTTCTGTCGATCGAAAAGTTCAGCTTTATCGATGAGCTGATCGCGGCTGTCCGCCCTGCCAACATAGCCTTGGAGTTTGACGGATTGCTCACGCCTGCGGAAAGGGATATACGGCGCGCCGTCCTGTGCCGCGCGGCGCTCAAAGACTGCGTTTTGACGGACGAAGAAAATTTGGAATGATTGTGCGGCCTTTTGAACGGGGACAAATGAGAGATCGGAAAAATCCGAAAGCAAAAAATTCCCCGAAAAAAGCAGGTGCGGAACCATATATCTTGCGGAACAGGAGCAATGCAAGATCATAAAATTCTGAGAGACGGAAAAATCCGGAATCGGGAGAGTTTGATAAAAATCTTAGAATTTGATATTAGAATAAAAATCTTAGAATTGATAGGGACAAAAAGAAAAGAGCAAAAAACGAAGCAGCGAAGAGGAATCGAAAAAGAGAAGAGATTTCTTGGCGGGGCGACGGAAGGCTCGGCCGAACGAAGTGGAGATGAGACCGATGTACGATTTTAGTAAATTTTCAGTCAATTTACAAAAGGCGCTGGAATATGCGATCAATGCGGCAAATTATTACGGGAGCAAATATGTCGGAAGCGAGCATATCTTGTTTGGGATCCTGAACGTACCCCAGAGCCGCGCCTGTCAGATCCTGACGGAAGCGGGGGTTCGGGAGGCGGAGTACCGCACGATTTTTGTACGGACGCTGGATAAACATACGAATATCAAGGGGTTTACGCCGCGAACAAAAAATATGTTCGACAAGGCCTGCGAATTTGCCGTTAATCATGACGGAGTGGGCACGAGCGTAGGCAGCGAATATATGCTGCTCGCTATTTTGGCGGATGAAGGCTGCGTTGCCGTACGCATTTTGAAAATGCTGGGCGTGGATATCGACGGGCTGCTGTCCGCGTTGGACGAAGAGCTGGGAGAGGCGGAATACGATCCGGAATACGATGCGTACGAAAGTGTGCTTCGCCAGCAATTTTCCAAAGCGCCCGCGCACGAGCCGGCAGGCGGCAATCCCAAACAGGGCGGCGGATTCAATCTTCGTTTCGGTTCGGATCTGACGCAGAAAGCGCGGGAGGGCAAGATCGATCCGGTCATCGGCAGAAAGAAGGAGATCGATAAGATCATACAGGTTTTGTCCCGCCGAACGAAGAACAACCCCGTTTTGATCGGAGAGCCGGGCGTGGGAAAGAGCGCCGTGGTGGAAGGGCTTGCGCAGGCGATCGTGCGCGGCGAAGTTCCCGATCTTTTGCTCGGCAAAACGGTGTTTGCTCTGGATCTTCCGGGCATGCTCGCAGGGGCAAAGTACCGCGGCGATTTTGAAGAACGGCTCAAAGAGATCGTCGATGCCATCAAAAAGAACGGCAATATTATTCTGTTCATCGATGAGATCCATAATATAGTCGGCGCAGGCGCAAGTTCGGATAACAGCATGGATGCGGCAAATATTTTAAAGCCCATGCTTGCGCGCGGCGAATTGCAGACGATCGGCGCCACGACGATCGACGAATACCGCAAGTATATTGAAAAAGATTCCGCTTTAGAGCGTCGGTTTACGCCCGTCAACGTGGAACAGCCGAGCGTGGAAGAGACGATCGAGATTTTGCGCGGTCTTCGCGACAAGTACGAGGCGCATCATAAGGTTACGATCACGGACGAGGCGATCGTGGCGGCGGCGAGTTTATCCGACCGCTATATCACCGACCGCTTTTTGCCGGATAAGGCGATCGATCTGATCGACGAGGCGGCAAGCCGCGCGCGGCTGGACAGTTATAACGGCCCTGCCGGGATCAAGGAAAAAGAGCAGGAGATCGAAAAACTGCACGCCGAAAAGAATAAAGCCGCGCGGAAAGACGATTTTGCGGCGGCGCAGAGGGTGTTGGACCGGATCCGGCAGGTGGAGCAGGAGATCGAACAGCTTCGCGCCGATTGGGAGAAAAACCGCGGTGAGAGCAGGGCAACGATCGGCTCCGAAGAGGTCGCAAGGATCGTGGCGAGCTGGACGGGGATCCCCGTTGTCAAACTGACGGAAGAGGAGAGCACGCGGCTGTTGCATCTGGAAGAGGAACTGCATCGCAGGGTCATCGGCCAGGAAGAGGCGGTTTCCGCCGTCGCAAAGGCGATACGGCGCGCCAGGGCGGGGCTGAAAGATCCCAACAAACCCATCGGTTCGTTTATTTTTGTCGGGCCGACGGGCGTCGGAAAGACGGAACTGTCCAAAGCGCTGGCGGCGGCGATGTTCGGCGACGAGCGGCTCATGATTCGGCTGGATATGAGCGAGTTTATGGAGAAGCATTCTGTCAGCAAGATCATCGGCGCGCCGCCCGGATACGTCGGTTTTGAAGACGCCGGCGGACAGTTGACCGAAAAGATCCGCAGAAAGCCCTATTCGGTCGTGCTCTTCGATGAGATCGAAAAGGCGCATCCGGATGTGTTCAACGTTTTACTGCAAATTCTGGACGATGGCCGCCTTACGGACAGTAAGGGCAGAGTCGTCAGCTTTAAAAATACGATCATCATTCTGACGTCAAACGTGGGGGCCGGAAAGGTGAATGAGATGCGCCGGCTCGGCTTTTCGGGCGGCGAATCGGAAGATGTTGCGGCGGAATACGATCGGATGAAAGATAAAATTTCGGAAGAGCTGAAAGCGCAGTTCAAACCCGAATTTTTAAATCGGATCGATGAGATCATCATCTTTCATAAGCTCAGCCGGGAGGATGCGGAAAAAGTTTGCGATCTTTTTCTTTCAACGCTCGTTGAGCGGCTCAAAAAGCGGAATATAGCGATCGAGCTGACGGCGGCGGCAAAGGAACAGCTTCTCAGTGAAGGCTACGATCCCGTATATGGGGCGAGACCGTTGAAGCGGGTGATCCAGCGCAGGATCGAAGACGCGCTCAGCGAAGAGATCCTTGCCAACAAGATCGCACCCGGGCAAAATGTTCTTGTCGACGCGCAGAACGGCAAATTTATTTTTAAGAGCGGAAAAATGTAAAAAAGAATTGCGAAGGCAATTTTGTAAACAGAAAATATATAGACGGGAGGAAAATTTATGCGTATTGAAATCAGCGAAAAAAATTGTAAAGCCAGTGAAAAATTGATCGGTGTTGTTGAAAAAAAGGCGGCGCGTCTGAACAAATATTTCGACGACGATGCAGTGTGCAGCGTTTATCTGAAACAGGAAAACAAGTTTTTCAAAACGGAGATCACGATTTATTATAAAGGGAACATGGTCCGTGCGGAAGTGAGCGGAGATAATTTTTATGACAACATCGACGCCGTTTTGCCCAAGATCGAAAAGCAGATCTATAAACATAAATCGAAATTGGAATCAAAACTGAAAAAGGACGCTTTTACCGAAAAGCAGATCTTTTTCCAGGAGGAAGACATTGCGGAAAGTAAACTGGTCAAGACGAAGACGTTTCAGCTTTCTCCCATGACGACAGAAGAGGCGGTAGAGCAGCTCGATCTTTTGGGCCATGCGTTTTATGTGTTTCAGGATGCGGCGACCCGAGAGGTTCGCGTGGTGTACCTTCGCGAAGGCGGAGACGTAGGGCTTCTGATCCCGAAAAAAGCCTAAAAACGGTACCGGGCATAAGCGGGAAATCCGCCTGCGGTAAAAACAAACTGTCCGGCCGCGCTGTAAATTTACAGTGCGGCCGCTAAAATAAAAAACTTGTCCGCTCCGCTATTTTCAGTGCGGCGGGAAAAATTGAAAATTCAAGAAAGAGGCGCCGCTCAAAAACGCAGCGGCAAAATTTAGAAGGAGCTGAAAAGGGCTGCGCGCATTTTTTGCGCGCAGCCCTTTTGTTTGCGGGAAAGACTTTTGTTTTTTTGAAAAACTATTGCACTTAAAAAAACTTTGGTTTTTGAAAAAGAAACGCGGAAGCGCTCATTCCATGGAAAAAAAGTTCGGGAGCAGCTGTGCTTTTTAAACGAAGAGCAGCGCGGCATAGCGGATAAAAAGAGGGGTACACAGGTATATTTTTCGGGCGAAATTTGCATACAATAATGGTATGACGGGAATCAAGGAACATATCAAAGACGCCGGGAAAAAAGTCCGCGGAACATTTCACTATTTAACGTCGAAGAAATATACGACATTGGCGGGGACGATGGCGTTTTTTTTAGTTATGTCCGTTGTACCCTTTTTGTTTTGGCTGACCATCTTGTTCGGGCGGTTGAATATCGACTATGAGCCGATTTTTGAATTGGAGATCTTCCGCGAGGTAAAGGACCTGCTGGTCTATTTTCGCGACGCCGCGCAGAGCGCAACGACGGGCGCGTCGGTCATTTTGCTCATAACGACTTTGTATTCTTCGACGAATCTGTTTTATCATATGCGCAGGAGCGGCGAGATCATCTATGAGAGCAAGCGGCGGAAGGGCAGTATAGCGGTCCGTATGTCGGCGCTCGTATTGATTTTTATCGTGATGCTGCTGTCCGTGGTCGGCGTAAGCGCTTTTTTGCTGGGGAACTCCCTTTTGCGCCGCATTTTTCCCTCTTTTCTCGCGCAGATTTCCGTGTATGCGCTCTTCGGCGTCTTTATGTTTGCGCTCATCCTGATATTGAACCTATATATGTGTCCGTATAAAGTTCGGGCGGGGAATGTCGTCTGGGGAAGTCTCTTGACGGTGCTTTTGGGCGGACTTGCGTCTTTCGGGTTCAGCATCTACGCGACGTTCTCTTCCATGGAAAAACTGTACGGCGCGGCGGTTTTTCTGATCTTGTTTCTGCTGTGGCTGTATCTGCTGATGACGTGTTTTGTGATCGGCGTGATCTTTAATTGTCATCTGCTCGAACAGGACAAGATGCGGAAAATTGTCCATAAAAAATATTAGAACGGTCCGAATCGTTTGCAAAAATCGGATAAAATCTGTATAATAAAGAAAACCGAGTCGGTTTTTAATATGAAAACAAAGGAAAGAGCGCTATGTATCAGTTGTTTTGTGATTCGAACTGCGAACTTTGGCATACAGTCGTCAAAGAGTACGGTTTAAAATTCATATCGATGCCGTACGTTTTGGACGGGCAGGAATACTATTACGATTTAGGGGAAAAGACCGATTTCAAGCATTTTTATGATCGGATGCGGGAGGGCGCTGTTCCGACGACGTCCGCGATCAACGAGCAAAATTATATCGATTATTTTGAGCCCGTTTTAAAAGAGGGAAAAGATATCTATTATATCACGTTTTCGCATAAACTGTCGGCGACGTTTGAGAGCATGGACCGCGCGATCGCCGCTTTGAAGGAGAAATATCCGGAACGGGAGATCCGTACGTTCGATACGAAATCGATCAGTTTGGGCGCGGGCTTTCAGGTGCGCTATGCTGCGGAAAAATACAAGGCAGGCGCAACGATGGATGAGCTGGACGCCTATTTAAAGGAGATTTCGGCGCATACGGTCGTCTATTTTGTGGTGGATGACCTGGTCTATTTAAAGCGCGGCGGCAGGATCTCCGCTCTGACGGCGGCGTTCGGATCGCTTTTGGGCATCAAACCGATGATTTCGATCTTGCCGGACGGTTCGCTCAAGAGCGTCGGGAAAATAAAGGGTTCAAAGCGCGTATTTGCGGAGTTTATCCGCTTGATGCACGAACATAACTGCGACGTTAAAAATTACCGCGTAGAAGTGATGCAGGCGGATTGTCCGGAAACGGGCGAGGCGTTTGTCAATGCGCTCAAAGCCGAATTTGGGCAGGAGACGGACGCGCACGTGCAGATCGTGGGGCCCGTCATAGCGTCTCATTGCGGGCCGGGCACCTTGGGCTTGATCTTTTACGGCGATAAGTAGAGACCGGATTTTCGTACACGGAAGAGTAAAATCGATACCGTAAAGTCACAGAGGCGGACGAGATACGTCGCGTGCCGAATGATTTTGCCGGTGGAACGGAGGAACTTGTGAAGAGAATTTTTTCTCTTGTATTAGCGGCGGCAATGGGCATTTCCGCCGCTTTTTTAACAGCTTGCAGCCAGCAAAAGGAGAACGGATCCGGCTACTTTGTCGAATTTTCCATGTCGGAAGGTTTTCAAGTGGACGGACAAGTTCTTTCGGCTTCCCGGAGAGCGGCGCTGCAAGAAAAGATCGGCGGACTTTTGCAGGAGATCGAAGACGAGGTAAGCGTTGAAAAAGAAGGGGGAGACGTCGCCCGTATCAATGCGGCAGGGCAGAATGAGCAGGTCTTTGTCGGACAGCATACGCAGGAGCTTTTGCGGCAAAGCCAAACTTTATACGATTTGACCGGCGGAGCTTTTTCGCCTGCGCTGTATACTGTAAGCGATCTGTGGGGGTTTACGCCCCGTTTTGCGGGGCGATACTCGCAAAGCAGGGAAGAGCCCTCAGCCGAGGCGATCGAACAGGCGCTTGCGCTTTCGGATTTTTCGGATATTTCGCTGTCGGAGAACGGGGAGGTTTCCAAAAAAACGGGCGGCGTGCAGCTGGATTTCGGCGGCATCGCAAAGGGCTACATGAGCGATCGGATCTTTTCCTTATTGCAGACAGAGTATCCGGAGGGACAGTTTGACGGAACGATCAGCGTTATGTCCAATTCGCTCTTGTTCGGAATGGTGGAGGACGGGGATACCGTCCGCGGGTACAATATGCGCATCGACAATCCGAGAAAATTGACGACGGGCGTATCCGAAGCGCTGTTCGCGGTGGGGCTGTCGGACGTCGCTGTCAGCACGAGCGCCGATACGTACCGCTTTTATGTATACGGCGGTACGATTTATAAACACATTTTGGACGCTTCGACGGGCAGGCCGTCGGATAACGGAGTGATCAGCATCACGACGATCGTACCGCTGTCCGTTCCGTATGCGGGGACTTGGGCCGACGCGCTGTCGACGGCAGGATTTTGTATGCCGCTTCGGGGTGCGCTTGTTTTCTATGATACGTTGTTTGAGGAATATGGCATCGGCGCTGTCGTTTTGACTTCGGATTTTCGGTACTATGTAACGGGCAATTTTACGGTTTTGAACCGCAAAGACTATGCGGCGCTCACAAAGCCCGAGCTGGAAGAAAGTACGGAAAATATTTTTACTTTTACGCCGCTGGAAGAAGCTCCGGAAACAGTGATCGCCTGCGAACAGGAACAGGAGTATATCCGCGCGGTAGCGGAACTCACAGAGCAGTTATGAACAGGGAAGAAAAGATAGAAAAAATACGAAAAGGCAAATTTTTTTCGATCGGCGACATTCCGGTATTTCTTGTGGCCGCGCTGCTGATTTTGCTTTTTACCTGGCTGGCGTTTTTGCAGCCGAAAGAGAAAGGGAGCAGTTTTTCGGTCTATTACCGCGGAGAAAAGATCTATTCCGCTTCGTTGCAGGAGGACGCGGAGTACGTCTTTTATTTGGAGGACGGACAGGGAAAAGTGTCTGTTTATCAGGACAAAATGGAGCTGCACGATTACAACAGACTGTCGGTAAAGGACGGAAGAATCAGCGTCGCACAGGCGGACTGTCCCGACAAAACTTGTGAATTGCTTGGAGAAACCGATTGGGGAGAGATTCTCTGTCTTCCGCACGATTTGAAGATCGTGGTGGAAGGAGAAGGATTGGAAACGGATCTATGAAAAAAATCTCGGCTAAAAAACTTGCCGTGTTGGGAGTTTTGCTCGCGGCGGCGAGTATCGTGTTTTTAATAGAATCGCTTGTGCCGCCGCTCTTGCCGATGGCGCCGTATGTCAAGATAGGGCTTGCAAACTGTTTCGTTCTTTTGGTCATTATCTATTTCGGAGCGGGCGAGGCGTTTGTGTTTGTGTTGGCGAAAAATATTCTGACGGCTATCTTTGCGGGGTGGTATGTGCTGCCGTTTAACCTTGCGGGAAGTTTATGCGCTTATTTTGCGATGTTCGGTTTATATGCGGTCGGGTTTCCGAAGATCAGCTTGGTGTCGATCAGCGTTGCGGGGGCAATTTGCAGCAATATTGCGCGCACGAGCGTGGCCGTATTGATCATGGAAGCGCCCTCTTTGTATGTGCAATTGCCGTTTGTGGCGGGGATCAGCATCGCCGCGGGAATAATTATAGGAATTTTGACGACAATCAGTGTAAAACACTTACCGGAAAGATTGACAAACCTGAAATAAAAATGTATAATAACTAACGGTAATGCAGAGATGGCGGAGTGGTCGAACGCGCACGACTCGAAATCGTGTTTACCCCCATAAGGGTAACAAGGGTTCAAATCCCTTTCTCTGCGCCAAATCGTAATAAGCCCCTGTTTTATCATGATTTTTGATAAAACAGGGGCTTATTTTATGAAAAGTATATTGTATTAAACTGGGGTTTTGTATGTTTTGTTACTAAAATTGTTACTAATTATATTTCCGCGTTACCGACTTATCGAATACAATGCTGCAGGGCTTTATATCATTTGGTGTAAGAGCAAAGATTTCACCTTTT
>CASDTU010000045.1 GCA_949283775.1 uncultured Bacillota bacterium
GCCGAACACGACAAAACCCCGCAGCGAAAGCTGCGGGGTTTTCCTTTTTGTTTAACGAACTTCCTTGATCTTTGCCGCTTTACCGGTACGACCTCTGAGATAATACAGTTTCGCTCTGCGAACCTTACCTTTGCGGATCACCGTGATCGACGCGATTTTCGGAGAATGTACGGGGAACGTTCTCTCTACGCCTACGCCGTAAGAAAGTCTTCTTACCGTGAACGTTTCGCGGATCCCGCCGTTTTTCTTTGCTATCACGACGCCTTCAAACGCCTGCAATCTTTCACGCGTGCCCTCGACGACTTTAACGCTTACTTTAACCGTGTCGCCTACGTTGAAAGCGGGAACGCTGTCTTTCAGATTCTCTTTCTCGATAGCTTCAATCAATCCTTTCATCGACTTTACCTCCATTGTTACTAAGCGTTCATTGCGTCAAAAGGCAAGAGGACCGCCCGAAGTCTTTTGTTATTTTACCATAAACCCTCGCGAAAATCAACCGTTTTTGCCGCGATTTTCGCTTTTTTTCCGCAATTTACAAAGAAAAATCCACCTTTTTCCATGCCCGTCCTACCAAACAAAGGACAAAAAACCGCCCTTTCACTGACCAAATTTGCTTTGGCGGCCCTTCGGAATAAAATTTTACGCTTCGAACGCACTTTCGATATGATTGATACGATCGGCATACACTTCCAAAACGTCGAAGCGGATATTGATATCCTCCCGCCTAGCCTTCATCTGAAAATAGCGCGCGATCTGAATATACCGCTGCTGTTTGCTGCGGGAAACCGCTTCCGCCGCCGTGCCGTATTCCGCGCTCAGCCTCGTTTTCACTTCGCAAAAAACGATCGTCTCGCCGGACAAAGCCACGATATCCGCTTCCCCATACGGCGTTTTATAGTTTTTTTTCAAAATCTTCATTCCCTTGCTCTTTAAAAATTCCGCCGCCCGTCGTTCTCCGTTTCGCCCAAGAGCTTTTTTATGAACGTCTGTCGATGAATTTTGCATGGCCCGTACTCCCTCAATCCTTCGATATGTTCCTGCGTTCCGTACCCCTTATTGCGCGAAAAGCCGTACTGCGGATACGCCTTGTCCCACTCGCGCATGAGCGCGTCCCGATGCACTTTCGCCAAAATACTCGCCGCCCCGATACTGTAAGAGAGCGAATCTCCTTTGACGATGCTCTGCTGCGGAAGATCCGTTTTGATCTTAAAGTTTCCGTCGATAAACACGACGTCCGGCTGCACCGAAAGGCTCTCCACCGCCTGCCGCATACACAGTTTCGTCGCCTCCAAGATATTGATCTCGTCGATTTTTTCGTGCCCGACTTCGCAGATCGAATACGCGATCGCGCGCTCTTTTATAAGAAGCGCAAGCCTTTCGCGTTCCTTTTCCGAAACCTTTTTGCTGTCGTCGACCCCTTCGATGAGATTTTCTTCTTCCAGCGGCAAGATGACCGCCGCGCAGACGACGGGACCGGCCAAAGGACCTCGCCCCACTTCATCCACGCCCGCAATATACTTTGCGCCGAGCGCAAGCATTTCCCTTTCAAACGTCAGTTTTTCCGTAACGCCCTGTCTTTTCTTTCGCATAGATCGTCCCCTGAACGGATAAAAGCCCGCTCGAAAGCATATCGCCTTTTATCCGTACTCTCGCAAACAACCATTTCAGCCTTGCGGCCGAAATCCGCCGTCTGTCCGTACTCTCGCACACGATTTAGCCTTGCGGCCGAAATCTGTCGTTTGAAACCAATTTTTTACGCAAACCAACCCGAATACTCCTGCGCGGTTTCGAGCGTGATTTTGCCGATCCTGCCCTTTCGGAAATCGTCCAGGATCGCCTTCGCGCCGCGCTCGTAATCAAAATCGCCGCCCTTTGCGACAAAGCCTCTGCGGCGGCAGACTTCTTCGTACATCGAAAGCGGGAAGGAAAAATCGGTAATGCCGTACCGATTCGTCAAAAACGCGGGATAAGCCGCCGCAATTTCCTGCAAAAGTTCCAGCGCCACGTCGTCCAGATCAAGAATATCGTCGTTGATACTGCCGATATAGGCGAGATGTTTCGCAAGCGTCTGATTTTCAAACGACGGCGGCATGGTGCCCGGCGTATCGAGAAGTTCAAAACCTGCGCAGCGTATCCATTGTTTTCCGCGCGTAACGCCCGCTTTATCGCCCGTGACCGCGCGCTTTTCTCCGCTCAACGCGTTGATGAGCGTGCTTTTACCCGTATTCGGAATTCCCGAAACCATCAGTTTCGGCGGGCGAACCATCCCTTTTTCCTCATCTTTTGCAAACTTCTCTTTTAGAAGTAGCGAAAGTTTTGCCGCGATCTGCTTTGCGCACCCAGCGCCCGTCGCCGCACATTTGACGGCAAGTTTGCCGCTTTGGGATATATCCGACAAAAAGGCGTCCACCCGCCTCTCGTCCGCAAGATCGCTCTTGTTCAGCACGAACATAACCGGTTTGTTTGCAAAAATCGCCTGCAATTTTTTATTGTAGGTCGCCGCGGGAGCGCGCGCGTCCAGCACCACGAGGATCCCGTCTACCAATTTGACGCTTTCTTCCATCATGCGCATCGCCTTCGTCATATGCCCCGGAAACCATTGAATATGCTTCATTTTGATCCCTCTCGTCACCTTTTCGGCACGGTTTTTATTGCCTGTTTCTTTACCTTTTTCCCTTTCGGCAAAACTTTTATTGTCCGCCGCGCTTTGCTTTCTGCTTTCGACAAAGATTCTCTCGTCTGCCGCGCGCCGGACTGTCTTTTACAGCGGCACTTATCCAAACGATTCGCGCCGCTCTTGCCATAAGCGCCCGAACCGTTTGCACATTGCAGACAGCGCCTGCGTTTTCAACTTACTTTTCCAACAGATCGGGGCGCTTTTCCCTCGTCAGCTTTTCCGATTGTTCTCTGCGCCACGCATCGATGAGCGCATGATTTCCGCTGCGCAGCACTTCCGGAACGGTGAGCCCCCTGTATTCGACGGGACGGGTATACTGCGGATATTCCAG
>CASDTU010000046.1 GCA_949283775.1 uncultured Bacillota bacterium
CCTGCTTTTATCTCAGAATGTACCGATACAAACGGTTAGCAAATATTTAGGACATAGTGACTCAACTGTAACGCTAAAGATTTACAGTCACTTTATTCCTGATACACAAGAACGCGCTTTGAATGCCTTAAACAACCTAATGACATGAAAGAGAACCGAGAGACTATCTCTCGGTTCTCTTTCATGGTGTTCCCGCCGGGAGTCGAACCCGAAATTGAGTCTTAGGAGGACCCTGTTATATCCATTTAACTACGGAAACATATTGCGTTTAATTGTATGAAAAGGAAATTACTGCGCAGAAAAATTTATACCAAAATTTATACCAATTCAATTCTTTTGCGTCAAAAAACACGATATATTTGGTAAACAATCTTTAATTGCACTATATATAGTGTTTCTGGGTGGATAGAGCAACCCCTTAGGAGGGGCTTGTTATATCCGTTTAACTATGAGGACATTCCAAAAGCATTACTATGATACTACAAAAAAAAAGAAAAGGCAAATTATTTGAAATTGAAAGGGAAAAAAGAGTGAAAAAAAATAATTTTTTCAAAAAGAGAGGAAACTTTTTCAAGGGAAAAATTTGCTTTTTTGACAAAAATGCGTTATAATGTATCGTGGATAGATTTGGAAGTAAAAATGGAGGTAACATGGATAAAATTAAACAGCTTCAAGCGAGACGCGCCAAAGTTTTAGCGGCTGGCGAATCCGTGCGCAAAACGATATCGGCGCTCGTAGATGCGGACAGTTTTGTCGAACTATCCGGCTTCAGTTTTTCGAAGAACGAGTTTTATGGCGAAGATGCGGAAGGCGAGGGCGTTGTAACCGGTTTTGCGACGATCGAGGGATATCCGGTATACGTCGCGGCTCAGAATTTCGCGGTTTTAAACGGCGGCGTGAGCGAGGCGAACTGTGAGAAAATTTTGAAATGCCTTGCATTGGCAGAGAAAAACTCTACGCCCATACTGTACGTTTTGAATAGTTATGGCGTACAGATCGGAGAAGGCGTTACCGTTTTGGAAGGCCTTGCAAAAGTACTTTCAAAAGCGGCAAAATTGCACGGCGTCGTACCGCAGTTTGCGTATATAAACGGGGAAGTTTACGGGCAGGCGGCACTCCTTGCTGCGTGTGCGGATTTTACCTTCTTTGATAAAACCGGCGTATTGGCTGCGGACAGTCCTTTGGTTATTTCCGCAAAGAGCGGAAAAAATCTTCCGAAGGAAGAAGTTGGCGGCGCAAAAGCGCTAACAAATGCGAATCTTGTATCCTTTGAAGTGGAAAACGTTTCAGAGATCCGTGAAAAGTTTTCCAAGATTTTGGACGTTTTGCCCGATTTTAATTCCGTGGTCGTGGAAAACGGCGCAGATCTGAACAAGGTATTTCCTTCACTGAATCAGCAGTGCAGCGCAGAGGATCTGATTGTTTCGGTCTTTGATAAAGATACGTTTGTGGAATGCGGAAAGAACTACTCTCCGGAAGTTCGCTGCGTGATCGGAAGGATCGGCGGAATTTCCGCGGCGGCAGTTTTGTTCGATCGGGAAGAGGGTGTCTTTTTAAACGAAAACAATCTTGCGAAGATCACGGCTTTTGTGGAATTTGCCGCATATTATAATCTTCCGTTTATCACGTTTGCGGACGTGCTGGGAATGACTTCCGATTTGTCGACGAGCAACAGCCTGGCGCTGAAAAATGCGTTTAAGCTGATGGAAACGTACGATTTGCTAGAAAATGCAAAAATTTCCGTCGTGTTCAAAAAGGCGATCGGTTTGGGATATACGCTGTTTGTCGCAAAATCGATGGGCTTTGATTATACGTATGCCTTTGCAAATTCCAAGATTGCGTTGTTTGACAGTGTGCAGGGCGCAGAGATCGAATTTGATCAGGAAAAAGCCGACAGGGAAAAACTTGCCGCAAAATATGCGGATGAGAATTCCGATCCGCTGAATGCCGCGAAGAAAGGATATGTCGATAACATTATCGAACCTCAGTATATCAAGCAGTATTTGATCGCTTCCCTGCAAATGCTGTTAAGGTGAGGTGAACGATGATTCCTTCTTTTTTAGTCAAATATGACAGCATTACGGGAAATGTGATTCCGGAAATCAGCATTCCCGAAGCGTTGGTTTATGCCTTGGTCGGATTTTGCATCACTTTTTTGGGCATAGTGATTTTGATCTTTTTCGTATGGGCTTGCGGAAAAATCATAAAGAGTGTTTTAAAGAAAGCAAAGGAGAATGCGAAATCGAAAGATACGGCAGCCATCGTACCGGAGGAGGTTCAGACTGCGGACGGAATCAGTGAGTCCGTCAAAGTTGCGATCATTGCGGCGATAGCCGCTTATTATGCGGGCGAAAACAGTACTTGCGAATTTAAAGTAAAGAGAATTAAGAGATTATAAGGAGAAATAGAATGCGTAAATTTGTCGTAACCATCGAAGGTAAGAATTATGAAGTAGGCGTAGAAGAGATCGGGGCTGACCAGACGGTCGTAAATACGGTAGCGGCTCCCGCGGCGGCACCGGCGGCTCCTGTTGCGGCGGCTCCCGCGGCACCGGTTGCCGGAGAGAAAGTGCTTTCTCCGTTCCCCGGATTGATCAAAAAGTTCTTGGTGGAAGAAGGCGCAACGGTCAAAAAGGATCAGCCTATTCTCGTTTTAGAAGCAATGAAAATGGATAACGATATCACGGCTCCGTGCGCAGGAAAAGTTTCCTTTAAAACAGCGGTTGGAAACAACGTTGAAACGAATACGTTACTTGCCGTAATCGGCTGATGCAGGTGTAGCGATGCAGTTATTATCTTCCGGTATTGATATTGGCAAGATGTTTCAAAATTTGTGGGAAGCTTCGGGGCTTGCGCAGAGCGCATGGCAAAATTATGTCATGCTTGCGGTTTCCTTCGTTTTGATGTATCTTGCGATTGTTAAAAAATTTGAGCCGCTGTTGCTCTTGCCGATCGCATTCGGTATGTTCTTGATTAACATACCCGGTGCGCAGAATATTGTTTGGGGACGATATGAAACACCGGATACTTCTTTGACGCCGGGGCTCAACGAAGACGGGACTCTCGAATATGTAGGGGTTTATTTCAGCAATATTTTGAACCAGACGATCTATATTAAAACGGGATATTTGAGCGGAGACACTGTCAGTTATTTTGCTTCCTTTGAAGCATTGCAGCAGGGTACCGTATCGACGATGTCCGTAAACGATTTTGCCGGTTACGTTTTGCAGGGATTTGTTTCCGGAACGGTGAGCGACGGCGTTACAACGTTTACCAGCGATGCACTTATCATCAGCCATGCTTATGAAAGCGTTACCAATCGAGGACTGCTATGGTATCTGTATTATGGCGTCGATAAAGTGATCTATCCGCCTTTGATTTTCCTCGGTATCGGCGCGATGACCGATTTCGGTCCGCTGATTGCAAACCCGAAAAGCATGCTGATCGGTGCGGCTGCGCAGCTCGGCGTTTTCCTTACGCTGATCGGGGCCGTTGTCTTCGGCTTTGACGCAGCGGCGGCTGCTTCCATCGCTATTATCGGCGGTGCAGACGGACCTACGGCCATTTATTTGACACAGCAGCTTTCTTCCTTTACAAACGAGGATTTGCTGGCAACGATCGCAATTGCCGCATATTCTTATATGGCATTGATCCCGATCATACAGCGTCCTATTATGAAAGGGCTCACGACAAAGAAAGAACGCGCGATCAAAATGAAACAGCTTCGTGAAGTTACGAAGATCGAAAAGATCATTTTCCCGATTTTGGTAACCTTGATCGCCGGTCTGCTCTTGCCGGATGCGATCCCGCTTCTCGGTATGCTGATGCTCGGAAATCTGATGCGTGAAAGCGGTGTGGTCGGCAGATTGTCTTCGCAGGCGCAAAACGGGCTGATGAATACGATCACGATCTTCCTCGGCGTTTCGGTCGGATGCAAGGCGGTCGGTACAACTTTTTTACAGTTTCAGACATTGTCCATCATCGTACTCGGACTGTTTGCGTTCTGCTTCGGAACGGTCGGCGGTCTGTTGATGGCAAAACTGATGAACAAACTTTCGGGCGGAAAGATCAACCCGTTGATCGGATCTGCGGGCGTATCTGCTGTTCCGATGGCAGCGCGTATTTCCGAAGACGTCGGCAGGGAGTCGGATCCCAACAATCATCTGCTCATGCATGCGATGGGACCGAATGTGGCAGGCGTTATCGGTTCGGCGGTTGCGGCCGGATTCTTGCTTGCATGCTTCGGCGGTTGATCGGACAGCAAAGAATAAATGAAATTTTCCAAATGATCAAAAAGTTTATCGGATGAGTTTTATCAGGAGAAAATACATGGCAAAAATAGAAAATAAAAAAGTATTGATTACGGATACGATCCTTCGCGACGCGCATCAATCGCAAGCGGCAACGCGGATGCGTTTGGATGAAATGCTGCCGGTGCTCGAACAGCTGGACGATATCGGATATTATTCTTTGGAAGCATGGGGAGGCGCTACGTTCGACAGCTGTCTGCGCTTTTTGAACGAAGACCCTTGGGAACGTTTGCGCACGCTCAAAAAATATTTGAAAAAGACGCCGATCCAGATGTTGCTTCGCGGGCAGAACCTTCTCGGATATCGTCATTATTCCGATGATGTGGTCGAAAAATTTGTTGCGAAATCGATTGAAAACGGCGTCGGCATCGTGCGTGTCTTTGATGCCTTGAACGATCCGCGCAATTTGGAAACGTCCATGAAAGCGATCAAAAAGTACGGCGGCGTCTGCGAAGCGGCGATCAGCTATACGACGAGCCCCGTTCATACGACGGAATATTTTGTAAAACTTGCAAAACAGCTGGAAAGCATGGGTGCGGACAATATCTGCATCAAGGATATGGCAAATCTGCTGTTGCCATATACGGCGTATGATCTGGTTTCGAAATTAAAGAAAGAATTGAAGCCGCAGACGAAAGTTCACTTGCATACGCATAACACGGCAGGTACGGGCGATATGGTCAATTTAAAGGCCATTGAAGCGGGCGTAGATATTGTGGATACGGCGCTTTCGCCTTTGGGCAACGGAACGAGTCAGCCTGCAACGGAGCCGCTCGTAGCGACGTTGAAGGGCACGCCGTATGATACGGGTATCGAAGTGGAAAAACTGCTTCCGATCGTAAATCATTTCAAAGGTGTTGCAGAGCGCCTGAAAAAAGACGGATTTTTGTCGCCGAAGGTGTTGAGCATCGATATCAATGCATTGATTTACCAAGTACCGGGCGGTATGCTGTCGAATTTGATTTCTCAATTGAAACAGCAGAATAAATCGGATAAGCTCGGCGAAGTATTGGCGGAGGTTCCGAATGTCCGTAAAGATTGCGGATATCCTCCTTTGGTAACGCCTTCCAGCCAGATCGTCGGCACGCAAGCGGTGCTGAACGTTATCAGCGGCGAGCGCTATAAGATGGTTACAAAGGAATTTAAGGGACTTTTGCGCGGAGAATACGGCAAACTTCCCGCAGAGCCGGATGCGGCGATCGTCAAAAAATGCATCGGTGATGAAAAGCGCATCACATATCGTCCTGCCGATGATTTGAAACCGGAATACGAGCAGTTCAAGTCGGAAATTTCAGAATATATCGAACAGGAAGAAGACGTTCTTTCCTATGCGGTTTTTGGCCAGGTGGCTTTGAATTATTTCAAATGGCGCAAGGCACAGAAACAGGGCGTAGATAAGACGATGGCGGATAATCCGAATAAAGTGTATCCTGTATAATTTGTTGGTTGCTGAATGCAAACGTATTTTATCAGCGAAAGCCATTGCGGCTTTCGCTGATATTAAATATATTGAAAAATTTGCGGCAGGGGGTATTTGGCAGCCGCTTTGCTTTTTCGATCGGAAATAAAAATAGCAGAAACAGCAGTAATAGCAAAGAATAACGGAAATTGCAGAAATAACAAAACAGCAGTAATAACAGAAATTGCAGAAATAAAGGAAATATCGGAAATTTTCGGTTTGATCCGATGAAGAATGGGAAGACTGCCAAATGTTTGAATGACCGCGGAAGAGTCTAATGATTGCAACAAATAAATTACGATAAGAAAAGTACAGACAATATAAGAGATTTAAAATCTCAGCAAAAAGATTTTAAATAAAAAGGACAATCTTTTGGATTGGCCGCAAGAGTAAGGGATTAAAAAAATTTTTCAGCATAACGATCCGCTTTTTTTGCGGAACAGAAAAAGTATAGGGTAATTAAAAACCAAAAACGAAGGTATTCAAAAACGGAAAACAGGGGATAATTGTATTCAATTTTAAATGTAAGATGAAAAAAGTTTTAGTCATTGGCGCCGGAGCGGCAGGGCTCATGGCTGCATATGAAGCAAAAAAGCGGGGCCACGACGTCACGGTTATTGAAAAAAACGAAAAATGCGGAAAGAAAATTTATATAACGGGCAAGGGCCGCTGCAACGTGACGAACGGCGTGGGATGGCAGGAATTTTTGGACAATGTGGTGCAAAATCCAAAATTTCTGATCAGCGCGATCCGCGCATTTCCGCCGAGCAGCCTCATGGAATTTTTAGAGGAGGGAGGACTTCCTTTGAAGGTCGAACGGGGCAACAGAGTTTTTCCTGTATCGGATAAAGCCAGTGACGTGACGAAGTGTCTGGAAAGATATTGTTTAAAGGCAGGAGTCGTTTTTCGATTCAATGAAACGGTTTTGGAATTGAAACGAAACGAGAGAAACAGCGGCT
This sequence comes from uncultured Bacillota bacterium, assembly GCA_949283775.1. GTDB lineage: Bacteria > Bacillota > Clostridia > Christensenellales > Borkfalkiaceae > Borkfalkia. Next base: position 6,728 of record CASDTU010000046.1, read on the forward strand.
GTGAAGAATCGGCTTTCAATGCAGAAAATCAACCCATCGATCAAAAATTATCGGATTCAGTTCAAACAGCAGGAGATGGTGCGAAAATTGAAAGATTGCATGGGACGCATTTTTTGATCAAAACTAATATTGCCGAATATGTTTTTGATGCGGTCATTGTTTCGACCGGAGGAGTGTCGTATCCAGCGACGGGCAGTACCGGCGACGGCTATATATTTGCGCAGAGACTGGGCATTGCAACGACTCCTCGATATTCGGCTCTTTGCGGTTTAGCTTGTTCTGAAAAAGATATTGCGTCTTTGCAGGGACTGTCTTTAAAGAACGTTCGAATCGACGCGAAAGAAGACGGAAAATCGATCAAATTTTTTTTCGGAGAAATGTTATTTACGCATTTCGGCATTTCCGGTCCGATCGTTTTATCCTTGTCGAGCTGTATAAATCGTAGAAATTTGTCTTCCGTCCAGGTAACGATCGATTTAAAACCTGCTTTGGATTTGCAAACTTTGGATCATCGGATTTTACGCGATTTTGATAAATTTAAAAACAAGCAGATAGTTCACGCTTTGGTAGAGTTATTGCCGAAAAGTTTGATAGAACCTGTTTTGCGGCGCAGTAAAATTCCTCCGACGCAAATTGTCAACTCAATTAAAAAAGAGCAACGGGCGGCGTTATTGACCGCTATAAAAAATTTTACGGTGGGGCAGGTATCCTTGCGGCCGATCGAAGAAGGAATTGTGACCAGCGGAGGTATCAAGGTTTCGGAAATGGATCCCAAGACGATGGAATGCAGAAAAATGAAGGGCTTATATTTTTGCGGAGAGGTTTTGGACGTCGATGCGTTGACGGGCGGTTTTAATTTGCAAATTGCTTTTTCGACAGGATATTTGGCCGGAAGATCGGTTTAATATAGTTTTTATTAAAGAAATAGAGTACTATGTCAGACATAAAAAACAAATAGGAGAAAATTATGAAAGCAATTCGAGGGGCTACGACTGTGGCGAATGACACGCCGGAAGAAATCAGAAGCGCGGTAGAAGAACTGTTGAACGAAATGAAAAGCAGAAACGGCCTGGAAGAGGAAAATGTAATTTTCATTTTGTTTTCAAACACCTCCGATATTCAAAGCCTTTATCCGGCTAAGGCGGCGCGCGAATCCGGTTTTGCAGCGACGGCCCTTTTCTCAGCGGCAGAGCCTGAAATTGCTGGATCCCTGCGGCTTTGCATACGGGTGATGATGCTTGTGGAAGGATGTTACGACGTTCATCCCGTCTATCTGCGCGGAGCGAAGATTTTGCGGAAAGATTTCGGTAAATTTTCTATCGCGTTGGACGGTCCGTCCGGAAGCGGAAAGAGCACCATCGCAAAACGTCTTGCAAAAGATTTTGACATTTTATATTTGGATACAGGTGCGATGTACCGCGCCTGTGCTTTGCAGGTGATTTCGCATGGATTTTCTGTTACAGACAAGGAAAACACAAGGCGACAGATCGATTCGATGAATTTGGATATTCAGTATCGGGACGGCGCTCAGCACACGATTTTAAACGGGCAAGACGTTTCGGAAGAGATCCGAAAACCGGAAGTATCCATGGCGGCTTCGGCTGTTTCCGCGTACGGTTTTGTGCGAGAAAAAATGGTGGCGATGCAGCGGCTCATTGCGGATAAAATGTCCTGCGTTTTGGACGGCAGAGATATCGGTTCCGTAGTTTTGCCGAATGCTACGTTTAAGTTTTACGTTACCGCTTCGGTCGAGGTTCGCACCAAGCGCCGCTATGCCGAGCTGATCGCCAAAGGGTATGACGTCAACATCCATGACCTTAAAAAAGAGATCGAAGAGCGCGACAAGAACGATTCGACGCGCGCGATCTCTCCGTTATGCAAGGCAAAAGACGCGATCGAAATTGATACTTCTGATATGGATATTGACCAAGTTCTTTCCTGCATAAAGAAAAAAATACAGGAAAAAATCTAAAAAGATCCAGTAAAAAAACAGGAAAAAAATAAATCGCATTTTTAGCAGGCTGTGCAATTTTTCGGTCAATGGCGGTTTTTATAGCCACTCAATGGCGGTTTTTATAGCCGGTCAAGGGCATATTTTATAAAGTGCTGTATTGAAGATAATTTCAAGATTTGCGGCGGATTGTGCGTTTTATAAAATAAATCGACTCAGGAAGGATTCTGTGTCAGGTATGACTTTGGGATTTTTGTCGGTGATCGCAGTATAAATTTTTGCGTCGCTTTAAAATATTTTCGGAGCTTGCCGCAGCAGTTCGGCAGAAAAGGGAAGGGAAAAAGTAATGTTATCTTATAATTTTATGAAAAAAGTTTTGAACTTTTTTATTCAGATCGTATTTCCGTACAAACTGATCGGAAAGGAAAAGGTGAAAGACGGGCCGTGTATTTTAGTCGGAAATCATTACAGAATTTGGGATATCGTGCATATGGCCTGCACGACCAAAGAAAAAGTTCATTTTATCACGAAGCAGGAATTGTACAAAAGTAAGTTTTTAGGCTATCTCAGCGATAAAATCGAGGCGATTCCGGTCAGCAGGGACGGACAGGACGCAAAAGCGATCATGACTGCGCTGCGCTATCTGAAAAAGGGTGAGAAGATCAGTATGTTTCCCGAAGGCACGCGAAACCGCACAAAGGAAGAGCTTTTGCCGCTGAAGGGCGGTGCGGCTTTGTTTGCGATCAAGGCGAAAGTGCCTATTTATCCGGTCATGTGTCTGCATAAGACCAGATTGTTCCGGCGGACAAAGATCATTGTCGGGGACGCGATCGATCTGTCGGAATTTTATGATCAAAAAATGACTGCGGAAGATTATGAAGCCGCGGAAGCGATCATACGGGAAAAGATGCTCTTTACGAAGCATGACTATATTCGCAGGCAGGAAGAGAAAAAACAGTTGAAAAAGCAAAAGCGAAAGCAAAAATGAGAGTCGAAAACAAAAGGATTGCATTGTTTTTCGTTTCGATGCGTCGTTTGCGTTTTCAATATTTTCGGCGGCTCGTGTAGATTGTAAAATTTTTCAACGTGAAACGAACAGCGGAAAGAACAGATTGTAAAATTTGATGCATCGTTTTTAAATTTGTGCGTTGCGATACGCTATTTTTGTAGGGACGATCATTCGTGCAGTTTTGCAGAAGAAAGCGATGCAAAGAGAGCAGAAAAAAGTGATTTTGAAATAGGCGAAGCGGAAAAGGTTTAAACATAGGCTGCGGCGGAAAAATTTTGAAGTCGCACGGATTGTTGAAAAATAAGTTGACAGAGAGGGGCGGATGAAGGTCACGATAGCAAAGAGCAGCGGCTTTTGCAAAGGCGTTCAAAATGCGGTGGATACGGCGCTGCGGATTGAACCTGAAAATGTCTATATTTTGGGAGAACTGATTCATAATCCTTCGGTTTCGGAAGCGTTGAAAAAGAGGGGGATTCAAACGGTGGAGAGCGTTTCGTCCGTTCCGAACGGTGCGACGCTGATACTGCGTTCGCACGGAGTCGGCGAAGAAATTTATAAGCAGTGCGAAGAGCGCGGATTAAAAGTGATCGACTGTACCTGTCCTTTTGTAAAACATACGCAGGAAATTGTGCGCACGTGTTCGGCGGAAGGGAGGCCGATCGTTGTAGTCGGCGAAAAGACGCATCCGGAGGTGATCGGGATCTGCGGCTGGTGCAGAAGCGAAGCGTATGTAGTGGATGACAAAACGCAAGATTTTTCTTTTCTGAAAGATAAAAACCCCGTTGTAGTTGTGCAAACGACCTATTCGGAAGAAAAATTTGAAAAAATTATTAAAAATATTGAAAAAGTTTGCGGAAAAACAGTTGAGATTTTTAAAACAATTTGTTATACTACTAAGGAGCGTCAGAGAGAAGCGGCGGAGCTGTCAAAACAATGCGATGCGATGATCGTGATCGGCGGGTTAAACAGCAGCAATACAAATAAGCTGTATGAGATCTGCAAAGCGAACTGCGCCAATGTTTATCGGCTTTCCGATTCGAATGACTTTCAAGTTCAAACAATAAAAAAATTTAAAAATGTAGGGATTGTGTCCGGAGCTTCAACTCCGCACACGCAAACGCAGGAGGTTCTTTTTAAGATGGAAAACAACACAGAAGTGAAAGCAGCGAACGAAATGGATGAAGTCGTTGCACAGATGGATAACGGACAGTCAAAATTAAAGAAGGGGCAGCTTGTTACTGCAATAATTTCTTCGGCTTCGGACGAAGGCGTGGCTGTGTTGTTACCGTTCTTCAAAAAGGAGATCCTTTTGGAAAAGGATGAAATTGACTGCGAAGAATACAAGAAAGAGGATTATACGGCAAAGATCGGCGACGAGATCGAAGTGATGGTCGTATCTTCCGCTAATCCCGTAAAACTTTCTCAAAAGATCATTGCCCAGCTGAAAGAGGAAGAGGGCAAAATTGAAGCGATCAGCAACGGAGAAGAGTTTGACGTGACCTGTACCGGCTTTAACAAAGGCGGCTTGACGGCTACGATGGGAACCTATTCGGTTTTTGTTCCCGCGAAAGAAATCCGCATGGGCTATGTGAAAGAGCTCGATAAATATGTCGGCAAGAAGCTTCGTCTGAAAGCTCTTGAAATTAAAAAGTCTGACAGGAAGAAAGAGATCATCGCTTCGCAGCGCGTGATTTTGGAAGAAGAAAAGGCGGCGAGAGAACAGGCAAAAGCGGAAAAGGAATCCGAGTTTTTTGCGACCATCAACGTCGGTGACGTGGTGGAAGGAAAAGTGGAGCGCGTGACAAACTTCGGCGCATTTGTTTCCGTAAATGGATTTGACTGCCTTGCGCACATTTCGGATCTTTCCTGGTCCGGCGCGAAGAACGTTACGGATGTTCTTGAAATCGGCAAAAAATATCAGTTCAAAGTTTTGAAGATCGATGCGGAAAACAAGAAGGTTTCGATCGGCTATAAACAGTTGCAACCGCAGCCGTGGGATCTTGTGGCAGAAAAATATGCGGAAGGCGACGTTGTTCACGGAAAAGTTGTCCGTATCGTACCTTTCGGCGCGTTTGTTGAAATTGAAAACGGTGTGGACGGATTGGTTCACGTTTCGCAGATTTCGCATGAATGGCTGGAAAATCCGACTTCCGTTTTGAATATCGGCGAAGAAGTAGACGCGAAGATCCTTGTTTTGGATCCTGCAAACAAGAAGATGACGCTGTCTATCAAGGCTCTGTTGCCGGAACCGGAAGTTACGAAGGTGAGACCTCGCCGTGAAAATACCGCGAACGAAGATCACGGTGAACGTAAGGCAAGAAAGCCTCGTCAGCCCAGAGAGAATAAAGAGGACGATGAGTTCAGAGAATGGACGGAAGGCGGCTTGGGTGGTGCTTCGATCGCTGAAATGTTGCAAAACAAAAATAACGACTAAATAAAACCAAGCCCCGCAACAAGCGGGGCTTTTGATTATATGGAGGTAAAATTATGGTTAAACAAGGGAATATTCAGATTTCAAGTGAAAACATGATGCCGATCATAAAAAAATGGCTGTACTCAGACAAGGACATTTTTTTGAGAGAGATCGTAGCAAACGGCATCGATGCGATCACAAAATATAAAAAGCTGATTTCGATGGGCGAAGCGAATGCGGATGAAAGCGAGTTTTCTATCAAGATTTTCATAGATAAAGATGCGAAAACTTTGACGGTCGAAGATAACGGCATCGGAATGACCGAAGAGGAAGTCGAAAAATACATTACGCAGATAGCTTTTTCGGGCGCTGCGGATTTTGTTTCCAAATACGAAAAGGCTGGCGGCGACGGAATTATCGGACATTTCGGGCTTGGCTTTTATTCCGCCTACATGGTTTCGGAAAACATTGAAATTTTTACAAAATCTTACAGAGAGGGCGCGCAGGGCGTTCATTGGGCGTCCGACGGCGAAAATGTATATACGATCGAAGAGTGCGACAAGCAGGATCGCGGAACAAAAATTGTCATGCATATTGCTACGGAAGAGAAAGAATTTCTGGAAGAAGGTACGATCCGCGGGTTGATCGAAAAATACTGCGCGTTTATGCCGTATCCCATTTACTTAAATTATACGGGCAAAGATGACAAAGTATTGAATACGACGCAGCCTTTGTATTTGAAAAATCCCAAAGACTGCACGGACGAGGAGTACAAAGAATTTTACCGCAATACATTCCATGATTATAGCGATCCTTTGTTTTGGATCCATTTGAATATGGAATATCCGTTCCGTTTAAAGGGAATTTTGTATTTTCCGAAAGTAAAAAACAAAGTAGAATTGGAAAGAGGGCAGGTAAAGCTGTACTGCAATCAGGTATTTATAGCGGATAATATCAAGGAAGTGATTCCGGAATATTTATTGCTGCTGAAAGGCGTCATCGACTGTCCGGATATTCCGCTCAACGTTTCCAGAAGTTTCCTGCAAAACGATCGTCAGGTGCAAAAAATTTCCAAGCACATTACGAAAAAAGTTGCGGATAAACTGACAGGTCTGTATAAGACGGATCAGGAAAAATTTGAAAAATCGTGGAGCGATCTTTCGGTTTTTGTAAAACTCGGCTGTCTGAAAGATGAAGATTTTTATTCAAAAGTAAAAGATTGCGTCATTTTTAAGGATCTAAACGGAAAGTATCAGACGCTGGAAGCGTTTGCCGGGATCAAGGAGCCGGAAAAAGGAGCGGACGGGGAAACCCAGACGCAAACGGCGGAAGGACAGGGCGGAGAAAAGGACAAGAAAGAGCCCGTTAAGATTTATTATGTTTCCGATGAAGTCGGGCAGGCGCAGTATATCAATATGTTTCGGTCGGCAGGACTCAATGCCATCGTATGCGATACTTTTATCGATCCGCACTTTATCAGTTATTTGGAATACAAGGAAACGGGAAAGTACCAATTCCTGCGGATCGACGCCGATGTGGATGCGGCATTGAAAGCCGACGGAGAAAAGGCGGACGCAAAGGAGCTGGAAGAATCGTTTAAGGCTGCTTTGAAAAACACGCAGATCGCCGTAAAAGCAGAAAAATTTAAGAGCGCAGACATACCGGCTGTTATCAACGTGGCTGAATTTTCACGCAGATTCGGCGAGATGAATGCGTTTTACGGTTTAGCGGGGGCGGATACCGATCGCGACATGACGATCGTATTGAATACGGCGAATCCGGTCATTGCGTCCTTTGTTTCCTTGAGCGAGGACAAGAAGAGCTTTGTCGCAAACCAAGTGTATTATTTGGCGATGCTTTCCTATAAAAAACTTGCGCCGGAAGAAATGAATGATTTCTCCAAAAACACGGTAGAACTTTTAAAACAGTATATCGGTTAAATTATTCTATCGATTAAAAAATAAAAAAAAGGTTGGCAAAAAAACAGTTGCCAACCTTTTTTATATAACCGTTTATATCCGTAAAAGGATCCGCCGCACAGGCCGTCTATGGAACGGCTCTTTGATTATAAAGGGAAAAGCGGTGGGATCCGCGCGAGAGATTGCGGCGGCAACATTTCTTGCACAGGCTTTATTCTGGAGAGGAAAGTACGGAAAAAATCAGATAAATGTTTGCATAAATGTATAAAATATTGTATAATAAATTCATGAGAGTCGGAATTTATTGCAATCAAACAAGTAAAAAGTTTTTATCGATTGAAAAAGAGTTGCTTCAATATTTTTCAAAGTCCGAGATTTGTTATACGGTTTTTAACGGTATAGAAGAAATTCGGGACGTTGACGTTGTGATCGTGTTGGGCGGCGACGGGACGATATTGCGCGTTTCGGTTGCGGCAGGAAGGCAAGGCATACGGATTTTAGGCATCAACGCGGGAACGTTGGGCTTTTTGACGGAATTCGAAGGGGAGCAGGCAAATGCCGCCTTTGAGTTGCTGACGAACGGTTTTTCGGTGGAAAAACGAAGCGTATTGGAGATTTCGGTCAACGGTAGCACACACTATGCGTTGAACGATGCCGTTTTTCAGCGCAGATATGACGGCATAACCGACAGCAACGTTGTGGCGATCACGGCGGAGATCGACGGAAAAAAAGTGGACGATTTTGTCGGGGACGGCATCATTGTCAGTACGCCTACGGGCTCGACGGCGTATTCTTTGTCGGCAGGAGGTTCGATTCTGACGCCGAACATTGAGGCTTTTTGTCTGACGCCCGTTTGCGCGCATTCGCTGCACAACAGACCGATCGTGTATGCGGATACGAGCGTCATGCAGGTAAAACTTTCGCAGGAAGGACAAGTCGTGCTGTATTGCGACGGCGCATTTACCGATTCGCTGGGACCGAAAGATCGGGTGATTTTGAAGAAGGCGGATTTCTGCGTCGAATTTGTCAAAAATAAGGACAGCAATTTTTTTGATCGGCTGTTATTTAAATTAAATAAATGGAGCATTTGAGGTGGGTATGATGAGAAGCGGCAGGCAGGCGGCGATTTTGGAGATCATTTCCAAGCAGGAAATCGAAACGCAGGAAGAGTTATGCGCCGAACTGAATAAACGGAATTACAGCGTTACGCAGGCGACCGTATCGCGGGATATTAAGGAACTGCGCCTGTTTAAAGTGGCGGGCGTCGAAAAAAAATATAAATACGCGTATATAGATGAAGGCAACAATAAAATTTCGCCGAAAATGCACAATTTGTTCCGCGAGTGCGTATTGTCGATCCGCTATGCGATGAATCAAGTAGTCATCAAGACGCTTCGCGGCAACGGCAGCAACGCAGGTATGATCGTCGATAAATTAAATTTCCCGGAAATCGTCGGATCGATCGCGGGAGACGACACGCTGCTTATCGTTGCGGAAAGCGAAGAAAAAGCTGTGATCGTCGTTGAAAAATTGAATGAGTTTTTGAAATAAATATGCTTGAAAAACTGATTGTAAAAAACGTCGCGCTGATAGAGAGGGCGGAAATTGAATTTGAAGAGGGATTGAATGTTTTGTCCGGAGAGACGGGTTCGGGAAAATCTGTCCTTTTAGACAGCATAAATTTTGTACTGGGAGCGAAGGCGGACAAAACGATGATCCGTTTTGGCGAGTCGGAATGCAGCGTAACGGCGGTATTTCGGCCACAGGAGACAAATCCGGTCTTTGATGTGCTGAAAGATATGGATATCGACTGCGATGAATCGGTACTGATTGCGCGGAAGTTTCGGCAGGACGGGCGAGGCGATATTAAAGTAAACGGTTGCAGCGTTAATTCGGCGATGCTGCGAAAGATAACGCAATATTTAGTGGACGTGCACGGCCAGAGCGAACATTTTTATCTTTTAAGCGAAGCGAATCAGCTGCGATTGCTGGATAAAGCGGCCGGAGAGCCTTTACAATGTTTGAAAAAACAGCTCGGCAGTTTTTTGGAGAAACAAAAGGAATACAAAGAAAATTTGAAATCGCTCGGTGGAGACGAGGCGGAGCGGGGACGTCGGCTGGATATTTTGCAGTATCAGCTCGACGAAATCGAGCGCGCGCAGTTAAAAGAAGGCGAAGAGGAGATCCTTTTAGCAAAAAAGATGCTGTATGCGAATATGGAAAAGATCCTTCGCTCGCTTTCGGATGCGGCGGAATCTTTGAACGGAGAAAACGCTGGCATCGATTGTTTGAACAGCGCCGTACATTCTTTGTCGGACATCGGAGAGTATGACGAGGAATATCGATCGCTGCAAGAGCGGCTGGACAGTGTAGCGACGGAAGCGGAAGATATTGCCTATTCTTTGAATTCTTGTCTGGAATCGTTAAATTTTGACGAAGCGGACAGGGAGGAGACGGAAAGCCGTTTGGATTTGATTCGTTCCTTAAAGAAGAAATACGGGAATTCAATCGAGCAGATTTTTACTTACAGGGACCGCATTGAAGAAGAGTTTCAGCTTTTATCGCATTGCGATGAAGAATTTGCTAAACTTTCGGCACTGCTGAACAAAAACACGGTATCGATTTATTCCGTGTGCCAAAAGATGACGGAGCTTCGCAAAAAAGCGGGAAAGGATTTTTGTGAAAGAGTTACCAAAGAATTAAAGACTTTAAACATACCTGCCGCGCAGTTTTGCGCCGAGTTTGATGCTTACGGTGAAGCGGACGTTTTAAAAGCGAATTCGGACGGAATGGATACGATGCGCTTTTTGTTTTCGGCCAATGCCGGGGAGCCGTTAAAGCCTTTAAATAAAGTTATCAGCGGCGGAGAGATGAGCCGGCTCATGTTGGCAATTAAGACGCGCATTTCCGATACGAACGATATTTCAACCTATATTTTTGATGAAATCGATGCCGGTATCAGCGGAGCGACGGCCATGACGGTAGCGGAAAAATTTGCCGATATAGCCCGTCAGAAACAGATTTTGGCGGTTACGCATTTGCCGCAAATAGCGGCGATGGCGGATTCAAATTACCGCCTTTTCAAAAAACAAACGCAGGACGATAAGACGCTTACGGAAATCGAGGCTCTCGATGCGGCGGGGAAACAGAAGGAGATCATTCGTCTTTTGGGCGGGGGCGACAGCGCAGCGGCGCAGTCTCTCTCTTTAGAACTGATAAAAAAATGCAGTGAAATCAAGCGGAAGCTTTTGTAAAAAAGCCTCCGCTTTTGCATTGTATCATCGCGGCGCGGCCGCAGTCGATCCTAAAAGAAAAATCAATGCAAGGCTTGCATGAAAGAGGGAAATCGAAGGCAAAATATTGATCAAAACTATACGAAAAAAGATAGTTTCATGGAAAAAATTTCTCCGAATATTCTTGCGGAAAGTAGCACAAAGTAAGAACATACGGTATTCGGAGGGGAAAAATGCGTAAGCTGAAAAATAAATTTCTAATTGTTTTTTCTGTTTTGTTATTGCTCGCTTGTTATCCAGGCTTTGTTTTCGGCGCATCGGCACAGCAGACAGAAGTATATTTGGGCGGTATGCCGGCAGGGTTTACTTTGGGATTAGGCGGTGCGCAGGTCGTCGGTATCTGTGAGGTTTTGACGGAGGACGGTACGGCGTGTCCAGCCAAAGATGCGGGATTGAATCTCGGTGAAATCATCATCAGTTTTAACGGCATCAAAATCGGATCGGCGGAGGATATCGACAGCGTTTTATCGACTTTTAACGGCAGAAAGGTCGAATTGGTCGTGCGGCAAGGCAGCGAAAAGCAGAAAAAAGAGATAATTCCGGCGAAGGATGCTGTCAGCGGAAAATATAAATTAGGAGTTTTGATACGGGACAGCGTGTCCGGAATCGGTACGGTAACATATATTGAAAAGGGTTCGCTGCGCTTTGGTTCTCTCGGACATCCCGTTGCGGGGGAAGACGGAAAATTGATGGACGTCAATCAGGGAAAAATTTTCCGCGCGAGTATCGTCAACGTAGTCCGCGGTGAACGGGGAAAAGCGGGCGAATTAAAAGGTTTGTTTTTGAACGATAAAAGTATCGCGGTCGCGGATAAAAACTGTGAGTCCGGGATTTACGGAAATTTCAATACGGACATCGACACTAAAGAATTTCAGTCGATTCCTGTTTCCTTCGATGCGCAAGCGGGGAAGGCGAGCATTTATACGACAATAGACGGCATAAAGCCCGTTGAATATTCAGTCAGTATCATAAAGGTGGACAAATCGCATAAGCAGAATAAAAATTTTGTGTTAAAAATAACGGATAAGCGACTGCTGGAAGAATCTGGCGGTATTGTACAGGGGATGAGCGGAAGCCCCATCGTGCAGAACGGAAAACTGATCGGCGCGGTGACCCATGTCTTTTTAAATGATCCGACAAGGGGCTACGGCATCGGAATTGAAAATATGTTGGGGAATTAGCCTTTTGTGCTTGAATATTTCATAAAATCGGCAATTTTGGTATTTGAGTAGCGGCGGTAGAGCGCGAAAAAAGTTCGATCGGACGAAAAGTGTATTTTCAAAAAAGTAAAGAAAAGTGTACACCGATTACCAAAGTCGGTTTATTGCAGCGGCAGGCGCAAAATATTTGCGCCTGCCGCTTGATTTTTAAGAAAAATGAAAAAGTTCTTTTCAACTTTGCAAAACTGTGTTACAATAAAAACAGAGGAAAAGAAGATGCGTATATTTTTGATTGTGATCGATAGTTTCGGAATCGGTGCGCTTCCGGATGCGGCGGAATTCGGCGATGGGGGTTCGGATACGTACGGAAATATTGTTTTCAAGACGGGGCTTCGGCTTCCCGAAATGGCAAGGCTCGGACTCAATAATATTGATGGCGTAGCAAAAGTATTTCCAAACGGAAACAGTATTCAAAAAGAGAAGGCGCCAAAAGGCGTCTATGCCCGTTTGAAGGAAAAAACGTATGCAAAAGATACGACGGCCGGGCATTTTGAAATTGCGGGGCTTGTTTTAAAACGGCCGTACAGGATCTTTAAAACATTTCCGCCGGAAATCGTTTCCGCTTTGGAAAAGGAAGCGGGAGTGCAATTTATCGGCAATGAAATCGCTTCCGGCACGGAGATCATTCAGCGGTTAGGGCCGCTTCATTTGCGGACGGGAAAACCGATTATATATACTTCGCAGGACTCGGTCTTGCAGATCGCGGCGGACACGTCGGTTACCCCTCTGGAAAGATTATATACGATTTGCGAAGCGGCAAGAGAAATCATGACGGGCGATTGGGCGGTAGGTAGAGTGATTGCACGTCCGTTTATTCACGAGGGCGGTAAATTTACGCGCACGGAGGACAGAAAGGACTATGCGCTGGAACCGCCCGGGACAACGATGCTGGACGAATTAAAACGCGGCGGCGTACCTGTCGCCGCGATCGGAAAGATCAACGATTTGTTTTGCGGCAGAGGAATTTCGAAGAGCATTCATACCGGAAACAATACGGAAGGCATTCAGGCGATACAAGAATGTTGCGAAACGGTCGAAAGCGGGCTTGTTTTTGCTAATCTTGTGGATACGGATATGCTGTACGGCCATCGGAACGACGTTCAGGGCTATGCTAGGGCATTGCGGGAGATCGATACAGCGCTTTTGGCATTTGAAAATGCCTTGCGCGGCGATGACAGAATGATCATCACGGCAGATCACGGCTGCGATCCAACGACGGAATCGACCGATCATTCCCGCGAATATGTGCCCTTGCTCCTATATGGTAAGGGAATCCGATCGCAAAATTTAGGAACGATTGAAGGATTTGATTGTATTGCGGATTTTATATTGCGAGCTTTTCAATTAAAAGAGAAATCCCTTTTATGGGACGCGATCGAGAAAGAGGAGGATGCAAATGGAATTTGATACGGAAGCTGTCGCGCAAAAAATCGTTCGGCAGATCTTAGAGCGGACAGACGCAAAAGCGGATATATGTCTGGTTTTAGGCAGCGGCTGGGGCGGAGTGTCTAAGTTTTTGGAAAACTGCGTAAAAATACCGTATTCTGCGCTGGAAGAGATGCCTGTATGCGGTGTTGCCGGGCATGCGGGAAATTTTTTGCTTGGCAGTATCGGCGGAAAGCGGATTCTGATCGTGCAGGGCAGATTTCATATGTATGAGGGAAGATCGGCGGCAGAGATCGTATTGCCGATCCGCATCGCCTACGAACTCGGTGCGAAGGCGGTATTTTTGACAAATGCGGCAGGCGGACTGAATATGGCTTTTTCGCCGGGAGATTTGATGGTATTGAAGGATCATATCAATTTGACCTGTCGTAACCCGTTGATCGGTGTTGCGCCGAGAGAAGATCGGCCTGTTTTTGTCGATATGAGCGAAGTGTACGACGGGGATTTCCGAAAACAAATTATCGAAAAATGCAAAGAGCTCGAAATACCGGTGCATGAAGGTGTTTATTTGCAAGTTTTAGGCCCGTCGTTTGAAACGCCTGCCGAAATCCGCGCTTTTCAAAAGCTCGGCGCGGATGCGGTTGGAATGAGCACGGTTTTGGAAGCAATTTATGCTCGTTATCTTGCGATGAAAGTGGCGGGGATATCTTGTATCACCAATATGGGCGCAGGGCTCTTTTCGGGAAAAATCCGTCATGAAGACGTGTTGCAGGAATCCAACAGACGCGAGGAGCTTTTTTCCAAACTTTTGTACAGCGTCCTTTCGGAATGAGAAGAGATTGGCTGAAAAATCTTTCTGAAAGAATGCAGAAATTTGTATAAAATAAATCATCATTACAAAAAATAAGAGCATAACGGACATAGGAGAGGTAAACTATGAAACGAGTTATGCTTTTATTTTTTATTGCGGCTGTTTGCATGATGAGCAGCGTTCTTCCGGTATTTGCGGAAACTGCGGAACAGGAAAACGGTTTTGCGAAAGATTGCAAAGCAGCCTACGTATGCGATTGGCACAGCGGCAGTGAAGTGTATGCGAAAGATGCCAAGAAACATCTTCCGATCGCGAGTATGTGTAAGATAATGACTTTAATTGTATGCTTTGACGAAGTGGAGAAAGGAAATTTAAAACTTTCGGAAGAAATACCGGTGAGCGAAACGGCGAGCGGTATGGGCGGCTCGCAAGTTTTTCTGGAAGCAGGAGGGCTGTATAAAGCGGAAGATCTGATCAAAAGCATCTGCATTGCGTCAGCGAACGATTCCTGCGTTGCAATGGCGGAGCGTCTGTCCGGCAGCGAAGAAGTTTTTGTGCGGAAAATGAATGAACGTGCCAAAAATCTCGGAATGGAAGATACGTTTTTTGTAAATTGCACCGGTCTTCCCAAACAGGGGCAGTATTCCTGTGCACGCGATGTTGCGATCATGCTGTCGGAACTATTGCACCATCAAGAATACTTTGCGTTCAGCAAGATTTGGATGGATACGATCCGGCACAAAGGGGATCGCGTGACGGAAATGGCCAATACGAATAAAATGATACGGACCTATCACGGCTGCGATGCCGGAAAGACGGGATATACGGCCGAGGCGGGATTTTGTCTTGCCGCATCCGCGTTGCGTGGAAATATGCGCGTAGTTTCGGTTGTGATCGGCGCAAAGGACAGCAAATCGCGTTTTGAAGCCGTAAAAGAAATGTTCGATTATGTATTTGCAAATTATACAAGCAAAGCGGTGTTGGAAGAGGGCGTTTTGAAGGATGTACGGTGTATCGTAAAGGGCGGTAAGAAAAAAGAAATAGCGGTATGTCCTGCAAGAGCGGGATTTGTGTTCTGTAAAAGGGATGATACGGAAGACATTTTCTGGGAAGCGTCGACAGATTCCGTCAAAGCGCCCGTCGTGAAGGGGCAGCGCGTCGGATGCGTTACTATCTATAAAAACAATATCGAGATCGATACGATCGATCTATTGGCGAACGAAAGCGTTTTAAAAAGCGGATATTTTGATTCGCTGCGGGAATTGGCACAAAACTGGAATTATTAAACGATGAAACAATAAGGGGAACAGCGAGAAATGGATGGAGTATGGATATTGATCGTTTTTGTATGCGTCATATTTTTCCTGTTCCCGGTGTTTTTGACGGTCAATGTTTTTTGTGATGTTAAGGCGAAAAAAATATATTTTTCGTTATCGGTGTATCATATTTTTAAAGTGTACGGCGGGTATGCCACGATCTACGATGAAGGGATTGCTTTTCATCTGACAAAAAAGACAGCGGCGCTTTTGCCGTTTAACGAGATCATCAATACGCGAAAAAAGTTTGAAATTACGAAGGGCTTCTATCTGTTTGCGTACAGCCAGGTCATCGAACTCGGCATTGAAGAAGCGCCCGGCTATGCAATGTATGCAGCGGCGGCGGTGCAGATCGTGTCATCGATCGTATCGTCCTATCTTCATGTAAAGAAAAAGAGCGCATCATTTAAAAGCGATATATTGCTGCGCGAAGCGGAAACGCTGTTAAAGGTAAGTTTGCGCGCTGTTCTTATGTTTAATTTTTTAATTCTGATCATTGCGGCAATCAAGATATTGCTGCAAAAATTGTTGGAAAAGGTAGCGGAATATGAGCGAAAAAAACAAAAAAGTAAATGAACTAGTGGAAAAATCGATCCATAATCTGAACGATTTGGTCGACGTCAATACGGTGATCGGAACGCCGATCCTTACGGCAAGCGGATTTCAAGTGATTCCCATATCAAAGGTAACGATGGGATATTTGTCCGGCGGCGGCGACATAGGAGAAATAAAGGTTATTAAAGAAGGAGAAAATGTTCCGTTCGCGGGCGGAAGCGGAGCCGTTGTATCTTTAAAACCGGCAGGCTTTCTGTTGGACGACGGGAAAACTTGCCGTTATATCCATGCGGGCGAAGATCCGATCGATAATCTCATCGAAAAGACTTCCGATTTTTTGAACTCTTTTCAGCATAAAAATTAAGGGAAAGGTATGGCAGTCAAACGATTTTACAAACTAAAATATGTTCTTCCGCTCTTGATTGTTTCTATGTTTTTGGCATTTTCGTTTACAGCAGTATCGGCACGAGGAGCTCAAGCGCCGCAGGCTTCCGCCGGCGAAGCGGTTTTGGAGGTGGCAAGCGGCAGAGTGTTGTACGGGCGGCAGGAAGATAAAATTTTGCCGATGGCAAGCACGACGAAAATCCTGACGGCGATCATTATCATTGAAGATTGTAATTTACAGGACGTTGTAAAAGTTACGCAAAAGAGCGTCGGGGTAGAAGGCTCCAGCATTTATTTGGTCGCAGGAGAAACGCTGACGGTGCAGGATCTTTTATACGGGCTTATGCTTCGCTCCGGGAACGATTGCGCCGAAACGCTCGCTCTGTATCACAGCGGCAGCATCGAGGCTTTTGCGAAAGTCATGAATGAGCGGGCGGCTCAAATCGGCGCGCAGCACAGTCATTTCTGTAATCCGCACGGTTTGCCGCAGGAGGGGCATGAAACTACGGCTTTGGATCTTGCGAAAATAGCGGCCTATGCGCTCCGAAACGATACGTTTAAAAAAATTGTTTCCGCATCGACGTATACGATTGCGGACGGCGGT
This sequence comes from uncultured Bacillota bacterium, assembly GCA_949283775.1. Taxonomy (GTDB): domain Bacteria; phylum Bacillota; class Clostridia; order Christensenellales; family Borkfalkiaceae; genus Borkfalkia. The sequence continues at coordinate 23,589 of CASDTU010000046.1, forward strand.
TGCGGCTATGTGCGCGTTTTAAAAAATAAAAACAAGATGCTCGCCTTTTTTCAGGGAGCGGACGGGGTCAAGACGGGGTATACCAAAGCCGCGGGTAGATGTCTTGTAACGTCCGCGACGCGAAACGGTATGCAGATCGTCAGCGTTGTTTTAAACAGTCCCGATATGTATGAGCGAAGCGCATATTTGTTGGAAGATGCCTTTTCAAACTATACGATGCAAGTTCTCTTTCGCGGCTCGGAGTATAAAAAAAGGATCCGGACAGACATAAAAGGAAAAACAGTCTGCGCTTGCGGCAAACGTGATTTTTCGTACCCCTTACAAAGCGGCGAAGCGGAAAAGATCCGAATTGAAGAGGACATTCCGATAAAAATTTGCCTGCCTGTACAAGCAGGACAGGAAATCGGCTGCGTCAATATTTACCTTGAAAATCAGTTGCTTTTTTCCGAAAAAATCGTTAGTATAGAAGAAGTAAAAAAGAGTTATATTGACATTTTACGGAAAATATTGCAAAGGGATAAATAGTATGCGGATCAATCGATATTTGGCGGAATGCGGAATTGCCAGCCGGCGCGGCTGCGACAAGATCATTGAAGAGAAAAGAGTAACGATCAACGGGATCGTGGCAAAGCTCGGCGACGACGTCAAGGACACGGACAGTGTTCTGTTGGACGGCGTTGCCGTTTCGCATAGTGCGGAAAAACATTATCTGATGATGAATAAGCCGAAGGGATATATCTGTTCTGTCAGTGATGAAAAGGGGCGAAAAACGGTGATGGAGCTGTTGCCTTCGGGTGTGGGCCGCGTTTTTCCCGTAGGGCGTCTGGATTATGATTCCGAAGGATTATTGCTGTTTACAGACGACGGGGAGCTCGCCTTTCGTTTGACGCATCCGCGCAACGAAATCGCTAAGACATATCTGGTTAAAATTGAAGGCTCGATCACGGATGCGGCGCTCAACCGCCTGCGTGCGGGCGTGGAGCTGGACGGCGTATTGACAAAAAAGAGCAAAATAAAAGTAATCGAAACGGACAAGGATTTTACAAAACTCCATGTGACCATTCACGAAGGGCGCAATCGGCAGGTTCGCCGCATGTTTGAATTCGTTCAAAAACAAGTCGTATTTTTAAAGCGGATCAAGATCGGGGACCTCGGGCTCGGTTCTCTTCAACGAGGAAAAGTACGAAACCTGACGCAGGACGAGATCTTTTACTTATCAAATTTATAAAATTTATCTTTTATTGATGATATTTTATAATTTATAAGGAGGGGGAGTTACAATGGAGAATACGGATTGGGAACAATTTTCCTATGACGTCATTGACGGCAAGGCGGGCGGCAAAGTATTATGGCAGCCGCGGATCCTTTGCTGGTACAGCGATAAAATTTTTGCAAAGCAATCTTTGGGTGAATTTGAAGGCTGCCGCCTCAGCGATATCTATAAGAGATTGGATATTTGCAACCGCGTCTATGATTACAACGCCTGTATCTGCAGAGTCGTGGATGAAAAAAAGATTCAGCATTTTTCCAGGCAGATCAGCCCTCTGGAACGGGAGCTCGGGATCCGCACGCCGCTCGGCGAGATAACGGCGCGGCTCCGCACGAACAATTCCAATGGCGGTGAATTTTTTTCGAAATGGTGGATCGAAACGGAAGAAGATTTAAAGATTTATACATACTATGAACAGGCGAGCGACTGGGCGTATGACGACGGGGCATTTCAACGAGTGCGCGCCGAATGGGGGAAGATGGGTGCGCCTTCCGTATTCCTTCCGAGAACGACGATCCAGCACGCGTATTTGGATACGATGGGCGTGGAAAATACAGCGTATGCGCTGGCGGATACTCCCGAGGCGATGCGGCGGTATTTTGCCGCGCTGAACGAAAGCCATGACCGCTATATCGACGTGTTGAACCGCCTGCCGATCCGTTTCGTCAATTTCGGGGATAATTTGCATTGCGCGCTGCTTCCCGACGAGTATTTTGAGGAATTTATTCTGCCCGCGTATATACATAGAACGGAAAAACTGCACAAAGCGGGAAAATTTGTCTTTTCCCATTGGGACGGCGACACAAAATCCATTTTAAAGTATGCAAAGCAGACGACACTGGACGGAATAGAGGCAATCACGCCGAAGCCGCAGGGCGACGTTACGCTGGAAGAAGTAAAAGAGGCGTTGGGTGATCAGATGTTTTTGTTGGACGGGATCGCGGCGATTTTGTTTGCCCAACCTTTTACGGAAGAGGATCTGATCCGTCAGACGGAAGAAGTGATCCGTCTGTTTGCTCCGAAACTGATTTTGGGGATCAGCGACGAAATGGCATCGTTCGGGACAATGGACAGGATAAGACTTGTAAAAAGCATCGTAGAAAAGTACAATCGATCCTTGCAATAATTCGCTGCCGTCACCCAACATTTTAGCATAAACACTCACGGAAAGGGAAAACCCGAGCGGCAGACAAAAAGCAAAGGTAAAAACATAGACTGAAACAAAAAAAGCGGCGGAACAAGATTTGTTCCGCCGCTTTTTGGCTATTAAATGCTGCCGCGACAGCTGCGCAGGGTCAGCGATTGTTATTTTTTGCGTATAGGACAGCGCCATGCGATTATAGGATGGAAATCGTAAAATCTCCGTTTTTCGCGCCGATCTCAATGGTGTTTCCGGCCTGCAAATCCTTTTCGAGAATGGTTTTTGCAATCATGGTTTCGATTTTGCTTTGCAGATATCTCTTTAAAGGACGGGCGCCGTAAACAGGGTCATATCCGTTTTCGATGATGAGATCTTTTGCAAGAGGAGTAATGGAAAGTTTCAGCTGTTTGTCTTTCAATCTTTCCGCAAGGGACGAAATCAGCAGATCAATGATCTTTGTAATATTGTCTTTTGTAAGAGGTTTATAGTAGACAATCTCATCCAAACGGTTTAAAAATTCCGGTCGGAAGCTGCTTTTTAAAAGCTGGGAAACTTTTTCTTTTGCGTCGTCGCTGATTTCCCCGTTTTCATCGATTCCGTCCAAAAGATAGGAGGAACCCAAATTGGAAGTGAGGATGATGATTGTATTTTTAAAGTCCACGGTTCTGCCCTGCGAATCGGTGATGCGCCCGTCGTCCAAAACCTGCAACAGGATATTGAATACGTCCGGGTGCGCTTTTTCAATTTCATCGAAAAGAACGACCGAATAAGGTTTTCTGCGGACGGCTTCCGTGAGCTGGCCGCCTTCGTCGTAACCGACGTATCCAGGAGGCGCGCCGATCAGCCGCGAGACGGAGAATTTTTCCATATATTCCGTCATATCGATACGGATCAGGTTGTGTTCGTCGTCAAACAGACATTCCGCAAGAGCCTTGGCGAGTTCCGTTTTTCCGACCCCGGTAGGACCGAGGAAGAGGAAAGAACCGATAGGGCGGTTAGGGTCCGCGATCCCCGCGCGGGAACGCAGAATGGCTTCGGATACTTTTGTAACGGCTTCGTCCTGGCCGATGACGCGCTTATGAAGCAGGGAATCCAGATGCAGGATCTTTTCCCGCTCGCCCTCCATGAGCTTCGCAAGGGGAATCCCCGTCCAGCGTGATACGACTCTGGCGATTTCCTCTTCGGTCACCGTATCGCGAAGCAGTGTCGGGCGCGTATCTTTGCTTGTATTTTGCGCCGCTTCCAGCTTTTTCTGTAATTCTGGCAAGCGGCTGTATTTTAACTTGGCGGCGCGTTCGTAGTCGCCGACACGCTGTGCCTCTTCAATTTCACCGTTGACCTTTTCGATCTCCGCCTTTGTATCGGAAACGATGTGGATGCTTGCCTTTTCGTTTTCCCATTGCGCTTTCATTGCGTTAAACTTTTCGCGCAGGTCCGCAAGTTCCTTCTGAATGGTGGACAGCCGTTCTGCCGAAAGGGTGTCCGATTCTTTTTTGAGCGCCATTTCTTCGATTTCGAGCTGCATGATCTTGCGCGCAATGTCGTCCATCTCCGTCGGCATGGAATCGATTTCGGTACGGATCGTAGCGCAGGCTTCATCGACTAGGTCGATGGCCTTATCCGGCAGGAAACGGTCGGAAATATACCGATTGGAAAGGGTAGCGGCGGCAATTAAAGCCTGGTCGTGAATTTGTACGCCGTGAAAAACTTCATACCGTTCTTTCAGACCTCTTAAAATGGAGATCGTATCTTCAACGGTCGGTTCATTGACCATGACCGGCTGGAATCGACGTTCCAAAGCGGCGTCTTTTTCAATGTATTTTCTGTATTCGTCCAGCGTCGTCGCACCGATGCAGTGCAATTCGCCGCGCGCAAGCATAGGTTTTAACAGGTTGCCCGCGTCCATTGCGCCGTCCGATTTTCCCGCGCCGACGATCGTATGCAATTCATCGATGAAGAGAATGATTTTCCCTTCGCTCTTTTTGATCTCGTTTAAAACGGCTTTCAATCTCTCTTCAAATTCGCCGCGGAATTTTGCGCCGGCGATCAGCGAGCCCATATCGAGAGCAAAAATAGTTTTATTTTTTAAACCGTCCGGGACGTCGCCGCGCAAGATACGCTGTGCCAAGCCCTCGGCGATGGCCGTTTTGCCGACGCCCGGTTCGCCGATCAATACGGGGTTATTCTTGGACTTGCGCGACAAAATCCGTATGACGTTACGGATCTCATTGTCTCGGCCGATCACGGGATCCAATTTCTGATCTTTGGCCCGTTGTACGAGGTCAAAACCGTACTTCGAGAGCGCGTCGTACGTGTTTTCCGGTTCGTCGCTTGTAACCCGATCCGTCTTAACTTTTTTCAGTTCGGTCAGGAACATCTGCTTCGTCAATCCGACGCTGCGGAAAATGTTTCTGATTTCATCCTGCGCATTGTCAAAAATGGCGAGCATGATGTGTTCGACGGAAACGTATTCGTCTTTCATGGAAGAGGCAAGTTTTTCTGCGTCGTTTAAG
>CASDTU010000047.1 GCA_949283775.1 uncultured Bacillota bacterium
GATTACGGCGTTACGCGGTTGATGTCGCGCGGGAACATGGATGCATTGCGGACATTTTTAAAACCGAGCAAATGCATCGTGATGCGCTCCAATCCGAGTCCGAGGCCGCCGTGCGGAGGCATGCCGTATTTGTGCGCCATCAAGTAGCTCTCAAAATCGTCCGGATTCATTCCGCGCGCACGCATCTTGGCGATTTGCTGCGCATAGTCGTGGATCCTCTGCCCGCCGGTCGTGATCTCGATGCCACGGAACAGCAAATCAAAACTGAGCGTATAGTTCGGATCTTCCGGATCGTCCATCGCGTAGAACGGACGTTTCTCGCTCGGATAATGCGTTACAAACAGAAAATCGCTGCCAAACTCTTGCTTTGCCCATTTGCCGAGAATCTGTTCCTCCTCCGGTTCAAAATCACGGTAGTCCGTTATCTTCTTTTTGAATTTCTTCGTGATGATCTCTTTCGCGTCCATGAATTTAATGGTCGGAATTTCTGTGATCTCCGGCAGAGAAACGCTCAGCAGACTAAGCTCCGGCGCATACTCTCTCTTTAAAAGATCCATGATATAAATCAGCGCGCCCGTTTCCATATTCATGATGTCGCGGAAGCTGTCGATAAATCCCATTTCAAAATCCATGCTGATGTATTCGTTCAGATGGCGGGACGTATCGTGATGCTCCGCACGGAAAACGGGCCCGACTTCAAATACCCGCTCATAGATCGGCACAAGCATCTGTTTATAAAATTGCGGACTCTGCGCCAAAAATACCTGTTTTCCGAAATAATCGAGTTTAAAAATATTGGCGCCGCCCTCTGCGCCCTGCGCATTGATCTTCGGCGTACGGATCTCCGTAAATCCTTGCGTAAACAAAAACTCGCGGAACCCGCGCGCGATCCCCTCTTGGATTTTAAATACGGCGCGCTCTTTCGGATTTCGGAGCGTGACCGGACGCATATTTAAATTTAGATCGAGCGGAATATTGTCCAGCTGCTTTTTATTGATGACGATCGGCATTTGTTCGGCCGGAGAAGACAGCACTTCAATGGAATGGATCTGCATCTCGTACCGATCTTCGCGCGTTTCGTCTTTGACAATTTTACCCAGAATTTTTACAGCGCAGCCTTCCACTACCCTTTCGTCCATGCGGTACTCGGAAAAATCCGGTGAATATACGCACTGCACAACGTCGCGCGCCGTGCGAACGATGACAAATGCAAACCCCGTCATCTCGCGAATCCTGTGGATCATTCCCTTCAATACAACTTCTTCATTGACATGAGAAGAAAAATCTTTATACTCGACGCAATTTTTTACGATCTCGCCGCTAATTTTTTCCATACGGTCAACCTCTCTGTTTTAATCTTATTTATTGTAAACTTTTGCAAGCGAAATAGCAAGTATTTTTATGTTCCCTTTCCCTGTTTTCCTTTTGAATTTAGGGCCGCTCTTTTTAAGAACAGGGCGCGGCGCTTGCGGCTGTTCGTTCGCCGCAGGATTTTTTTAACGATCCTAAAAGAAATCACGGCGGCGAGAAGCGGCTTCCGTTCGGTTATCGGCAAATAAAACCAAGCTCTGCCGAACAGCCAGAATCGTTACAAAAACATTTTGAAACAGCCTGTCAATAGGAAAGCGGCGATTCGTTTTTATACTCGCAAAAGCGGATCGTGTAACCGTTCGTTTCCTGCGGTTCGCTGACCGAAACGAGCTTCCAATTTTTCTTCTTGTCCAAATTTTCAAAAAACACTTCCGCGTTTCCGTCCGCATCTACTTTCGTAACAATCGCCGAATCGCAATACGGAAGCAGCGTCTTATACATCATCGCGCCGCCGACCACAAAGACGTCATCCCTTGCATTTGCCTTGATTTGCGACAAAAGCTCGTCCAGCGTCTGTACAATGACGCAATCCTCTCTCTCTTCGCCGCCCGGCCAAAGGATGACGTTTATTCTGTTCTTCAAGGGATTTCCGCCCGGAAACGAAAGCAACGTATTGCTTCCCATGACGACCGTTTTTCCGTTCGTCGTCTCCCGAAAATGCTTCATGTCTGCCGGCAAACGAAACAGCAAATCATTCTTCTTCCCGATGCCCCAATTTTTGTCCACAACTACAATTGCCTTCATATTTTTCTCCTTTTTTGCCTTTTATGTCACACATAGTACTATAAAAATCATTAAAAATTAAATTGCAACAGGTATTTTAACGTCTAAATCTGTATATTTATAGTTTTCAAGACGGAAGCTGTCTTTCGTAAAAGCATAGAAATCGGTGATCGTTTTATCCATGATCAGCGTCGGCGCGGGGTAGCGCGGATTCTCCAATATCTTCTTTACGATCGGAACGTGTCTGTCGTAAATATGCGCATCCGCCACAACATGCACGAGCTCCCCTACCTCCAATCCGCTTGCTTGCGCAAACATCATTAAAAGAATACTGTACTGCACGACGTTCCAATTGCTCGCAGCCAGCATATCTTGACTGCGCTGATTCAAAATTCCGTTCAACGTATTTCCGCTCACGTTAAACGTCATGGAGTATGCGCACGGATACAAATGCATATCCTTTAAATCTTCCACATTGTACATATGCGCAAGGATCCGGCGGCTTGCGGGACTGTTTTTTAAGTCATATAATACTTTATCGACCTGATCGAATTCGCCCTCTTTAAACGTATATTTTTTGCCCAGCTGATACCCGTACGCCTTGCCGATCGATCCGCTCTCGTCCGCCCAGCTGTCCCAGATATGCGAAGAAAGATCATGAATATTATTGCTCTTCTTTTGCCAAATCCAAAGGATCTCATCGATCGCAGACTTTAAATATGTCCTGCGAATCGTCAAAATCGGAAATTCTTTGCGCAAGTCATATCGATTCACCATTCCGAACTTTTTGATGGTATGCGCGGGCGTTCCGTCTTCCCAGCGAGGACGCACTTCCCTGTCTGTATCCCATATTCCGTTTTCCAAAATATCTTTGCAATTTGCCACAAAAACCTCATCCGCTAAACTCATTCGCTCTTTCCTCCGCACTTTTTTATCTGAATTTTCTCAGCCCGTTTTTACACCGTCTGCCTTCTTTGATTTATATTGGATTTTTATCTCTGCGACTTTTCCTTTGTTTTCTTCAAAATTCTTTTGCCGCCGAGTCAATCTTCTCTGTATCGAAGTCATACTTTTCGTCTTTATAAAAATAGATCTTATCTCTTTCCCCAATCTCGCGCAAAACGCGGCAGGGATTTCCGACCGCAACGACGTTTGCCGGTATATCCTTTGTAACGACGCTCCCCGCCCCGATCACCGAATTATCTCCGATCGTAACGCCGGGCAAAACGACTGCATTTGCCCCGATCCATACATTTTTCCCGATGTGTACGGGCCTGTTGTACTGCATCGCAAGCTCCCGCAAACGGGGAAGTATCGGATGCGCGGCCGTCGCAATGACCACATTCGGCCCGAACATGACAAAATCCCCGATATAAATATCCGCATCGTCGACCAGCGTGAGGTTAAAATTTCCGTAAACCCCTTTCCCGACATGCACGTGCTTTCCGCCGAAATTGCTGTGCAAGGGAGGCTCAAAATAACAGTTTTCCCCCAATTCTGCAAACATCTCTTTCATCAGCTTTTCGCGCTTTTTCTGCTGATGCGGCCGCGTCCGATTGTACAAGTATAGCCGTTCCAAACAGTTCATTTGCTCTTTTAAGATATCTTCATCCCACGGAGCATATACCAGCCCCTTCGCCATCCTTTCTTTCTGCGTCATCCTCTCTCTTTGCCTCACTTTACTTTTGTATCTGCTGTTTCAAATTTATACCGAAAATCTGTCCTTTCCCCTGCACATCAGGTTCAATAAGCTCCTGCACCTGTTCTGCTTTATAAATTTTTCAAAGCTCGTCTGCCCTGCTTACGTTCTCCCTTTGGAAACCGAGTGCTCTCTGCTCAGCGATTGATCGTCTATGCACCTGTCTCAATCTATGGCACTGCGGCGCAATTGATCGTCTGCGCGCCCTTTCACAACCTTTGACACCACAGCGCCGTCTCTCAGCTTTTCGGCCTGTACATGTCCCTGCTGAGCGCATTTTCCCACGCCAACAGTTTTTCCGCACGCCGCACGTCATCCAATTGCGGTTTAAAAATCGTCCTGCGCTCCGTCTCCCTCTGCAACGATTCAATATCGCGATACAATCCGCAGTACAGGCCCGCAAGAAACGCTCCGCCCAGCGCCGTGGTTTCCATGACCTTCGGGCGTATTACCGGTACGCCCAAAATATCTGCCTGAAACTGCATCAGGAAATTGTTCGCGCTTGCACCGCCATCCACACACAGGTTATTGATTTCGGAACGCAGATCCTGTTCCATGGCGTGCACCACATCGAACGCTTGTAACGCGATGGATTCCAGCGTCGCGCGCACAATGTGCGCCCGCGTCGTTCCGCGCGTGATGCCATACAGCATGCCGCGACATTCCGAATCCCAATGCGGCGCGCCCAGCCCCACAAACGCGGGAACAAACGTTACCCCTGCTGTGTCCGGAACGGACTGCGCCAACGCTTCGCTTTCCGATGCGGTTTCGATCAGGCCTATACCGTCGCGCAGCCACTGTACGGCGGCGCCGGCTATAAAAACACTGCCTTCCAGCACATAATCCGGGCGACTCAGCGATGCCGAAAGCGTCGTGATCAGACCGTTTTTCGATAAGATCGCTTTTTTCCCCGTATTCATCAGCAAAAAGCAACCCGTACCGTATGTGTTTTTAACGTCGCCTTCCTTCACGCAAAGTTGCCCGAACAGAGCGCCCTGCTGATCGCCTACCGCCGCGCAGATCGGCACTTCCGCGCCGATACTCTCTTTGGTCGTCATTCCGTATTCCGCACCGGACGGAAATACCGCCGGAAGCATCTGTTTCGGTACGGTAAACAGTTTGCACAGCTGCTCGTCCCACTCCAACGTATGAATATTGAAGAGCATCGTTCGGGAAGCATTCGTATAGTCTGTCGCATGCACTTTACCGCCCGTCAGCCTCCATATCAGATAACTGTCGACCGTGCCGAACAACACTTCGCCCTTTTCCGCCTTTGAACGCACAAACGGCACATTGTCCAAGATCCATTGAATTTTTGAAGCGGAAAAATACGCATCGATGTTTAATCCCGTTTTGCTATATACAAGTTTTTCATATGTACTTTTCAGTTGCAAGCACTGCTCCGCCGTCCTGCGGCACTGCCAGACTATCGCATTGTAAACGGGCTTCCCCGTGTACTTGTCCCACACGAGTACCGTCTCTCTTTGGTTTGCGATCGCAACCGCCGCAACGTCCCGCCATTCGATTCCGCCCGCCCTGAAAGCCATCTGACACGACTGCGTTTGCGATTCCCAAATATCCCTCGGATCATGTTCAACCCAGCCCGGTTTCGGATAGATCTGCTTAAATTCAACTTGACCGCTGCTCACCGGTCGCCCGAACGAATCAAAAACGATCGTGCGGGAACTCGTCGTGCCCTGATCAAATGATACCAGATATTTTCGCATAAAGCCCTTCCCCCAATTTCACATCAAAACTTCGCTACCGCAGTCTCCTGCCTCTTTGCCGCAATCAGTAAAACATTGTTGCTGCATTGCAACCAACGGTTTTTTTTAAATGCCGATCGGACTTTCGCACAATACAAACCGTCCTCTTTTGCTTGCGGATCTGCGCCGCGATCCGTTAAAAAGCATCCTTTTCCAGTTTGCTCCATCTGCGTGAAATAAACCGCATCCGTAAAGATAAAGGCAATATTTTGGGAACAACCGCTATAAATTTATTCCAAAAACCGGGACGGCAGATCCTTTTGTTTTTTCTTACCGCCTTTAAACTTTTCCGCGCCACATATTCCGGACTCTTTGCGGAAAGCCTGCCCCACAGTCCCTGTCCGCGAATAGATTCGCATATGTCCGGCCGCGTATAGATTCCGCCCGGCTCGACCGCGGTTACCTTTACTCCTCTGCCCTTCATTTCGATCCGCAACGAGGAAAAAAAAGAACTTACGGCGCTCTTTGTCGCGCTGTACAGCGCAAAGTACGGCATCGGGTAGACGCCGGAAATGCTCGATATCGTAATAATCTCCAAGCCACTCGCCCTGTTTTCCAATACGAATTTTGAAACCGATACAGCCGCTTCCAAATTTACGCGGCATTGCAGAACAATTTTCTCCTGCGTATATTTTTCAAACGTCTTCTGGATGTCCGCCCCCGCCACATTGATCAGCCGCACGAATCGGAGGTTCGCTCCCTTTATTTCTTCAAACAGATTTTTCCGATCCGCGGCGTCTGCCAGATCGCATTTCAAAACCCTGATATCGCGGCCAGGATCGCTTTTCAATAGCTCCTGCCGCAGCGCTCTGAGTTTCTCTTCGTTTCTGCCCGTCAGCACCAAGTCGCCGCTTTGCGCGCAAATCTTCGCAAACGCGCGCCCCAGGCCGCCCGTCGCTCCCGTAATCAGTGTGTATCCCTTTTCCGCTTGCTTTTCCATAGTATAAGTATTGTACCATAAATCCCGCTGCTTGTAAAGTTTTGAAACTATTTTGCCATCTCTCTTTCTTTTCCTTTTCACGGACCGCTGCGCAACGAAAAAGCAATTTGCACCCTCCACCGTTTTAGAATATTTGACAAAACCGCCGCCTTAGGATATAATAGAAGTTGCATTTTAAATTTACGGAGTTTATTTATGAGAGTACTTGCTATTAACGATATTTCCTGCGTCGGAAAGTGTTCTTTGACCGTTTCTTTGCCCATTATTTCCGCTTCCGGCGTTACCTGCGACATCTTGCCGACCGCAATCTTGTCGACCCATACGGGCGGATTTTCAGGCTATACCTTCCGCGATCTGAGCGAAGATATCCCTGCGATTTTGGCACATTGGAAGTCGTTAAACCTCAAATACGACATTATTATCAGCGGTTATTTGGGAAGCATCGACCAGATCAAAATGGTAAAATCGATCAAAAAAGATTTTTTAAAGCCCGACGGTCTGATGGTCGTGGATCCCGTCATGGGCGATAACGGCATCTTATACGCTCACTTTAACCAGAAATTTGTGGAAGAGATGCGCGGACTTTGCTCTATCGCCGATCTGATCGTTCCCAATCTTACGGAAGCCTGCTTTTTGACCGGTACGGACTATTCTTCCGTTACCGAATCTTCGTATGAAATCATTCTCGCAAAATTGAAAAAGTTTTGCGCACGGCCTTCCGTAACCGGCTGCGATATCAGCAAAAAGGACGATGCCGGAAAACAAACAACCTCTTGCGCGATCTACTATACCGACGATAACGGCGCGACAAAAATATACAGCACCGAAAAAATCGAAGGCTCCTTCCACGGGGCGGGAGACGTCTACGCCAGCGCCCTCGTAGGAGCGCTCGCCCGCGGTATTAAAATGGAAAAAGCCGTTCAGATCGCCGCCGATTTTACCAAAAACTCCATTGCGCAAACGGCCCTCGAGCAAACGGAAGCGCGCTACGGCTTAAATTCCGAAAGCCAGATGTACGCCTACTTGTGCGAATTGCATCAGGCTTGCAAACACAACGGTTAATTTTTTTTTAATTATTTTTGCCGTACGCTTGTATTTTTTTCAGGAAGCGAGTATAATAAGATTATACAATTTCATATTGCTTAAAATGGTCTGCGGTGTTCGGAGTTCGAATTATCTTAATCCACATTTGTTATACGGGAGCGCTTTTTAAATGGTCTGTGTCGATAGGCGAGGTCTGTTTATGAACGGAAAGGCTGAGGCGGCAAGCGGCGCACCCACCTGCGAGAAGCGGGTTAACACTTTTTCGTTCTGCGGCACAGGCGGATCTTTTTATTTTTTCATTTTGCCTTGAAAACTGCTTGCCTTTTATCGCATAATATGCTATACTGATTAAGCTTTCGATATGGCCTCATGGTCAAGCGGTTAAGACGTCGCCCTCTCACGGCGAAAACTGGGGTTCGATTCCCCATGGGGCTACCACAATTATGCACGAAAAAAATTTTCTTTTTTCGTGCTTTTTCTTTTTTTAACTTCTTTTTTTTCGTGCCTTTTTTGGGCTTTTATCTTTCGTAAATTTTGCGGTTTTTCTTTTGCGCCTTTTCTTTTAGACTTTCCTCTTGCGGCTTTCCCCCTTACGATTTTTCTTTCACCGCTTTCCTATTGCAGCCTTTCTCTTTCGCGTTTTCGATTGCAGGTTTCTAAAAAAAAGCGACGCCACTTTGTCGCGATTTTTTGACAAAATAACGGCCTGTTGCCGAAAAAACACTGCGCAGAATAAGCGCTCTATTTTAAACAAAAAGAAAGCCCTTCTGTTTTGAAGGACTTTCTTTTTTATCTATGGCCTTTTTACCGCTCAAACGGTCTTATTTTTTGTAACCGCATTTCGGACAAATTCCTTTTTCGTTCAGCGCAATCCCGCAAAGAGGGCATCGGTCTATTTTGTTCTTCGTTTCAAACTCTGCAGAAGCTGCATTGACGCCGCTTGTAAACGTCAGCTTTGCAATGTTGAGTTTGTCCTTTAAGAGGGAATATACGATTTTAATCATCCCTTCCACCGTCATCGTCTCTTTCGTCACTACCAAACGGCAATCCGGATAAGCCGTCGCAAGTTCCGTCTTAAACGCTTCTCCCTTCATTTGATTCTGCGGCGCACCGTTTTTAATCCCCTGTTTTTCATAGACATCTAAAATTGCAGGCAACAGCGGATCGTCTTCCCGAAGTATCAGCGCATGGTCGAAATTTTTTAAAACGTTCCATGCCGTCTTCTGTATTTCATTGCACGGAAAAACCATGTTTACTCCTTCATTGATCGTATCCTCAACCTCGATAGTTAAAACGCCGGTGTGACCATGAAGATATTGTGCCTCCCCTTTAAACCCATAAAACCTGTGCGCATACTGCAAATCTAATTTGGTTATGCTTCGCATTCTGAAAACCTCCCATCGTTTTTTTAATTTAAGGTATAAACCCAAAATCCGTCTGTATGGAATCTTTATCAATATTCATTCCTTAATGATATTATATATCAATAAATAATAATTGTCAATAGAAATTTTAAAATTTTTAAAAAATTTTTTATTCTTTAATAAACTCCCGCTTTGGACAAAAGCTCTCTTTTCATCTTTGCAAAAAACGCTCTCCTCTTTTGGCAATAACCTCGCTTTCCTTCTTTACAAAAGAGAAATTCTTTGCAAAAGAAAAACTCCTTCAAATCCATGAAGGAGTTTCAAAAAAGATTCATCCGAAATCCAATTCACTGTTTATACGGAATTTTTATTTTTGCTTGCTCTGAAAAGTTTTTTAAAAAACCTTTCCACATCGAAGCGAAATACATACAACAAGATCAAGCCGCAAACGACAAGCAAGGAACAGCTCAATATGATTAAAAACAACGTCGGATCTCCCTGCATCGTCGTAACCGTAACCGAATGATACCGGAACAATACGTTGGAACATGCAATTTTATTCGATACCGTATCGACCTGTTCCAAAGCTGAAATTTCATATGTATACGTCGTAGCCTGAGCGAGATTGCTGTCCGTCAATGTCGCGGCATAGGCATTGGCAAAGCGATACGTTTTTTCCAGCCGATCGCCCGCATACCGCTCGACAACAAAGGCGCCGCGCGGAAATTCTTCAATATCCGGCAATTCCCAGGTCAGCGAAATTCGGGAATAGTACACGTCTTCCCCGGTCGGCTGTTTCGGCGCGGGAAAAACATAAATATCGTAAAAATTATCGTATCCGATCTGCCGAAACAGAACGGATGCTGCGTTTTGCCCCACCCCGTCCGTGTGCAGAGATACTTCCAGCAGCAAATCTTTTCCGACCAACACCTGCTCCAAATATTCGTGCATGGCGACAAAATCGGAATCCACAAACTGATTTGCCTGTTTATTGCTCGAACGATCGCAGCCGGCAACAAAATTCCAAGACGGTTCGGATTGCGCAGTCATAAAATTTTCGACATCGTCTTTCGCCAAACGCACCTGAATTCTGCCATTGTCGCCGTATTTTACATTCTTTAAACCGGCAGTCAGCTCTCCGCTGTAAAGTTCCGCTTGATAAGAATCTTCGGACAAGACAAGTTCGATACGATACAATTCCGTTTCCGGATCCGATTTATCCTTGAAGCGCAAAGAAACGGTGCTGTTCTCGGCCAAGTTCTGTGCGTCCACAAAAAAATCAAGCATACATTCTTCCGCAGAAATAGCCTGCGTATAGCGAAACGCGAGAACCTCGCCCGATTTCTCTTCCGTTTCCAATAAAACGCCTTCCTGTGACTCTGTATTGACTAACGATACCGTACTGGCGGAATCCGCGTCAATTTTTTCCCATGCAGCGACATCCGCTTCGTTTTCAACCGTAATGTCTTGTTCTTCCGCCGCATAGACGGAACGGTTCGGCATTGCCGCCGCAGAGCATCCTATGGATACTGCAATTCCCAGCGCAAGCAACGTTGCCGTAATGAATCTGCGCATTCTAACCTCCAAACTTGCTTCCGGCAAAAAAGCAATTTGCTTTTTTGCCGGCCATTGCTCTTAATCCAACTTCGTGTCGTACTGATAATAGGACTTCCGCAAGAAGAACAGGCGATCGACTTTTTCCGATCCGACGTCGATCGAAAAATTCATCTTGGACAGCGTAAAGTTATCGGTGAACGTATACGCTTGAATTTCCGTCTTCCCGTCTTTCTCTACCGCCAAAATGAACTCGTCCGCCAGATTCACATCCTGATCGACGTCGCCGAACACAAACGCGGAAAGTTCGCCGTCTATTGCGATATCCTCCTGCATACGAAGCGCCGTTGCATACCTCTTGCCGTCCAAACGGATACCGTCTTGCGTCTCGTATACGGCAACCAACCCTTCCGTAGGACGTTTGCCGCTGTTCTTGCCGATCGTGTTGACGGTGCGGATCCCTTCCAAACCAATGAAATTTTCCGCATCAATGGACGTTCCGCCGAAGAAGCTGTTCAGATACATGATCGCGCTATCGACTTTCGTGAATTTGAATTTCGTCGACATCTGCTTGGACGCATCGTATCTTCCGTCATTGACCGCTTTGTAGACCGACAGATTGATTTTTCCGTCTTTTTCACGCGCCACAATGATCTCGTCCGTATCTTTCTGCATATTTTCGATCGTTTCCTGGATCAGGTTCGATACGGCAAACGTAACAAATTTTCCGTCCGCATTGTCCGCAAAGATCTCTTCGTCCCGATGCAAAAGCCCGCTCCTCTCGTTGAAGAAGGTCGCCACGTTTTTGCCGTCTTCTACCGTCCACTGCACGATATCGTCAAAATTGTTGTAATTGAGCGCAATGCGCGACAGTTTCTTGACCTCTTTATTGACGATCCGCTCGGTAAAGCGGTTCGTATCCTGATTCAGCCACTGTCCCTTGTGATTGTTGTACATATCATAATAATGAATGTTATCGCCGATCGTTCCGATCGTGGACTGCGTGAAGACGATCGGAGGATCCTCTACGAGATTCGCCGCAATCTTAGAGCTGCTTGTATCATAAAAATCGGTCAGATTGTTGAACTGCTCCGTTTTGGAGTTTAAAAGCTCCACAAGCCGCTTCAGCTCTACTCTCGGAGAATAATCCGGTTCGTATTCATACCCTGCCGTGGATCCGGTATACCCGTCCAAGGTGTTGTAAATTCCCAAATCGGCTATGATGTACAGACTGCGATGGAAGTTAAAAAATTGATACGGGGGTTCATACTGCACGATCTGCGCGCCCTCGTTGAACGCCTGCAACGTAAACCCTGCCGTCAGTTCAATGGGCATATCGCATTCCGGACTGTCCGTCTGGCAATCATTGCCCATGTTCTGTTCCAGAGCGATCGCAAACCAGTTCTGATTGCTCAGCCCGATCTCCGATTTCGGAAAATCGCGCTTAAAGTTTTCAAAGAGCCCCAACGTAAGATAGCGGATCGCCGTACCGGCATTGTTCGCCCACATGACCGTCAGATCTTTTTCCAACTTGTCGCTCGCATACGTCACGCGCTGTTTCCAGAAAGATTTCGTCGCGTTGTCATACATTGCATCCCAGCTGTGATCGCTCCAAACCAATTTCAGTCCGGCTTCCGCACAAGCGTCGATGATGGCATAGACATCCTCTTCATAAATCTTATAGCCGTGTTTGCCCCAATACGGATCGTCCGGAGGATTGGATCCGAGTTCGTCCGTACCGATCAATTCATGAAAACGTACGCCGCGGAAAGTTTCGGGATATTTTTCTTTGAGCGCCTTCATGCTCACAAGATCCATCGAAATGCCCTTTACTTCCCTGCGCTCCGCGCCTTCCTGCCCGTTATTGATGTCGACAATCGGAAGCTCGCCGAGCTCTCCGTTCTGGTTGGTATATATACCGCTGGACATCATTTCCAGATACACGCCTACATCCTTTTCTTCAAAGAAATCCATCGCATACAGAAAATCATCCTTCCACTTGTTCATCGGCTCCGACGGGTCTTTGCCGTCCCAGCCCGTTTCCTGATAATACCACGTAGGATAGATCAGTACCGCAACGTCATAATTTGCCTGCAAATCTTTGATACCCGAATATACGTTGTTCAAAACGAGATCGATCTTTTCACGGTCTCCGTTGCAGCCGCCGATAAATTCATAATTGCCGACTCCTTCGTCCACCTGAAACAGCAGCGTCTTTTTTTCCGTATCCGTTTCGTCTTCGCCTTCATCTTCATCGTTGTCCCCTTCGTCCGTTGACGGCGGAGTATTCCCTCCGCCGCCGCCCGTTTCTTTCGGTGAACAAGCGACCAGCCCGGTCAGCAGCAATAAAACTGCGAGCAATAGAGCAAGTACTTTCTTCATCATTTCCCTCCAAGATTATTTTTTCGAAGCCAAGAAATCATCCAGCTGTTTCTGCACAACTGCGATCAACTCGTCGATACCGTTTTCCGTGATATCTTTGACCAGCTTCTGGCGAACCGTGATGCCTTCCGTCGTCATGCGTTCGGGATCTTCACGCCCCGTTGCCAGCTGTTCCACGACCGTCGATACGGAAGACACCCTGTTATACGCCGTCTTATATTCATTCGTCTGTATGATATTAAATCCGATGAGCGGAGAAACTTTATAGTTGACGGGATTGCCGTCTTCATCGTTCAATTCCCAATTTTTCGTCTCCTCTACCCATTCGTCCGACAAATATTCGGAAAAACGCATATAATCCAGATCGTTGTACGCCCAATACGGCGCATAAATGGAATAGCGCTTATTTGCCGGAATCGTCTGTCCGTTCTTCGTAAACGTAACTCTGCCGTCGTCCGTCAGGAAATAATTGACTCCCTCCACGCCCAGGCAAACCAAATCGTGATTCTTTTGGTTCTTTGTCCAGTTGAAGAAATCGATCACTTCTTCCACGTGCGTGGAATTTGCAAGTACGACCATGCAGTTGTCGCCGCCGCGCATAACCGTCTTCAAATTATCTTCGGATTCAAAAAATACGTCGTACAATTCGCCCGTCGGATTGGCAAGTTTGAAATTATCGATGCGTTCCGCCATCTTTACGACGGAGAACTGGCCCAAAGATCCCAAAAGTCCGTTATTGAACTGTCCCTCCAAACTTCCGCTCAAAACAGAGGTCGGCGCATAGCCGAGATCGACATATTCACGGCATTTCGTGATCCACTCCACAAATTCGGGCGTCTGATAAAAGCTCTTGACCTCATACTTTCCGTTCGAGGGGTTGATGTCGATATAGATCGGGCGCACGCCGTAACCATACACGGGGAAATAGAAGTCCGGACAAATTTCACGGAGCAAATGCACGTTCGCCTGATCAGCAGGATTGGCATAAAATCCGGGTTTCTTTGTATTCGCATCGTCCATTCCGATCCCGACCGTCGTGCTGATCTTCGTCAAATAATTGTCATACTGATCGATCGTTTTAATCTCATCGATGCCCACCTGATCCATCCAATCTTTCCGCACCTGCAAGCGGGAACGATCGTCCGCCATCGGCGCGTGCCGGGGGATCGCATACAGTCCGCCGTTTCTGTAATCGGTAAATTGAGCAAAACCGTATTCGGGCACGTCCGCTAAAATCTGCTGGCCCCACTTTTCGATATACGGCATCAGATTGGTTTTGATAACGTTTTTCGACAGCATATCGCCGATATTATCGATATGCGACCACGCCGCATCGAATCCGTTTTTCGCCTTATCTTCTACCGTAACCGCATAGCCGCTTATGCTCGTATATTCAAAATTGACCGTATACGGTTTTCCGCTGCGCTTTAATTCGTTGTTGATCGCCGTCTGCACCGCACGCGCATCGGCAGGAGCCTGGTCTGCTCCCAGCAATATATTCAGCGTCGTCGCCTCTAACGTATCGCGGACCTCCACCTCTTCCAATTCCGGAGGTTCTTCATTACCGCCGTCCTCCGTTCCGCCGCCGGTATGCGTTTTTTCGGAACGGCATCCGACTACGCCAAAAACCAAAAGACAACACAGCAAAATGCTTAAAAACTTTTTCATTTTTTCCTCCATTAACCTTTTACTCCGCCGACCATGATCCCTTTGATAAAGTATTTCTGTACGAACGGATAAACCAAAATAATCGGCCCCATTGTGATAAACATAGTGGCAAGATACGCCGTTTCGGTCGGCGCAGGACTGCCGCTCAATCCGCCTTGCGACGTCATCTTATCCCATAATTTAAACAAATAATATTGCAACGGATATAAGTTCTGATGATTAAAATCGATAAACCATGTCGCAAGATACCAGTCGTTCCAATATCCCAAAGATACGAATAATACAATCGTTGCTGTGATCGGCAGCGCCAAAGGAAACATGACCTTCCAGAAAATTCGGAACGGCCCGGCTCCTTCGATCTCCGCCGCCTCTACCAACGAATCGGGTATGCCTTTATAATAATTTCGGATCAAAAATATATTATAGCTGCTCACCAGGCTCGGCAAAATCAAGACCGCCAACGTGTTGGATAAATTCAATACCTCTTTGATCGTATAGTACCAGGGAATCAGCCCCGCACTGATGATGGTAGGCAAATACAGAAACATTGCCACCACGTTCCGATATTTTACCTTCTGCCGCGAAAGCACAAATCCGCAGAGCGAACAGATAAAAACCGAACAAACCGTACCGATCACCGTCACACGGATCGTAACCCAATACGCGAGGAAAATGGAATTGTCCGACAATACGAAACGATACGCCTCCGTGCTCCACTCTTTCGGGAAAAAGGAATAGCCGTACTGCATAACGGACATTTCCGAACTGAACGAAACGATCACGGTCAATACCAGCGGCAAAACGATGCTTGCACACAATAAAATAAACAACAAATGGATCAGCGCTTGCCCGATCCGGACTTTTCGGTCCATCAACTCAGATTTCGGAATTTTATTTTCTGCCATTTTTCTTCTCCTTCTAAAACAATGCTGAATCTTTATCGATCTTACGCACGATCAGATTCGAACCGAAAATGACCAAAAATCCGAGCAACGTTTGATATAATCCGATTGCCGCGCTCATGCCGTAATCGGGCGTCGAACTTAAATTCGAGCCGCCGATCACGCCGCGGAACAAATAGGTTTCAATGATATCGAGCGTCTCCTGCAACACATAATTGTCGCCGACAAACGCATAGATGAACAGAAAATCACCGTAAAATATGCGGCCGATACTGAGCAGCAGCAGCATTATGATCGTGGGCCTTAATAGAGGCAGCGTTATATGAAACACTTGCTTGACTCTGCCAGCTCCGTCCAGCTTTGCCGCTTCGTATATCTCTTCATCGATGCCCGAAATGCTGGCAAGATATACGATGATATTATAGCCTAGTCCCTTCCAAATTCCCGCGATCACAACGATCGGGATCCAGTAGATGGAATTGTTGTACCACATTACCGGATCCAATCCGATCGATTGCAAAAACACGTTTATTAAACCTTTATCGTTGGACAGCATCAGATTGAAAAATTTCGCCACCAACAATGCGGAGAAAAATGTCGGCAAAAACAGAATATTCTGATATATTTTTTGCATCTTCCCCGAAAACAGCTGATTGATCAGCAATGCGCAGGCAATCGAACAGGTCATCCCGAAAAAGATGTTCGCCGTATTGATCAGTACTACATTCCGCGTCGTCCGCAAAAAAGCCGTCCCCAAAAAGAACATTTTAAAATTTGCAAGACCTACCCACGGACTGCCGAAAATTCCGCCGTCTATCGTATATGATTTAAACGCAAGTATCACGCCCGGAATCGGAAGATATGCAAACACAAAGAACAGCACGATCACGGGAAGTATCATCACATAATACGGCCAATTCTTGATCAGTTCCCACTTCTTCACATTCCATCTTTTTTTTGCCGTCATCCCCGCTTCTCCTTATTTTTTTTCAACCTTCCGTTTTAAAATAAGTACCGTGCACGCCATCAGAATAACCGCTGCTCCCGCCAATGCGGATACGCCGATCATTCCGCTGCAGCCGCCATTTGCCGTTCCCGCAGGCTGTTCCTTATCCCCGCTTCCCGAAGGATCGGAAGGATCGCCCGAAGGATCGGAAGGATCGCCCGCATCCTCTTCCGTCGCCGTAATGATGATCGAATCGACCTTCTCCAATCCGGACTCGTCCTTGACGGATACCACGATCATATAATCGCCGGCTTTATCCATCTGAAATTTTCCGTCTACGATCGATACTTCCGCTCCGCCGAAGAATACTTTGATCTCCGTGATCAGATCTTCTTTCGCCGTTACGTTGTCGCTGAATTCAAACGCGGGAATTTCAAACGCCGTTCCCACTTTTCCTTCCCTGCTGAATTCAGGGTAAGTAATCGTCGGCGCCAGCAGATCGCGCGCTTCAAATTCCAAAGTCGCTTCCGTCATTCCCGTTTCATTCGAACCTTGCAGCAATATCTTATAAATCCCCGAAATCTCCGGTACAAACTCATAGCCGGTATCCGTTTCGTTTACCGCAACCGCGCTTCCGTTCGGATCCGTGATCGTTACAGTCGTCAAAATCGGGGTGTTGGTAAACTGATCGACCATGAGATATTTCGGAATTTCGAGCTTTTGCTTCAAATCACCGCTCGTGGGGATCAGACCCTGCACGACAACGGGGAATTTATCGAGCGTCGCGCTCAAAGAACCGGACGTTACGCCCTCTTTCTGCCATTCCGTTCCCTGAATGGTCTGTGTTCCGTCAAATACGTTCTGAATACTTCCGTCAGCACGCTTTATGTACGCGTTTTTATAGTATACTTCTATGGTTTCGCCGCACGCAGCCTTCGTATCGATCACAACGCCCCAATGGTAGACGCTTGCGCCTGCCAATACGCCGCCGGCCACGATCGGAACTTCTCTGCGATACCAGATCGACTTACCGTTCTCCGTCAATTTATCGCTGATATCCGTCGTTGCCGCCATGCTGTCGCCCACCGTATCCAAAACCGGAGAATCCGCTTTCAATGTATACAGCTGATGCAACTGCGGCCAGGACATTCCCTGGAAATCTCCGTTGACCTGTCCGTTAAAACTTCCTACACCGGCGATCGGCGTGCTGCTCATCACTTCATAAATCAAAGTATCCCCTGCATTCAACACCACGTCCGGGATATTCTGATAAATTTGCGCGGTGTAAAATTTGCGTACGCCCTCCGCACGGCTTTCTTCCGGCACGTTGACCGTCAGTTTCAAAATCATACCCTGCGACTGACTCGCGACGAGCGTCGTTTCCTTCGAAATTTCATTGTTATCGCTGTCTACCGCCACGACTCGGAAAGTGTAGTTGCCCGAAAGCTCTACGAGGAAACGATCATTTTCTGTTTCGACCGTCTTCCCTTCCGGATCGATCACCGTCAAGGTATAGTCCTCTCTTTCGAAGGTTCCGTCGCTGATATCCGTTACGCTGATCAGCGGAATTTCAAAAAAGTTACCCGGCGTCAGGCTCGTAGGCAGATTATCAAACGAAATGACCGGTTTGTCGGCATCGATCACCTGCACCGTCCCGCTCGCTTCCGTAACCAATTTTTCGTTGGTAGCCGTAAACGTTACCGTGTACGTCCCTTCCACTTTTGCAAGCGGGGTAAATTCATATTTGCCGTCGCCCAGAGAACGCACCTTTACCACCGTTCCGTCCGGCGCTTTTACGCTGGGTACCGTCGGGAAATTTTTTACTCCGTTGACCGTCGCATACACGGGATTCAGCGTATACGGCTGCGTCGCCGTGCCGACCGCCGTCAAAACGTCGTCGACGTCTTTTTGCAGAATGATCGGTTTTGCCGAACTTTCCGCTATCATCTCGATCGTTACTTTCGCCGTATGCAAACTGTCCGTCGCAGCATACGTCACTTTATAGGTTCCCGCTTCCGTCGGCGTAAATTTACCGCCCGCTACCTGCGAAGTAACATCCGCGCCTTCTCCGTTGACCACTTTCAGAACGGACGCGCTGACATCTGTTTTTGAAGTCGATACAAACTGCAACAGATCGGTTTCCGCATTCGTTTCAATGATAATATCGTCTTTCAATACGTTGATCGAAACCGGATCCGGCGTATCTGCGCCCGTGACCGTAACCGCCGCGCCCAAATGCACTTTGATCGACGGCTCTCCCGTGGCGTTTTTCAAGGCTTCATAATGGTCGATACAGGTACTGACCAGCTCCCCGTCATGCGCAAAAGCATTCGTCGTGCCGTCATACATTATGTAATCGCGGTTTTGAATTTTTACCGTGAAATTTTTATAATACATGTCGATCGTTCCGCTCGTAGGCAGGTCCGATTTTTTCAAAACCATCGTCAGATAAGTATCCACCAAAACCTGACCATCCACGACGGTCGGGGAAATGACGGCAGGATCGATGACGATCGTGCGGCTATACCAACCGTTGGACAGAGCTTCTACGTTGTCGATAGACACCATATCCATTCCTTCGGTCGAAGTCACTTCGCTTCCGTTGCAGTAATACCACGGATTCGTCGAAAATACGGGGACCACTCCCGCCATACCGTTGAGCGGCGTCGGGGAATAAAACTCATACGAAATCGTAAAATTGCTGCCGGCGCCCGTCCACCAATTGCTGAAATAATTGTTTTTAAACGGCCCGTCTGTGCTCAGTTCCTTTTTCGGGAACGGCGCAACGACGAGTCCGATATAAGAATCATCCGCAAGTTCCCCCACATCGCTTATCCACGTTGCATTGGCGGTGTCGATCGAAATTTTCATGACTTTTGCCGGTTCAGCCGAAGCATTCGCCACTGAAAACGTCAGATATCCCACAATCGACGCGGCCAGAAGCCCCACCACACTGAAAAGAGTAATAAACCATCTTTTCATACTCCTTATCATAATCTTTCCTCCTATTTATTCCAAAGCTCTCGCCTTGTTTATCAAAAATCTTCCGTTTATTAAGCGTCGGAACGCATCACTGTTTATGAAACTCGCTCGGAGGATACCCGAAATGCTGATGAAAAACCCGGGAAAAATGCAGCTGATCCCGATATCCGACCATCGTCGCAATGTCCTTGACTTTAAACTTCCCCGTCTTCAAGATCGTGATCGCTTTTTCCATCCTGCACTCCGTCAGAAATTGCTTGGGCGACATCTTTACGACCTCTTGAAAAATCGTACTGAAATAATTGACATTCAGTCCCAAATTTTTCGCTATATCCCCAACCGTTATAAACAGATTATAGTTGTAATAGATATACAGAAGCGCATCCCGCACATAGCACTCCTTCTGCGTCAAAGGAACAATCTCGCGCTTAGAATTCTGTTCCACCATTTTATTGAAAATAATGTACATCCAGCCGATGCATTCCATTGTGATCTTGCCGTACTTGCGATAACTTTTCATCAAGGATAAAAAGTTATCCGGTATTTCACTTGCCTTTTCGCAGGTAAAGACATGACTGCTGCGTGTAAGCCCTGCCTTTAAGAGCAGCGTTTCCACCTGCAAACCGTTTAAAACGACCCAGGTGTACGACCATGGATCTTCTTCGTCCGACGTGTATCCGACCAGTTCCTCGGGAAATATAACGAATATGTCCCCGGCTTTCAACCGAATCTCTTTTTCTCCGAACTGTACCGTCCCTTTACCGCTTAAAATCAAATGAAGCGTATAAACTTCTTTGGCATAGGGAGTTACTTGCTTTTGCGGAAAACATTGCTCCTGCCCGCACTCTAATATGTTGATATCGACAAACGTCTGGTCTTTTTGAAAAAAATCAAACAGCGGACTGTCGATCAGGTTTTGCATACCGCTTCCGCCTAACGCTTCCTCGCCTTCCCTTTCCTTTTTCTGATTCAATTTACTTTCCCCTGTATCCGTTTGCTTTTTTTGAAAACGCCAAAATCCGTCTTTTACGCTATTAAATGTGCTTTCTTTTAGCTTCCAGCTAAAAGAAAAAGGGCCCTTTTTCTTTGTCTGTTTTTTTGCTGAATCGTTTATTTGACTCTATTATAACAACGAACTTTTTTCTTGTCAATACCGATAGAATGAGATTTGTCCATATAAAATATTGTTTTTATCCTTATTTTGGAAGCACCTTCTTTTTAACAAAGATTTTTCTATACTTCTTTTCGGAAAAGTTAAAAATGATTTTAAAATTATATCCGAAAAAAAACTAAATTTTTATACAAAACGGCGCTAAAACCAAATAAGAACTGAATTTTTTACTCATTTTGTCTATATTTTTTCCATGAAAAAAGGCTCTTTTTTTTCTCCATATATTTGGGCTATGCGGCGATATTCTCCCCTCAGCGCATTTTTTTCAGCTTGGAAACCCACTCTCTGACGTACGGTTCTTCCTCCGCCGTAAACACGCGGGAATTGTGCTGCAAATATCCGGGCCTTCCCAAATCGGATGCGATCTTATATAAATTCTCATACCCTGCCCAAAAAATCTGGCAGAGCTTGTTTTTATCCGTGATCTGCCGATAAATCTGCGGCCAATGCACGTGTTCCGGATGCCCTGCGCCAGGTACCCACTGGATCGCGTCCAACTCCTCGATGCTCAGCAGCGAATCCAGATGTTTCAGTTCTCCCACGCCGTCCAAATGGTACAGAGTGTGCCGCAGATCCTTGCAATCCCTGCGCATCGTCGGCATGACAAACTCTTCGAACATATCGTTGCTGATCATATACGAAAAGTCGCTCTGCAAGACATAGGAACTGCCCGTGCTGTACATCCCAGACCAATCCGTATAGCCGTATTTTTCCGCCTGCATATCTTGGGCAAACTCACGGAAAAATTTGTGCCACAGATCATCGATCCGAAGCAGAGTTTCCAAAGTCTTTTCCGGCTCGTCGTACAACAGATACAGCAGTTCTTCTCCGGGAAAAAACGAGGACAAAATATCGGCGATTCCTCCCAGATCCGGCATCCCGAACAGCGCTTTCCCTTCAAAGCGCTCGACCGCCTTTTTATAGATCTGTTTGATCCATTTCAAATAAAAATTGTCCGGATCGTATTCGGGTTTAAAGGTATGGATGTCGTACTTCTTTGTCGGGTGAAACCAAACGGAATTTTTACCGTTATCGTTGGAAAGCTCGCACCCCAAAAACGCAGCGACAACGCCCGGCCCGAAACAATCCATGTTAAAATACGGAAATGCGTCCCCTATAAACTCATACTGCGACAATTCGTATGCGATCGCATCCACCACTTCGTCCGCCGTAAAATGCTCGTGCACGTTCCACTGCGACAGCATGGGCTTTTTCGGCTCCGGTTCGCTGGGCGCGTGCTTCTTTACGATCCCGCCGACAATGATCTCGTCGGATTTTCTGTTCCACCATTTTTCATAGCGCTCTTTGAT
>CASDTU010000048.1 GCA_949283775.1 uncultured Bacillota bacterium
ACGATCACGACAAAGAAAACGCAGAAGAAGACGACGTTGGGCGTCTTTTCCCGAATAAAATCGAGCAGAACGGATACTTTGCCCTGCAATTCTTCCGCAAACCCGCTCAGATAGGCCGTATCGCCGGACGCGAGCGCCTTAAAAAAGTGGGAGAACGCGTCTAACACGTCGCTGAAAGGCTGGCTGGTAAACAGCATATTGAGAGTCGGATACAGCAGCGCAAAACTCAGTGCGAGCGTGATGACCGCCACAATGACCTTATACAGCAGCAATTTAAAATTTAAACTGAAATTGTCTACCAATAAATGAAAGGCATTTTTAAACAGCAAAACTCCGCCCTCCCCTCAAAATATTTTCTTTTTATCCATCCGCTCTTCTCCCGTCGCATCGAAATACGCGACAAACATGAGCGAAGCGCTGTACAAAATCATGATCAGGAAAACGATTTCCATCGCGGCAAAGCCGATAAACGAAAACCGAACGGTCTCCCCGAGCCAGATCGCAAGCACCTGCAAGGCGAGTCCTGCCAAGACCGGCAGGAATAAGGACAGGAACAGTTTTCCGCCCCTGCCTGTCCCTAAATTATTACCGTATGACAGCGCGTCCATCGCGTTGTATCCGGTGATCAGTTTGCAGGGCAGCCACATCAGGAGCAGAGAAAACAAATAACTCATCAAGGCGAGCATACCCAAAAACGTTATGACCGCGACCACGTAGCAAACGATGCCGCCCAAAATGACCGATTCCGCAAACAAGAGCCCCGCCGTGATCAGCGCCCACAATTCGTACAAAACCGCGCAGATGAGCAGAATGGAAAACGTCGCGAGAAAATTATAATTGAAGCGCGCGGCGAGCCCCTTCAAAGAACGCGAACCGATGCGCATATGCTTTTCGATAAAGCCGAACAGCAGCGGCAGAAAAATCAGCGTCGTTGCAAAGCAGATCACGCCGAAAGGCCAGCGGGACGATACGTTCGGCGACAAAAACTGAAAGATCGTCAGAAAATCAAGATCTGTCTTTAACTGAAAAAAGGAATCGAATACCTTTGAAACCGTGTCAAAATTTACCGTGAGCGTCAAAAAATAAGACGGTATCAGAGCAAAACCGAATAAAAATAAAAAATTTTTAAATACATACTGAAATGCACCGAAAATATATTTCACTTTCCCAGCCGCCTCATTCCTTTGTTTTAATAAACCTATTATATAATAAAATCGTTTCGTTGTAAAGTCTTTGCTTTTATTTTGTACGCAAACGCCCTGTTTTTATTGTATGCGATTTTAAAAAATTCATGTCATTTTTCCTTTCCCCGCCGCCGTTCCGATCCAAAAAGCCGTAAAAAATGCGCCGGCAAAGCAACTGCCGGCGCAAAAAAACAGGCTGCAAACCCGTTTTCCAACAGGTTGTACATCCGATTTAGATCATGAACAAAAATTTCAGATCTGCATCAGCAGCATCAGCTGATACAAACTTTGATAGTAGGAACCTAGATAATCGACAGCCACGTCGTCTTCCTCGAAGTCGGCCAGCATCTGTTCCTTATCCTCGTATGCGAGATAGTAATTCTTCACAATGATATACCGATCGCGCATGGGAAGGGTATAATCCACTTCATACGGCGCATCGCTCGGGTCTACTCCCGGTTCTCCGCCCGTTTCCCCTTCCGCGTACAGCGCCTGTAAGCTCTCGTCCAATTCGCGCTGTATTTTTTGCACCAGTTCTTCATAGGTCTCCCGAATCCTCTCCAATACGTTCTGCAAAACGCTGGAACGAAAGGTCCTTTGCCGCATCGCTTTGTATTTTGCCTGCAACGTATCCTCTTCAAAATCCCGCCTTGCCTGCAAACTCTGCTCGTTTGATTCATCGATCAGTTTTTCCACAGCCGCATCCATTTCTTCCGCCGTCATTTTTCACCTCCGCTATACACCGCGGCCAGCGAGTCGATCTTTACCGCCGCGCCGCCCGCCTCGATCCGATAACAAAATTCCGTTCCCGAAAGATTGACGGGAATCCGTATCTCCTTTTTCTCGGCACAGACCGAAAACGAGCGCACCGTATCCCCGAAAACCCGAACGACGAACGCGCCCTCGCCGCGCAGCCGTATCTCGCGCAGAACACACCTGCCGCCGAAAGGATTGACAGGCTTGCTCTGCCAGACGCGCTTCATCCAGCCGCTTAAACTGCGCGCACCGTTGCCGATCTCACACAAAGTATGCTCACAGATACCATACACCTTCCCGTGAAACGCGATCAAGGAAGAAACTTTTTCTTTCAAAATACAGAAGGCTGAGCGGTCCGTATCCGCGATTAACACAATATCCCTTTCTTCGCCGTTTGCCTCTTTCATCGCGGCCTGTAAATAATATTTTCCCCCGATCGCCGCAGCCGCGCCGCTTTTTTGTACGGATAATCCGTCGGTATATTCGGAAAACACCCTTTTGACCGCATTGTCGTATACGTGCAGTCCGTCCTCTGCGAGCCAAAGGATACCGTTTGCCGTAACGGCGATCGAATCGCCGTAAATCTTTGCGCAGGGGATCATCTCCCCGAAAGAGAAATCTTCCTCATCCCCTTCCGCCGAAAATTTACAAAACCCGTATTCATAAAACAAGTACAGGGAATCGTCATATTCCCGAAAACCCAAAAACTGTCCCGCCTCGTGAAAAAGTTGGATCACGCCCCCCTGTCCGCGCACGCTATCAACGTCGCGAATATTCCCCGGCGCACTGAAAAAAATTCGCCTCGTGTCCATTTTTTTAATATAAAACATCCGTTCATGATAATAGATTCCCCAGTCAAAGGAAGGGATCTGGGAATCCTTGGTCAATCCGGCGGAATCATAGAGCAAGACGGTCCTGCCGTCCGATAAGATCAATCTTTCCATGTCCTCCATGAGGCGGAAAACGGCAGGCGGCCTCGTAAACGTATAAGTGCTGGTATACAATAATTCGTGCCGAAAGGCATACACTTTGCCGCTCTCACAATACAGGACACAGGAAAATTTTCCGTCCGATTCTTCCAGCAAAGGATAAAAAGCCGCCAGTTTTTCCCCCTCCGGCAAAGAGTCCGCTATCTTTTTTGCAAATTCCGGCTCCCGCAATCCTCCGCCGTCTACGAGCGAGCCATTTCTCTGCGCAAAGCCGAACGTTTCGGCGACGTCGCACCCTTCCGGCAAAGACAGATCCGCCGCAACCGTCTTGTTTTTTGCGGATACGCCGAGCGTTTTCCGATACTGTATCATACCCACCTCCGCATTCGGATCCGCCCGCCCCGTTCGCGGCAGGCACAGGTCAGCGCGTCGCGGAACCGCCTGTCGAGCAGCGCCGCCGTATCGAGCATCCCGCTCATCAGCGCGTATTCGCTGGCGGCGCCGAGCGCAAGGACCCTGCCGCCGCCCTTGCCCGCGATCTCCGCTTCGTCGGACTGCGCCTTAACGCGCGGGCGGACGCTGTATTCGATCACGGCTTTTCCGGCGCGCACGCGGATCGACTCTTCCGCCTGTGTAAAGGACAGCGCCTCCCCCTTTTCGCTTTTTACCGACAGTATTTCCAACGGCGTCTGCGAAAAGGCGCTCAGCAAAACGGCGCCGTCCGAATAAAACGTTTCCGTGCGTCTGATCGGCAGATAATCCAGCGCGATCTCGTTTTCCGCAAGATTATAGCAGCGGAGCATCGATTCCGCTTCCCGCTGCGCCTCCGCGACGGGCGCGTTGCCTTTTCCGTTTAAAAAATCGGCCAGATCTTTTCTTCCGCAAAGTTCAAACGCACAAATCATGATTTCTTTTACTTTCATACAACCTCCATATCTCGATTTGCCTGCGGCCAATTCCCGCGCACATTTTTTTCTCCGCGCATACTTTTTCCCTGCGCACATTTTTTCTGCGTATACTTTTTCCTACGCGCATACAGAAATTTGCATACTCTTTCCGCATTTTTATAAAAAATTTGCCGCCGGCGCTCATGTTGAAGAAAAAAGGGAAGGCAAAAACTGCCTTTGCCTCCCCTTCTCCCTTACCGATTTTCAAAATCCGAAATACAGCCCTTTACGCTTCGGTAATGCCCGAAAGCATCGCCTGGCCGCAAGGTCTCGTACAGATGAGATCGGCATATTTAACGAGCGTTGCCGTATACAAGGGTTTGCCGGCGACCTGTTTGAGCACTTTGCCGTCGTCCCCTTCCAGCCACTTCCAATCGCAGAGCTGATGCAGGCAAAAATCGGACGTATTCAATAAATACATCGTTCCGTCGGGGCAAAAGCGGTCTGCGACGATGGGTATACCGTTATACGTGATCGCTTTATAGCCGCCCGCAAGCTCCGTCGTTTCCGTAATTTGCTTGTACTGGCTGAGAGCTTTCTGGAACGCCCGTTTCACGCCCCAGCTGCAAACGATAAAATCGACGCGGCTGCCGGCCGTCTCTTCCAAGTAATCGATCGCTTTCTGAATCTTGATTTCATCGATCGCGCCGACGCTCGTCTGCATATACGGGATCATCCATTTATGCGTGCTTCTGTCCAAACCGTACAGCGAACCCGTGCTCTTGAAAATAGCGCCCAAACCCGTCAGCTCCAAGTTATACGAGCCTTGCACGCAAACGAGATCCCCCTCTTCCACGCCGGTGAGCGTGCCGCCGGAAAGCGTTACGATTTTCGTATCGCGGTCGATGGAAGTGATCCTGCGGCCCTTCGCATCCGCGATTTCCGCGCCGTCCGAAGACAGAACATCCACCGTCATCCCTTCAATGAGATTTTTTACGGAATCGACCGTAATGGAATTGCCTGTCGAAGAAGCGACTTTACACAACACGCCGCTTCCGTCGCCGAACAACATTCTGCCGAAATTGAAGGAGGAAGACTTGATAAGCCCGTCCATCTCCGCATTCAGCAGGTTCACGAAGGCGCCCGCATTGTTTTCGGAAGCGCGGACCGCTTTGTCGCTGATCTCCAAAGTGCCGTACAAATTTTTGAGCGTCGTTACGAACTGCTCGTAATTGTTGCCCGCCGCGGAAGGCAGCGCGCCCTCTTCCGTGCCCGCGCCGACGCCCCCGTTTACGCCGTACTGCGCCAAACGGCGGATCTCTTTCCCCCACACGTCTGCCGTGGACTGTTTGATTTTCGCGAGCAGCGGATTTGCTGCCGTATTGAGCTGTTCTGCCACCACGCCGAGATAAAAACTTTTTAATGCGCTGTCCGCGCTGGTCATCGTTACCATTTATAGGATTCTCCTTTATACTTTCTCTGTTTTTTCTGTAAATTTTTTGCAAAAACGTATCCGCTTTTTGCGATACAGCAAGCCCTATCCGTTTTTGCGAAACAACTCTTTGGCAAGATCTCCCGCCTCTTCCAGAGACCGGATCCGCTGCGACGGGGCGGCGGAAAACGAACCGCCTTCCGCCATGATGTACGGCGGATTGTTTTCCGCAAAATACGCATCGACCGCTTTACGGACTTCCTCTGCCAGCAGCTGCTGTGACTGCACCGCCGCATCCGCCGATTTTTCGGCTTCGCCTGCGCCCGCTTTTGTCGTTCCCTGCGCTTGTTTTGCCGCGTTTTCGCCGCTTTTCGCATCGCACTGCGAAGAGCTGCCGCTTTCCTGTTCCTTTATTGTGTTTGCAATAGTTCCCTTGCCCTCCAATTCGCGCAGCCGCTGACTGCGACGGGTAAATTCAGCTTCCAGCGAATTGTACGCGCTAAGAAGGGCATCCACGCTGTCGAACTTACCGAAATTTTGCGCGGAACGCCCGTTTTCCCGCACGTCCGCATTCGTATCGCCCGTTTGCGGCGCTCTGTTTTCCTTCTCCAAACTTAATCCCTCCCTTTCTTTTTATTGAGCGTTTTGGCCCGAATTTTGCGGAGCGTGCCCCGCTTTTTCTTTCCTCTGCGCCTGATGCGCCCGTACATGAGCGAGAAACCGCTCCTTGGAGTTTTCCTGTCGTTTGAATTCGCCCGACAGTAAAAACCGCGTATGCTCCGCGATGTGCGCATCGTCATCGTCAAAGCAATCGACGGCGACTTCTTCCTGCAAAAGACGCAGGTTTTCTTCCGCCGCCTTATTGATGTGCAGCGAAGTGATCCCCCTCGCGCTGTCCAGCCCGCCAAAGCCCAAGGCATCCAAACGCCGTTCCCGCATTTCATCGGAAACCTTTCCGTTTTCATCTGCCAAAAGTCCCATTTTAAAGAGCTCGTACAGCAGAGATCTGCGCTTAGAAGGCGAACTCGTCTCATCGTTATCCGTTTCAAAGACCACGTCGTCGGAGGTGATGTCGCTGGCGTTGAAATAGTACATCTCCACCTTTTTGCCTTCCCCCGTCATGCGCATCAGCCGCTTTTCTCCCGCAAACTGCCGCATCAGCCGCAAGATCATCTTGCCGATTTTTTTCATCGCGCGCTTGATGCTGTCCGTCGTAATGGCCAGCCTTGTGTCGTCCAGGTCGATGAGCAGCTGCAAGCCCGTCGCGCTCGTTACGTTGGTACGGTTTTGCGATGTGGAAGAAATTTCGCTCACGCCGCTGACTAAAATGAACTCATCGAGCAGACGCTCTTCCTCCGTCTGAAACTCGGACGGCATCGAATCCGCGCCCAAAAAAGCGGGCGGTTTTGCGCCCTGTCTGTACACGATCACTTTCCCGGGCGACAAGCCCTCTTCCAGCAGTTCCTCGGTATCGACCGAGCCGTCTTCCACCGCGAGCACCCCCATGCTCAGACGGTTCAAATATTCGTGTTTTCTGTTTTTGACCGCGTTGAACGCGCGCTGAACGGGGATCATGCGGTCGATGATGCTTCCGCCGAAAAACGCGCCGGACAAATCGATGGCGCACTGTTTGACAAAGGGGTACACCCTCGCCCCGTTCTCCCCGTTTTCGTAGGGCAAATTGCCGTAATACACCAGCCTGTCGCCGGCAACGACGATCAGTCTGCCCTTCGGAAACTGCTTGCCGGGCTTTTCGTAATATTCGATGACGAGCTCACAGCCGTGCAATACATTGCGCGAAGAAGTACCCGCACCGCCCATATGATTGGACGACGCCGAAAAGGGCGCGAGCGAAAATTCGTATATATCTTTCCCCGCAAGTTTCACGCCGTAGCGCTCCTCGATCTCCGAAACGGACAGCGCCTTTGCATGAATGAGGCTCGGCTGATCTTCCAGCCGTTCGCAGCCTAAATTTTCAGGATAGATTTCAAAGGGCGAAACGGCCGCGATCCGCACCGCGCCGCTCTGCGCATTTCTTCCAGCGCCTTCCGCCGCCGCGTCCCACAAAATTTTATAAAAGGCGGTTCCGCACGTTTCGCTCCACACCGTCGCGCGCGACATGACCTCATGGAACGAACATTCTTCGCAGACCGAATGCAGCACGTTTGTCGACAGCTTTGCCGTATACAGGTCGCTGTCCTCGCCCGTTGCCGCGCGCACCGTCATGACCGGCCGCACGCGCGCAAGTTTCGCAAGGCGCGTATCGATCGCCGGCGCAATATGATTGAAGACGCGGCGATACTGCCAATAAAAGCGCGGCTCTTCCTCTTCCAGCTCCCCCGTCGGTCCGATGTCACAATACTGATTTCCCGATAAAAAATTCATATTCAGTTCCCAGCCGCGCTCAATGAGTCTGCGCTCGCTCTGCAATTTCAAAAATTTTTCCCAAATCTGCCGCACGACTTTTTCTTCAAATTTTTTATCGAAATTTCCGTATTTCTCCTTCGAATCGGGCGCGCCGCCGTACGCGAGCCGCTCTTCGCCTTGCGGCGGGCGCTTCAAATCCTCTTTCAATTTTCTTCCTCCCTGCTTTTTAATAAACGCAGAAGCCGCTCTTTTTCTTCCTGCAACTGCTCGTCCGTCAGCGTACGGAGCGGCTTTTGCTCCTCCATCAATATTTTTGCCGCCTGAATATCGGGCGGCACCGTCTTTTTTGTCACTTTCCGCTTCATGAGCACCGCTTCGCCCTCATTGAAACCGTATTCTTCGACGATTTCATCGGTTTCAAAGCCGAGTGCGCGGCGCAAAAGCGCAGCCTTAACTTCTTCTTCGCTCACACCTGTCCATCCCTCCAACTGCTTTTTATCGGCCGATCCCTTGCCCGTTGTTTCTCCTGTGCAAAAACAAAT
>CASDTU010000049.1 GCA_949283775.1 uncultured Bacillota bacterium
TGGCTGCTGTTTTTGGCTGCGGCGGCGATAGCGATGGCGGTCATTTTGCTGCCTTTTCTGGCGCGGGGAAATCATCTGATATGGGCGGCGTGGGAAAAGGACGGCGCGACGCAGCACGTAACGTATTTAAATCATATGCGCGAAGTCGGCTGGCTGAAAGCGATCGGGGACTATGATTTTTATATCGGTTTGGGGGCGGACTATCTCACGAGTCTGAGTTTCATGTCCCTCTTTGACCCGTTTGTCGTGTTTGTCTACGTTTTGCCGATCGATATCGTGTGGGTATACGACTGCATCATTTTTTTGAAATACATCTGCGCGGGCGCGGCGTTTTTCTGGTATATGCGCTATCGCGGCGTAGCGGGCGGCTATGCGATCGTGCTGTCGCTGTGCTATATGTGTTCGGGGTTTGTATTTTTCACCTTTGCGCGGCATCTGAATTTGACTTCGGGCGCCATTTATCTGCCGATTATGGCGATGGGTTTGGAGCGGATCTATCGCAAAAAAAATCCGTTCGTGCTCTTTGTGTCGGCGTTTTTGTGCCTGACGAACTCCTTTTATATGTTTTTCTTCAATTCGGTCTT
This sequence comes from uncultured Bacillota bacterium, assembly GCA_949283775.1. GTDB lineage: Bacteria > Bacillota > Clostridia > Christensenellales > Borkfalkiaceae > Borkfalkia. The sequence goes on from CASDTU010000049.1 coordinate 585, forward strand.
TATTGTGTTGTACGCCTTTTTCTATCATGCGGAGGCGTGCGCCGAGAGCGGAACAAAGTATTGGAAAACGCTCGTTCCTCGCTGCTGGAAGATCGCGCTCGTCTATCTGCTCGCGATCGCTCTTGCGGGATTTATGCTTCTTCCCAACGCATACGGATATCTGAACGCGGCGCGGAGCGCGTCCAAGGGGATGGCGGAGATCACGCTGGGATATCTGACCTGCGTGTTCTACACTTTTTTGTTTCCGGTCGTTACCGAGCATTACAGCACGGTCGGCATCAATCTGTTTGCGTTTTTGCTGTTGCTCGCCGCGTGTTTTTCGCGCGGCAAGAAGGGGCGCGCAATGCGCATCGCGACGATCGTCTTTACAATCGGCTTTTTCTCGCTGGTGTTCGGCTTTTTCATGAATTTTTTCAATTACGCGAACAACCGCTGGTCGTATATCCTGATTTTCTGCGCGTTGGCGCTGATCGGGCTCAATTCGGGGGAGACGGCGTACGAAGAGAGCTATCCCGCGGAAGTGCGGAGAAAAGTCGTCAAGGCGTTTTGCGTCTTTTTCGGAGCGGCGCTGATCGTGACGTGTATGTGGGCGATGGAAGTCCTGTTTTCGGGGACGTACCTGCTCGTCTTTAAAATTCTGTTGGCGATTTTGCTGGCGTTTACGATCGCGGGGCTTGTCGTGTTTTTGATCTGGCTGTTTTCGCGCCATTCGCCCTTTGCGGTGAAGGAACAAGGCGGACGGATCGCAGAGCCCGCGATTTTATCGGGAAAGATCGCGGACAAGATCGCGCGTCCGTGCGTGTTGTACAGGGCGGCGGCGATCTGTGCGGTGGTGTTCTGTTTTGCGTACTACTGTTTTTATTCGGCGGAACATATCGGCGCGCAGGTGTACCGTTCGCTGACTTCGCCCGAGCAGGAATATGTGTCGCAGCTGAACGAAACGGAATATTTCCGTACGGACAGCGCCTGTGCGGAGAGCTGGTGGGATTGTTTCCGCAATCTGGGAGTAAACGGGTCGTATTATTCGACGCGTTCCTACAATTCGATGAGCAGCAGCAAGGTGTATAAATTTTTAAAGGAAAACGCCGTGTATAATCCCACGCAGAACCTCGGCATTTCGGGTTTGGATAACCGTCCGGCGTTGCAGAGCCTTCTCTCGGTGCGCTACTATATCGGATCGGAAGGGGAAACGGTCTACGGCATGAACAAAGTGCAGGGCGAGGGGCTTCAAACGCTGTATGAAAACACAAACTATATTCCCTTCGGATTTGCGTATCAAAACACCTTATCGCGGCAATACTACGATAGCCTGGATCCCGTTTTGCGGCAATACGCCATGCTTTCGGCGATGATCGTGGAGGAAGGCGCGTCTTTGCAGGAGACGGACGCGGGGCAGCTGGAAACGCTGGATACGGAGTTTTCGGCAAAATCGGCGAAGGATTTTTCCGTCGTAAGGGGCGAAGAGATCACCTTGACGGTGCGCGGCTGCAAGGGGAAAGAAATATATCTGCGCTTTACCGGGGCGTCCGTGCCCGAAAACCGCACGGAGATCAAGGTGAGCGGAAACGGCAAGACGCGAACCTATATGTATGCGCCGAAGGGCGATCTGATGTACAGTGAGCAGCGCGATCCCTGTTTTTATCTGGGAGTCGGGCAGGAAGACTCCGTTACGATCACACTTTCCTTGGTGCGCGGACAGGAACTGTCCTTTGACAGCGTCGCCGTGCAGGGCTATGCCGTGTCGCAGTACGAAGAGCGCGTCGCCGCGCTGAAAAACGCGCCGCATTTGGAAGGCGTGAAATTCGGGGAGAACAGCGTTACGGGAGAGATATCGCTGGATTTTGACGGCTATATCTTCCTTTCTCTGCCCTATGACGCGGGCTGGTCCGCGCAGATCGACGGCGAAGATACCGACATTATCGCGGCAAACAGCGGATTTATGGCGGTCAAGGCGGAAAAGGGCACGCACGCGCTGCGGCTGACGTATCATACGCCCTATTTAAAGGAAGGCTGCCTGCTCACGGCTGCGGCGGCGGGGGCGTCCGTTCTGATTTTGGGGATCTGGCAGGGAGCTGCTTTTATGCAGCGCAGAAAAAAACGGGAAGAGAGCGAAGAGGATTCCCTGTAAACGGTTGTTCTTTTCCGGCCGCTTCACGTCCGCCTTTCAGCGTTTGCTGTTACGCGTCCGCAAGGCTCGGTTAGGGCATCAGGAGACGGCTGGATCGAGACAATGGCGGCGAAAAGGGCGGTACGGGACTTTTCTGGCGTAAAAATGAACAAAGTTCACAAAGTTTAAACAAATTTTTCTTTTTTGATTTTTTCCTGAAAAACGGGAAATCTTGTTGACAAAACGGCCGTTTATTTGATATTATTTTATCGATAAAAAAATATCGATAAAAATACGGGGGCGGACGTTTCGGGAATGGGAAACAATCAGGAAATCAAAAACGTTTCAAAAGCGACGATCGGAAGGCTGCCCGCGTATCATCGGTATTTAAAGGAGCGGCAGGCGGCGGGGGAGATGACGATCTCCTCGACGGCGATCGCGGAAGATCTGCATTTGAACGCGGTGCAGGTGCGAAAGGACCTTGCGGTGATCAGTTCGGTAGCGGGCAAGCCCAAGCTGGGGTTTGAAGTGGAAGATCTGATCGAGGACATCAATAAATTTTTGGGTTACGACAACGTGACGGACGCAGTTTTGGTCGGCGCGGGCGGATTGGGCAGCGCGCTGGTCGGATACGACGGATTTCGCAATTACGGGCTGAACATTGTTGCGGCGTTCGATACCGATCCGATGCTGATCGACACGGTGATCGGCGGGATCAAGGTGTTCGACGCGCAGGAGCTTTCCAAGCTGGTGCGGCGGCTGAACGTGCTGATCGGGATCATAGCGGTTCCGCGCGGAGCGGCGCAGAAGGTCGCGGACGAGCTGGTGGAAGGCGGCGTGCGGGCCATCTGGAATTTTGCGCCGGTGCATTTAAGTCTGCCGACAAACATAGCGGTTAAAAACGAGGATATGGCGGCGTCGCTCGCGATACTGTCCAAACGCCTCGCGGAAATTTTATACAGCGAAAAATAATTTTTAAGGAGAGGTCAAATGGAGAACGAAAAGATCGTTGATTCGGTGGAAGCTTTAATGGCGAAAATCGAGCAGGTCAGAAAGGCGCAGGAGATTTTTGCGACGTACAGCCAGGAGCAGGTAGATAAAATTTTTGCCGCTGCCGCGCTTGCCGCAAACAATCAGCGTATTCCGCTCGCAAAGATGGCGGTCGCGGAAACGGGTATGGGTATTGTGGAAGATAAGGTCATCAAAAACCACTATGCGGCAGAATATATCTACAATACGTACAAGAACATGAAGACGGTCGGCGTGATCGAAGAGGATCCGGCATACGGCATCAAGAAGATTGCGGAACCGATCGGCGTCGTAGCGGCGGTCATTCCGACGACGAACCCCACGTCGACGGCGATTTTCAAAACGCTCATCTGCCTGAAATCGCGCAACGGTATCATCATTTCGCCGCACCCGCGCGCAAAGGGCTGCACGATCGCGGCGGCAAAAGTCGTTCTCGAAGCGGCGGTGAAAGCGGGCGCTCCCGAAGGGATCATCGGCTGGATCGACGTGCCGTCCCTGGAAATGACGAACACGCTCATGAAGACGGCGGATATCATTCTCGCGACGGGCGGTCCGGGCATGGTACGCAGCGCGTACAGTTCCGGCAAACCGGCTCTCGGCGTCGGTGCGGGCAACACGCCTGCCATCATTGACAGCACGGCGGACATCACCGTTGCGGTCAACTCGATCATCCATTCCAAGACGTTCGACAACGGCCTGATCTGCGCGTCCGAACAGTCCTGTATCGCGATCGACAGCGTATACGATGCGGTCAAAGCGGAATTCGTAAAGCGCGGCTGCCATATCCTCACGGACGAAGAAAAGGACAAAGTGCGTTCGACGATGATTATCAACGGCGCATTGAATGCGAAGATCGTCGGCCAGAGCGCCCCGAAGATCGCAGAGATCTGCGGTTTCAGCGTGGAGCCCACGGCGAAGATCCTCATCGGCGAAGTGGAGAGCGTAGAGCTGGAAGAAGCGTTTGCGCATGAAAAACTGTCTCCGGTGCTCGCGCTGTATCACGCAAAAGATTTCGACGAGGCGGTTGCAAAGGCGGAGCGCCTGATCGCGGACGGCGGTTACGGCCATACCTCTTCGCTGTATATCAACCAGCTTACGGAAAAAGACAAGATCGCAAAATGGCAAGAAGTCATGAAGACTTGCCGTCAGTTGATCAATATTCCCTCCTCGCAGGGCGCGATCGGCGATATTTACAACTTCAAACTCACTCCTTCGCTCACGCTTGGCTGCGGTTCTTGGGGCGGCAACTCCGTATCGGAGAACGTCGGCGTAAAACACCTTTTAAATATCAAAACCTTAGCGGAGAGGAGAGAAAATATGCTGTGGCTCAGACTTCCTGAAAAAGTATATCACAAGAAGGGCTGCCTGCCCGTTGCTCTCGACGAATTGAAATCGGTCATGGGCAAAAAGAGGGCGTTTATCGTCACGGACGAATTCCTGTATAAAAACAACTATATCAAACCGATCACGGATAAATTGGATCAGATGGGTATCCGCTACACCTGTTTCTACAATGTAGCTCCGGATCCGAACCTCGCCTGCGCGAAGGAAGGCGCAAAACTGATGACCGAATTCCAGCCGGATGTCATTTTGGCGCTCGGCGGCGGCTCGGCAATGGACGCCGGCAAGATCATGTGGGTTCTGTACGAGCATCCGGAAGTGGACTTCATGGATATGGCGATGCGCTTCATGGATATCCGCAAGAGAGTCTATACCTTCCCGAAGATGGGCGAAAAGGCTTACTTTATCGCGATCCCGACCTCGGCCGGTACCGGTTCGGAAGTTACGCCGTTCGCGGTCATCACCGACGAAAAGACGGGTATCAAATATCCTCTGGCGGACTACGAATTGCTCCCGAAGATGGCGATCATCGACGCGGACTTCATGATGAATATGCCGAAGGGCCTTACCTCCGCGTCCGGTATCGACGCGCTTACCCATGCGCTCGAAGCGTACGCTTCCATCATGGCGACTCCGTACACCGACGGCCAGGCGCTCGTTGCGGCAAAGAACATCTTCAAATATCTGCCCAGAGCGTATGAAAACGGCGCGAACGATCCCGAAGCGCGCGAAGCAATGGCTGATGCCTCTACAATGGCAGGTATCGCGTTTGCAAACGCATTCCTCGGCGTATGCCACTCCATGGCGCACAAACTCGGCGCGTTCCATCATCTGCCGCACGGCGTCGCGAACGCACTTCTTATTTGCGAAGTAATCAAGTTTAACAGTGCGGAAGTTCCCACAAAGATGGGCACGTTCCCGCAGTATGCGTACCCGCACACCAAAGCGCGTTATGCGGAATTTGCGGATTTCCTCGGCTTGGGTGGAAAGGACGACGACGCAAAGGTGAAAAACCTCATCAAAGCGATCGAAGATCTCAAAGCGAGAGTCGGTATCAAAAAGACGATCAAAGAATACGGCATTGACGAGAAGAACTTCCTCGATCGTCTGGACGAAATGTGCGAACAGGCGTTCGATGACCAGTGCACCGGCGCGAACCCTCGGTATCCGCTCATTTCCGAAATCAAACAGATGTATCTCAAATGCTATTACGGTAAATAAGGAGGGGAACTACAATGGCGGAAATTATTCAGAAAACAAGCAAAAAAACGATCTATCGCGAAGGCAAAACGCTCGTCAAGCTGTTCAGCGCCGACTATCCGAAGTCGGACGTCCTGAACGAAGCGCTCAATACGGCGCGCGTCGAGGAGGGAACTTCCCTCAACGTTCCCGCCGTGCACGAAGTCACGAAAGTGAACGGCGAATGGGCGATCATTCTCGATTATGTCGAAGGAAAGACGCTCCAGCAGCTGATGGACGAAGATCCTGCGAACTTCGACAAATATCTGGAAGAGTTTGTCGATCTGCAAGTGGAAGTTTTGGGACAGAAAGTTCCGCTTCTTACGAAACTGAAAGATAAGATGCACCGCAAGATCTCTTCGACCAGATTCGATAAGACGACGCGCTACGATCTGCACATTTTATTGGATTCCCTGCCCGCGCACGACAAACTGTGCCACGGCGACTTCAACCCCGGCAACATCATCGTCAGCCCCGACGGACGCAAGTTCATCATTGACTGGGCGCACGCTACGCAGGGCAATGCGCGCTGCGATGCGGCGAGAACATATCTCCTTTTCAAGCTGGAAAAGAAGGACGACGTCGCCGAAAAATATCTGAAACTCTTCTGTGAAAAGACGGGCATCGCAAAACAGCTCGTACAGAAGGCTCTCCCGATCGTCGCGGCGAGCCAGACGACGAAAGCCGTTCCCGAAGAGCAGGCGTTCCTCGAAAAGTGGGTCAACGTCGTGGACTACGAGTAAAAAGGTTTATAAAAAATGCGCCGGAAATTCGGCGCATTTTTTTGTGAAAAGAGGGAAGAAATCTGCCGACAAGGCGATAGTTTCTTCTCTCTTTTTTCCTTTTTAAGGGTACGCATAGAAACAATATCAAACACAAACCTTGTTTTCGGAAGAAAAAGCGTTCGCAAATAGGGCCGCATTGCGTAAAAATTGTGATTGCTCTTGCGCGGCAAATTATAGAAAATGTTGTGGCTTTCCTTTTTCTGCAAAGACCGCAAGGATAGACAAACAACCTGCGCTTATCCAAAAGTACATTTTTGGATAAGCGCAGGCGATTATGAAAAACACCGCTTCGCTTTTATCCATTCCTGTAAACTTTTTCGATTCTTCGTTTGCTGTTTTTGCAATAAAACAAAATACCGCTTGCAGCCGGTGCTTTTTTAAATGTATGTATCCTTCGCGGCAAAAGCCGTGTCTGACATTGACCGCCGAATTTTTTATTTCGTATTTTTTGCTGCTCGGCCCATGTGCAAAAATAGCGGCAACGAGCATTTTTTATCCATTAAAAGGCGTTTTAAGCGATTATATCCTGTAATGTCTGTATGTCTTGTAACGTTTCCGCTCTTGTGATAGGGTTGGCGCTGTCTGTAAAATCGTTTTGGGCGGCTTGAATAATTCTCTCTATCAATTCTTCCTTTTTATAAATAGTGGGAGACGATACGCCTACTGCTCTCGCGATCTTCCGTA
>CASDTU010000050.1 GCA_949283775.1 uncultured Bacillota bacterium
CTGCGCAGGTTTCTCAGGGTGGAACGCAAATATCTTTCGTCTATCCAGCGGTAGATCGTCTTAAACGACGGCATCTTCATTCCGCACGGAGTATTGGATATCTGTTCGGGCGACCACGTTTGGGATAACTTTTTGTCTATGTAATCCAACACTTCCTGTTCCCAGAACATTCCGCGGTGGCGGTAACTGTTGCGCAAGTTGCTTTTCTTTTGCGCCGTATACGGATAATATCTGGGTATATCTCTGAAAAAGGTACAGTTCCGCCTCAGTTCCCGAGATACCGAACTGACATTTCTGCCCAAAAGCCTTGCGATTTCCCGATAACTTTTTCCTTTTACATAGTATTCTCGTAGACAACAGCGCTCTTCTATGGTAAAATGATGGTAGTTCATACAGATCTCCTTTGTAGTAAATTTTGTTTCGTAGCTCTATTTTACCACAGATTTGTATGAACTCCTTTTTTTCTTCTACTGTTGCACTTAATAGTATAATTCACCAGAATAAAAAAGGGCGCGGCTTTCAAGCCGCGCCCTAATTTCTTTTTTTAGATGCCTGCTATTACCGCCGTTGTATCATACTTGCGGTAAAGAGGGATAGAAAAGCCGAAATTTGTTATTTGATCATTTTTGCGATCGAACCTTTGAAGAAACACACGACTGCGCCGATGATCGACAGGATGCCGGCGATGATGGGGCCGACCGCCAGAGAGGACTCCGCTTTTCCGATGATGGTGCCGAGGCCGTTGCCCTGACCGATTTCCGTATAGGCGTTGGTGGTAAAGAGGAACACTGCGCCGACAACAAAGAGTGCGGTGGTGATGATTTTGATGATAAAATTATTTTTCGTCACGCAGGCAATGATGCCGCCGATGAGGGGCAGGAAGAATGCGAGGAAGATCATGATATTGAACTCCCAAATAACCAATTTCTCTCCAAAAATACTTTCGCTGTAACCGAACGCCAGCTGTGCGCCCGTATAGCCGATGGATTCGCCCCCGATTTCTCCGTAACTGATCGCTTGCAGGAACATCATGCAAAATGCCGCGATGCCCAGCACCAATGCGATTCCTCCAGGAATGTAATGTTTAACGTTTTTCTTTGCCATTTAAGAACCTCCTAAAATTCAATTAACGTTGTCATCATTTTATCACAGCCCTTTCAAAAAAGCAATACATTCGCCGATAATTTTCCGGAATATCGACTTTTTGCTTTATAGTGTTGATTATTTCTAGATAACGTGTTATAATAGCCGCATGGATAAAGAAGAAATATTAAGCGTAACCGAGGAGCTCGGCGGGAGTTTCGATTCGCCGTTTGAAGGGGATTTCGATACCGTCGTACTGCGGCACAGGGACACGAAAAAATGGTTCGGCCTGTACTTTTCGGTGCCGAAACGCTATTTTCGGGAAGAGGGAAAGGCAGAATTTTGTCTCAATCTTAAATGCGATCCGGCTCTCGCTTCCATATTATTTCAAAACTATGCGGGAATCCTGCCGGCGTATCACATGAACAAGACCCATTGGATCACCGTACGGCTGCGTCGGGACGTGCCCGAAGAGGAGATCAAAAATCTGATGCGCCTGAGTTTTGATCTAACGCAGAGCGCAAAACAGAAAAAATTGTGAGGAATTTGTGAAAGGCTGCCCGAATCAATTGCAATTCTTTTGTAATTATAGTAAAATTAAAAAAATGCTTAGGAGGAATTATGGAAAAGAGCAAAAGATTGCCTTTGACGGCGAAAGATGCGGCGCTTAGTTTTCAGCATATGTTTGCGATGCTGGGCGCAACGATCACGGTCCCGATCCTCGCGCACATGAGCATAGCGATGGCTATGATCGCGGCAGGTATCGGAACGATCATTTTCTATTTCATTGCACAGAAGAAAGTTCCCGTGTTTCTCGGTTCGAGCTTTGCGTTTCTGCCCGCTCTGATGGCGATCGTCGGATCGACGACCATATACACAAAAGAATGGCAGGAAGCAATGGCGGCAGTTGCCGTTTCCCTCGTATTGGCGGGGCTTGTCTATGTGATCCTCGCGATCGTCATCAAATATGTCGGCGTTGCGAAAGTGAAAAAATTGTTCCCCGCGATCGTTGTAGGGCCGGTCGTACTCGTTATCGGTATGATCTTGGCGCCGAAAGCGTTCCAGAGCAATATCATCGGCGCAGGGATTGTCGATAACGTTCGCGTCGTGGCGCTTTGGAAAGAATGGACAACGGCGATCGTCACCGCTCTTACCATGATTTTGGTCAATGCGTATGCAAAACCGAAGTCTTTCTTGAAAGTCATTCCGATCCTGCTCGGCTTTGCGGTGGGATATGTGTACGCTTTTATCATCAGCTTTTTGCCGGGCGGCAGTTTGCTCAGCTATATCGTTTCCGACGCAAACGGAATGTTCAGCAAATTCGATCTTTCGCAGGCGTTCGGCGCGGACCGTATCGTCATTTTCCAGCATTTGGGAGAGGAGTTCTCCTTCTATAAAGGATTTGCTTCTTCCACGTTCGGCACGACGCTCATTTCCGCTATTTTGATGATCGTTCCGCTGGCGATCGTTACGTTTATGGAACATCTCGGCGACATCAGCGCAAACAGCACCGTTTGCGGCAAAGATTTCATGGTGGATCCCGGCCTGCACCGCACGGTCATGGGCGACGGCATTGCAACGGCTGTCAGCGGACTGTTGGGCGGACCTGCCAACACGACCTACGGCGAAAACACCGCGGTTCTTGCCATTACGAAAAATTACAATCCGCGCAACATATTCTTTGCGGCTTGCCTTGCGATTATCTTCGGTATGTTTACCATCTTTGCGGACTTTTTGGCAACGATTCCTTCCTCCGTTATCGGCGGCGCGTCTATCGTCCTGTACGGAATGATCTCCGCTTCCGGTCTGCGCACGTTGGTGGATTCGAAAGTGGACTTCAACAACACGAAGAACCTCATCGTCGTTTCCGTAACGCTGGCGATCGGCTTGGGCATGGGGGCAATGAGTTTGATCGGAGACGTGACGGGCAATCATATGTATAAGATCATGGTCGGCGACGTGGAAATTTCTCCGCTTGCGATCGCGACGGTCGTTGCGATCTTGCTCAACCTTCTGATCCCGAACACGAAGGAGCCCACTCCGGAACAGGAAATCGCAGAGGATAAGGCGATCACGAGCCTGGCGCCTTCTTCGGTGGATATGGAGCTGGATAAAATCGAGGAAGAAAACGCTTTAAAAAAAGAGGAAGAGGCTCTGGACCAGACGGAAAAACCGGAAGATCTTCCGCCGGAAACGAAAGCGGAATAAACTTTAAAAAAGACAGATAAATTGCCGTCGGGACAAATGTTTGCCCCGACTGCAATTTTAATTTTGTCCGCTTTAAAAAGTTTCGTGAAAAGCATGATTTTCAAAAAAGCCGACAGAGAGCGAAAATTTTGAAAATTTTCGCTCTCTGTTCATATCGTGTAAGCGAATCATATCGTGTAAGAGAATCATATCGTGTAAGAGAATCGTACCGTGTAAGAGAATCGTATCGTGTAAACGAAAAGCCGCAGGCTGCAAAATTGTTTGCAGCCTGCGGCATGATAAAGATCGTTAAACATAAAATAAACGCAAAAATCTTTTTTATTTTGCTGACAAAGTACTCGGCAGTTCGATGCGGTGGATGGCTGTTTTTGTATAATCGCCGCAGATGCTGAAAATATGGTTTTCCATTTCAAATTGCGTAATGCTGACGTCGGTAGGCTCTCCGCGTAGGTAAATCTTTCCGCCGTAAAATTCGACCTTTCTCCAATAGGCGGCGAGCGTTTCCCCTAAAAATTTGATATAGCTTTCCTTTGCGGTCCAATGCACATAGAAATCGAGCGTACTGAAAATTTCTGATTTTTCGCGCTCGCTGAATTTCGCAAGAACTGCGGGGCGGGGTTTGCCGGTTATGCTCTCACAATCAAAACCGACCTGTTTTTTACCCACGGCAAGCGCGATCAGGGATTTCGTATGCGTAAGGTTAAATTGAATTTTTTCCTTTTCTTCGTACGGTTTGCCGTTAATCGATTTACAAATGACCGGTTTTCGTATATTATAATACTTAGTCAGTATGTAACGGATAAAGGCATCCGATTCGACAGATTGGTATGTATAATAGATATCTAACATACCTTCATTATAACACAGAAATTGTGAATTGCAAGGTTATTTCAAAAAAAGGAGAAAAAAGTATGACGGCGGCAGAAAAAGCGAAAGCTAATTTTATGCGCGGGCTCAATTGCGCGCAGTCGGTGCTGTTGGCGTTTTCCGATCATATCGGTTTGGATGAAGAGACTGCTTTAAAAGTATCGGCGCCCTTTGGCGGCGGGATGGGCAGAATGCGCGAGGTGTGCGGGACGGTTTCGGGAATGTGTATGGTTCTCGGACTTCTCACATATAACGCCGGAAATCCGACCAACGCGGAAAAATCGGCGCTGTATGCTAGGGAACAGGAAGTTGCGCGCAGGTTTCGCGAAAGAAACGGTTCGATCATTTGCCGCGAGCTTTTATCGGGCGTAAAGGCGGATTCCTCTCCGAACGCCGAAGCGCGCACGCCGGAGTACTATAAAAAGCGTCCCTGCGGCGATTTGTGCGCGGACGCCGCAGAGATTTTGGAACAGTACCTCATGGAAGAGGGGCTGATTGCAAGGGAAGCGGAGCGCAGCCGAAGCGGAGGGGACGGACAATGACATCGCATATCTTTACCGTCACGCTCAATCCTGCTCTCGACTATGTCGTTCGCGCCGATTCGTTCGCGATCGGGCAAATTAACCGTTCCGCATCCGAACAGCTGTTTGCCGGCGGAAAGGGGATCAACGTGTCCGCCGTTTTAAAAAGCGTCGGAGCGGATTCCGTTGCGCTCGGCTTTGCGGCAGGATTTACAGGCGACGCGCTCATAGCCATGTTGCAGGAGCAGGGACTTCACTGCGATTTTCTGCGCGTCGGCGGTTTTACGCGCATCAACGTAAAAGTGCGTTCCGTTTCGGAGAAAAAACAGGCCGGAAGTTTCGACGCTTTTTGCGAGACAGACCTCAACGGCCGAGGGCCTGCCGTTTCCGAAGCGGATGCGGAGAACCTTCTTGCAAAATTCGACGGCTTGAAAGAGGGGGATGTTTTGGTGCTGGCAGGCAGTCTTCCTGCGGGACTTGCAAAAGATTTTTATGCGCAGGCGGCGCGCCGCGCGAAAAAGAGGGGCGCGCGCGTTGCGGTGGACACGTCGGGAGAAGCGTTGGATGAGGCCGTGAAGGCGGGGCTTTGGCTGATCAAACCCAATCTGGACGAACTGCGGCAGCTCTGCGGGAAATCCGTTTCTTCGAGGGAAGAGCTCGCCGCTTGCGCGAAGGATTTGCAGCGGAAAGGGACAGAAAACATTCTCGTGAGCTTGGGAGGAGAAGGAGCATATCTCCTTTCGCAAAGCGGACAGGAATATTTTGTTCCTGCACCGAAGGGAAAAGCGGTGGATACGGTCGGCGCAGGCGACTCGCTGTTGGCAGGATTTTTGGCAAAAAAAGCGGCCGGAGAATCGGATTTGGAGGCTCTGCGCTACGGGATCGCCGCGGGAAGCGCAACGGCGTTTTGCTACGGCCTTGCCAAAAAAGATGCGATCGAGGCGCTCTACGCTTCCGTAGGCGGCGCAGAGCGCTGACAGCCGGCTCGGCTGTCGCGTGCGGCTCGGCTGTCGCGTGCGGCTCGGTCGCCTCGTGCGGCTCGGCAGAGACAGGCAGACATGGAAAGGGAAACGCTTCCAAAATGCGGCAAAACTTGCCGGCGGGATATTTTGACGGGCGGACGAAGTATTTTTACGTTTGTATAGATCTTTTCATTTGTATAGATTTTTAAATTGACAGAAAAAGAGGAAAAAACCATGAACAGCATGAAAATTTCGCTGGCGGGGGATCTCGGCAGCGGCAAATCGACGGTAGGGAAAATTCTTGCGCAGAGATTCGGAGCGGAAGTGTATTCGACGGGCACGATCCAGCGGCAGATCGCGACGGAAATGGGCATGACGACCCTGCAACTCAATCAGTATATGGAAACGCATCCGGAAATAGACGGAAAGATCGACGACGGTCTGCGCGCGCTGGAAAACGCAGAAAAAAATCTGATCATCGATTCGCGCATGGCGTGGCATTTTGTGCCTTCCTCGTTTTCGGTCTATATGGCGGCGGACTCGTATGTTTCCGCGGCGCGGATCTTAAACGCGGGCAGGGCAAGCGAACCCTTTCATTCGGTGAAAGAGGCGGTCGCTTCCATTCGCGATCGCAGAAAGAGCGAAATGGTGCGCTATTCCCACTTATACAATGTCAATATCAAGGACCTTACGAATTACGACTATGTGATCGATACCTCGTATTTGACGCCCGAAACGGTCGCGGACTGCATTGCGGCGCGCTTCGTTTCGCATTGCAAGGGCGAGAAGTTTTTACCGGCGGATATCTGCGCGCAGCGGTTGCTGCCCTGTGCTGACGAGGAAGGGGTGCCGACGGTAACGGAAAAGGACGGATATTTTTATTTGCTTCGCGGCCAAAAGGAGGCTGCGGAAAAAATCCGCGGCGGGCAGAGATTGCTATCCTGTTTGCTGGTAAAAGCGGACGGAAACGAGCGGGCGCTTTGCAGCCGTGCGCGTGTTGCGGAATGGGAAAAGGAGACGGGGATCAAGGTGGCCGCGCTTCCCGATTTTTTGAAAGCGTGATGGAACGGGCAAGGGAGATCGAGCGGAGCATCATAACGACCTACCGAAAGGGCATTTGGAGCAAATTCGTCCGCGGCGTGAAGGAATTTCGGCTCGTGGAAGAGGGGGATCGGATCGCGGTCTGCATTTCGGGCGGAAAGGATTCCATGCTGCTTGCCAAGTGTATGCAGGAACTGCAAAAACACGGCGAAAAACGGTTTGAACTCGTGTTTTTGGTCATGGATCCGGGGTATGCGCCGCAAAACAGGGAATTGATCGAGAGCAACGCCGCGCTGTTGGAGATCCCCGTGCATATTTTTCAGACGCAGATCTTCGACGCGGTCGTGGACGTACAGAAAAATCCCTGTTATCTCTGCGCGCGGATGCGCAGGGGATATCTGTACGAAGAGGCAATGCGGCTGGGCTGCAATAAAATTGCGCTCGGGCATCACTTTGACGACGTGATCGAAACCATCCTGATGGGGATGCTGTACGGCGCGCAGATGCAGAGCATGCCGCCCAAACTGTGGAGTACCAATCATAAAAGTATGCAGCTGATCCGACCGCTCTATTATGTCTGCGAGCAGGACATCCTGCGCTGGAAAGAACACAACGGGCTTTCCTTTCTGCGCTGTGCCTGTAAGTTTACGGAGAACTGTGCGACGAACGAGGAAGATTCGAAGCGGCTGGAAATCAAGCGTCTGATCGCGCGGCTCAAACAAACCAATCCCAATGTGGACATCAATATTTTTCGAAGCGCGTACAACGTGCATGTGGATACGCTCATCGAATACGATTCCGAAGGGGTGCGTCATGACTTTTTATCCCGCTATAAGCCGAAAAAGTGATCTTGCCGATTCAGCCGAAACTCTAAACGGCGGGAAAAAGGGCATTGATTTTCATTACCTTTGAATATAGTAACATTCTGCTTGAACCGTTTTTTATCAACAAATCACTTTTTAAAAGAGGAAAGCCCTTCGCCGGTTTTAAATCGGCGGAGGGCTTTCCTCTTTATTAAAATTTTTATTTTGGGCAGGCACAAAAAAAGTCAATTGCAAAGGCGGGAAAAGCAGGCTTTCATTCAAAACAGGTTGATTTATGAATCGGAGCGGTTTCCGTACTTTTGGATAAATTTATTTTTTTTGACCGCTTCGTAGGCGAGGACGGTCGCGGCGACGCCGACGTTGAGCGAATCGCAGTCGCCCTCCATGGGAATGGCGATCATTTCATAATTTTTGGTATACCATTCGCGGGAAATGCCGTAGCGCTCGCTGCCCATGACGAGGGCGGTCTTTTTGCCGAAGGGTTCGTCGTAATAATACAGTTTTGCCCGCGTATCGGCAAGGTACACCGTAAAATGATTCTCGTTCAGCCAATTTCGGCACGCTTCCACCGATTCAAACTCAAACAGCGGTACGGATAAAATGGCGCCTTGGCTTCCCTTGATGAGTTTGGGGTGGGTGAGCCGCGCTTTTCGGTTGCATAGAAATACGCCGTCCAGTCCCGCTCCGTCCGCCATGCGTAGCATGGTCCCGATGTTGCCCGGAATTTCCACGCCGTCCAATACGAGCAGCACGGCGTCTTTGCCCGGATGAAAGGCGGAAAGATCGTGGGCAGGGAGCTTTGCCAGTGCAAGGAGCCCGTCCGGCTGGCCGCGTTCGGAAATTTTTTCAAACGTCTTTGCGGATACGGTATAGCGCAGCTGCGTCCGCGAGGCAAGTTTTGCGCAAAGTTCGATGGCTTCCGGCGTGCGGATATGTTCGGGGCATAAGATCAGACAGTCGATCGGCGTCTGAAATTTTTCGCAAAGGCCCAAGATCCAGATCCCTTCCGCGATGAACAGTTTCTGCGGATTCGGTTTGGAATTGCCCGCGATCCCTTTTAATTGTTTGATTTTCGGATTTTGTTCTCCGATCGGTTGGAAGGAATATTCTTCCAAAATAGTTTCGAGCCTGCTTTGCATAAATAACGATCCCTTCTTTTTTGCTGTGCGGCGTATTTTGACCGGAACGGCTCAAAGGTCTTCGGGCCGCAGATGCAGAATCGCCGCTTTGTACGGAAGATCGGCGAGTAAACGGAAAACGGCCGGCTTCGATACAAATTGTACAGGGAGACAGTAACAGATTTTTTCCGATTTGTCAAGCGGAATGAAAAAGCACCGAAAAATCCTTTTTCTGCATACTATGGTAACGGATACTTACGTTTCGGAAGGCAATTATGGATGCAAAAGAATATCGATCCGCCATGCGCATATGCGTACTCGGGATCATCAATCAGGCGATTATCATCAACGTTACGGCGCTGTTGTTTGTGCCGTTTATGCGTTTGTACGGATTTACATATGTTCAGTTGGGGCTGATCACGTCGATAGGGTTCGGCGCGCAGATGTGCGCCGACGTAACGCTGCTGTTTTTGATCGACCGCGTGTCGCGCAAAAAACTTGCGGCTTTTGCCTGTTTGCTCAGTGCGGCAGGGCTTCTGTTTTACGGCTCGGTACCGTTCGTGTTTCAAAATCACGAAATCTATATCGGCATCTTGCTTGCGACGGCTGTGTTTTCGTTCGCCGGCGGAATGCTGGAAGTCGTGCTGTCCAATCTTGCGGACAGTCTGCCGCAGAATATGGGAAAGATGTCTCTGTGCTTTCTGCATTCGCTGTATGCGTGGGCGCAGGCGATCGTCGCCGCCCTGCTTTTTGTCGGATTCCTGCTCTTTTCGACGGCGGTCTGGAACTATGCGATGTTTGTCTTTGCGCTGATCCCTCTGAGCGTGCTGTTTTTTCTTCCGCGCGTAAAAATGCCGCAGCGGGAAAAGGAAAAAAAGATCCATGAATCGTTCAGGCCGCTGTATCTGTTCGCCGTCATCGCCGTCTTTTTCGGGTACGGCGGCGAAGTCGTGATGAATCAGTGGGTTTCTTCCTTCGTTTCGGAATTGTATGGAGGGGAGCTGTCGGGATTGATCGGCTGCGCGCTGTTTGCCGTTTTTCTCGGCAGCGGAGGGGCCGTCTATGTGTCGCTGCAAAAGCGATGCAGCCGCACGCCGCTGAAAATTCTGATCGGATCGGCGCTGTTTGCGTGCGCCGGCTGCGTTTGCGCCGCCGTTGTGCCGAATTCTTTCGCCGCGGTTGCGGCCGTTGTCTTGGGAGGCTTTTTTGTAGGAGTGCTGTCGCCCGGAGCAATGTCCGCCGCCAGCGGTTTTCTGCCCTATTCGGGAGGCTGGATGCTTGCGTCGCTGGCGGTTGCGCAGGATATCGGCGCGTCCTTTCTTCCCTCGGCGATCGGATATGCCGCGGATGCGTCGTCCGTGCGCCTTTCCTTTCTCTGTATGGCCGCCGCGCCGCTCATCGCGGCAGGGGCTATGTGCCTGATGGCGCTTTCTCGGCAAAAAAACGGAAAATGCGCATTGACGCAGAAGCAGCATTTGCTTTCCGAATCTTTGCCGCCGCAAAAAGAAATTGACGGGCAGGAACGGTTTTGCAAACAAAAAAAGGACAGAAAATCCTGACTTTTTAAAGCAGCGGCAAAAAATTCTTTTCTCTTTGCCAGAAATTTTTCAGTTTTGCGTGTGTTTTGGTTCTGTTTTTTCGTTCTTTATGGTACAATGATTTCGGGTACTTAATAAGGCTTTCATGCAAATAGGGTGAACATGAAAAACAGAGAAAACAATTCGATACAAAAAGACATTTTGCCGCAGATCGAAAAGCCAGGACAGAAAGAGGATCTGTCAAGCGCCGAGCCGGAACGGAAGGGGCAGGGGAGTACGCGGCAAGCCGTCTTGCAGGAAATAGAGAAAGACCGCAGCGCGCAGGCAGGCGAAAATAAGAGCGAGGAGGCATCTTTGCAGGCAGATCGCTTGGCGCAGGGAGCGGATAAAGAGGATCCGCAAGCAGATTTGGGCAAGAGCGAGGAAGTATCTTCGCAGGCTGATCAGGACAAGAGCGTAGAAACATCTCCGCAGGCAAAGATACAATATTCTTTGGCGGAGCTGAAAAAGCGGCGCAAAAAAAATCAGATCAGTTTTATTGCTTCCTTAGTGATCATCGGCTGTGTGCTTTTCGCCCTGATTCAGCTGAGCAAAACGTTGCAGCAGGGGGACGAAGGCACATTCAACGAGCTGATTGCCGGTATAAATTGGCGGTATCTTCTGATCGCCGCCGCGTTGTTTATCGTCATGTTCTTGGCAGATTCTTTAAAATATACTGTCCTGACACGGAGTTACGGTTTTAAAATGGGCTTTCATAAAGATATGAAAGTTGCATTGATCGGAAAATATTATGAGGCGATCACGCCGTTTTCGACGGGCGGACAGCCGATGCAGATCTATTATTTTTATAAAAGCGGCATGACGGGTGCCAAGAGCACTTCGATCACGATGGTCAAATATGCGGTGCAGATGCTTGCCGTCACCGTTGCCGCCGCCATTGTCATGGGAATCGGCGTCGGACAGCTGGACATGGTGGACAATTCGATCACGCGCAACACTATTATGATTTGCGGCTGGATCGGATTCGGCATCAATGCATTTATTCCGGTGTTCGTCACGTTTATCGTCTTTTGTCCGCGCGCAATGACGTGGATCATCAACCTGTTCGTAAAACTTCTGTATAAGATCAAAATTATTAAAAATGCAGAAAAATTGGAGAGCCGTATCCGTCAGTGGATGGATGATTTTGCCGTGTTTTCGCAATTTATCTATAAGAAACCGCTTACCTTTTTTGTCCTGTTTTTGCTTTGTCTGACGGAGCCCGTGATTCAGTTCATCATTCCGTATTTTGTGTTGATCGCGATGTGCGGAACGGAGGTGATGGGAATGCAGGGCGGCGAATTGCTGTTTGCGGTGATGGCGCTCGCAATGTATGCGACGTATGCGGCGGCGTTTATTCCTACGCCCGGCAATTCGGGCGCGGTGGAATCGGTGTTTATGCTCGCCTTTACGGCAGTCGCTTCCAGCGTGCTCTTTTGGTACGTGCTCGTTTGGAGATTTATATTGTATTATTCTTACATTGTTTTCGGAATTGGAATGAACGTTTTTGACGTATTGACGGGCCTGCGCCGAGAAGGGAAGAAGACAAAAACACAATCCCAAGAGCGCAGAGAATAGAAAAAACGGCGCAGAAAAAAGGAAGAATGCAAAAGTAAAAAAGTCTAAGAGCGCAGAGAATAGAGAAAAAAAGGCGCCGAGAAAGAAAGAAGAAAAAATAATCCCAAGAGCGCAAAGAGAGCGGCCGTTTGAGGATATAGCTGCGCAAGCCGAAAGCGTCGGCGGATCGTATCGTAAATTGTATGATAAAAAGATAAAAAGGGGCAGATTTTCATACGGACGGAAGTAAAGAGGTGGAAATCTGCCGCTGTTTCTTTTTACGGAAAGGGGCAGCGCGAAAAAAGGGTTTGTTTTTCAAAGGGAACGTCATGAAGGAAAAAAAGACGCTGTATTACAGGGAAGAGAGCGACGTTTTGTACGAGTCTTCCGTGCGGACGAAGACGGTGGACAAAAATTTTGATTATGAGCGGAAGGGGCTTTGGGATCTGTTTTTGCGCCACGTATTTGTGCGCATTTTTGTCATGCCGTTTGCAAAATTTTGGACAAGGTTCGGATGCCGTTCTCGTTTCGTCAACAGGAAAGCGCTGAAAAAATACAAGGGCGGATACTTTCTTTACGGGAACCATACGCAGGATATACCGGATGCTTTTCGTGCGGCCGCCGCGCCGCTTCCGCGTATGTCCTATATTATTGTGCATCCGGACAACGTATCTTTTCCCGGCTTGCAGCATTTGATGATGGCTTTGGGAACGATCCCTATTCCGACAAAACAGGACGGTATGCGCAATTTTATGAAAATCATCGAAAAGCGCGCGCAAAAACATCCCGTCGTGGTTTTTCCCGAACGTACCATTTGGCCGTATTATACAAAAATCCGTTCGTTTGACGCGGTTTCTTTCCATTATCCCGTCCGCTTTGACAAGCCTGTATTTACCATGACGGTCACCTATCAAAAGAGAAAATTTTCTGACAAACCTCGGGAAACGGTCTATATTGACGGGCCTTTTTATCCGAACAAAGAACTTTCTTTAAAAGAGCGCGCGCAGGATCTTCGCGATCG
>CASDTU010000051.1 GCA_949283775.1 uncultured Bacillota bacterium
TTCATGCAATGATACTGCAACATTACTTGCAGTGAGTTCCCTCATTCGGATATCTGCGGATCTCGGCTCATTTGCAGCTCCCCGCAGCTTTTCGCAGCTTGTCACGTCCTTCCTCGGCGCCATGTACCTAGGCATCCTCCGTATGCTCTTTGTAGCTTGATCTTTCTTCTCGTCTACTTATCCTTACATACAAAATCCTAAAATTTCAACTCGGCTAATTTCGCTTTCTTCAAGACCGTTCGGCTTTTCTTGCCTTTACGTTTTTCTTCGTACTAACCAAATTAGCTCTTTACTTTCTTTGATTTGCCTTTGTACTATTTTCTTTCTTTACTATGCAGTTGTCAATCTTCTTTTCCTTTCAACAGAAAGGGCCGCCTCAATAGACAGCTTAGATATCATAGCACTTTTACTATACGATGTCAAGCAAAAATAAAAAGTTTTGACGAAAAATTTCAAAAACGGGCGAATTTTTTTAAAACCGTTTTTTTTCTTTTTCCCTCCCTAAAAAGCTCTTGCCGAAATATCCTTTCCTCCGCCGCGCCTTTTTCCTTGCCGCGAGGTACTGCTGTCGTACGAATACCCTAACAATACTTCCATTTTAATGCCATATTACAATTCCGTTCTAAGGCTATGGTATACTTCCATTTTAAGAGCATTATTATAATATGGAAAGAGGCGCAGACCGAAAGCGATCGATTTTTCCCCGCCGCGCCTTGCAGCGCTGCCCCGAAAGGGCGACATTTTATTGCTGCGGCTACTGACTTTTTTTCTTTTGAACGAAACATACCGCGGTATTTTGCACATATTTCAACAGGAACGCGAGCAAAAAACTGCACATCGCGCACAAGATCCCGATCAGAAAATAGCTGAACACGCCCGTATTTTCATAGAGAGACGAATTGATTCCCCAAAATTTCAAAACCGAATGGATCGGCGTTTGCAGAAGATATACAAAGACGCCCGCCGCGGCCGCTGACCGAACGGCCGGAAAATCTCTATCCCCGAGCGGCAAAGCGATAAAAAACAAAAACAATCCGACAGCCGAACAGACGGCCGCGTGCGACCACAGATGAAACCAATATCCGGTAAATTCATCATAAAAATATAGTTCTACGGACAGATATGCCGCTCCGAGCAAAACCCCGAGCAGGAAAAGCCCGAGTCCAAGCGCCGAAACGCGAAGGCCTTTCAATTTACCACCGTCGTAGAGCCTTTTCAATTCATAGCCGATCAAAACGAACATACCGTTTGAGCTGACCGTCGTGAAATCGGGAACCGAAACAGAAATCCGAAACAGCTGTACCATGTTTGCGGCCAAAAGGCAAAGAAAACAAAGAGCCAAAAGCAAGCGCCTTGCAAGGAAGGCGATCCTGTTTTCGTTGCAGAGCAAAAAATATACCGGATACAGCACGATGATTTCCGTATACGCCAGAACAAACCACAAATAACTGTACGCTCCGGAAAAATTCCATGCCAATAGCTGCTTCCCGACGGAAACAAACTCTTCTTTCAGCTGCAAAGAAAAAGAAAACCCGGCATTTTCGCATCGGATCCCTGCCTGTAAAAATATAAACGCGAGCAAGACGGCGGCACTCGGAAGCAGCAATTCAAAGAGCAGTTTTTTCAGCCGCGCCGCGTAGGCAAATTTTTTTTGAAACAGGAAAAACCCCGTTATGATGAAAAACGTGCCGACCGCGCAAATATTGAGCAAATTCCAATATTTTGCAAAAATTCCGTCGAATCCCTTTTTGGCGTAAAACTGATTCAAGGTATGATTAAAGATAACCATCAGCATACAGACGATGCGGCAAAGCTGGACGGAAAGTATTTTTTTGAGCGGCGCTAAATTCTGCCCCGACGATTGCGTATCCATATTTCTCCTTCAAAAAACGGACCGATCGGCAAACGATCGGTCCGTTCGTTCTGCAACCGCAGATTCTTCCCCTGTAAAAAATCTGCCGTTATCTTACTTCATAAACGCTTCAAAAGCATTTTTCATCCGCTGAAAAGCCGCTTCCGCGCACGACTCGTCTTTGGCGCGGACGGAGTAATAGATCTTCAACTTCGGTTCTGTGCCGCTGGGGCGAACGCAGATAAAGCTGCCGTTTTCCAATTCATAATAAACGGCGTTCGTCTTGGGAATATCCAATTTTTCTTCCGTTCCGTCTCTCAGGCGGCGCACCGAAGAAGAATAATCGCGAACGGCGACCACATTGTAAATATCGAATTTTTCGACAGGCTTTGTCTTCATCGAATCAACCAAAGCGTTCATTTCCTTCATAGCGTTCAAGCCGTCGAACTTGATGCTGATATTGCGGTCGAGCACATATTGATATTTTGCATAGATGTCCTGCAATCTGCCGAAGACGGATTGCTGCTTGTAGGAATAGTAACAGACCATTTCCGCGCAGAGCATGCTCGCCACGACCGCATCTTTATCGCGGCTTCCCTCGGTGCCGCGCAGATAGCCGCAGCTTTCCTCAAACCCGAACAGGAAAGTATGCTCCTTCGTCGCCTCATATTCCTTGATCTTTTCGCCGATAAATTTAAAGCCGACGGGTACGTCCACAAGTTCAACGCCGAAATCGTCGCAGATCGCTTTTGCCATACCCGTTGTTACGAAACTCTTCACCACGACGCCGTTTGCCGGAAGTTTGTTTTCCTCTTTCAGCCGCGTCAAAATGTAATCGAGCAGCAAGATCCCGACCTGGTTGCCCGAAAGTGCGACAAACTCGCCCTTATCGTCTTTCAGCGCCACGCCGAGGCGGTCGGAATCGGGATCGGTACCGAACACGACGTCCGCATCGATCTTCTGCGCCAAAGCGATCCCCATCGACAGAGTCTCTTTGAATTCCGGATTCGGCACCTCCACCGTGGAAAATTCGGTATCTTTGCAGACCTGTTCGGGCACGACCGTAACGTTGATGTGCAGTTTCTTCAAAATTGTCGTGACCGGCACATAACCGCTCCCGTGAACGGGGGTATACACGAGTTTCAGCGTCTTTCCCGCCTTGCGCACGGCGAGAGGCGAGAGCGAAAGTTTTGCGATCTTTTTATAGTAGCTCTTATCGACGGAATGCGGCACTTTTCGAATCAAAGAGTTCTTTTCTTCCTTTACCGAAAAATAATCGGTGATCTTTTCGATAAACCCGACCACAACGTCCGTCGCTTCCGGAGACATCTGCGCGCCGTCCTCCCCATACACTTTATACCCGTTGTATTCCTTGGGATTGTGGCTGGCCGTGATCATGATTCCGGCGATCGTGTGCAGTTTGCGCACCGCATAGGAAAGCATCGGAACGGGATGCACATCGTCAAAGACAAAGGCTCGGATCCCGTTTGCAGCGAGAACGCCGGCGGCCGTATGCGCAAACACGTCGGATTTCCTCCGCGTATCGTACGAAATGACCACGCCGCGCTTGCAGGCTGCGCTTCCCAGCGATTTGATATACTCCGCAAGCCCCTGCGTTGCCCGACGGACCGTATAAATATTCATCATATTTGTACCGTAGCCGATCAAGCCGCGCATTCCGGCCGTTCCGAATTCCAATTCGGCGCCAAAGCGATATTCCACTGCCGTATCGTCCGACGCAATGGCGGAAAGTTCCTGTCTCGCCTCTTCACACAATGCAGGATTTTCCATCCAAGCACGGTAAATCGCCCGATAATCCATATTTCTGTTTCCTCCGAAAAAAATACTTATTTAAAAACCTTATTCCTCTTTACACTCGAAAAAGCGGGAATCGCTTCTCCGCTTTTCTAACCGTTCAGGTTTTAAATTTCAAAATCGTCGTAAAAATTCTCTCTGTTTTTCCCCTCTTTGGGCTGTATGATCGTATCCTGCGTCAAAAAATATTTTTTTCTGCCGAACGTATAATAGCTGACGAACTGTATGCAGCTGAGCATGACATACGACATGGGCAGCGTGATCAAAAGCGCCGCGCCGAAAGTCGCGAGCGCGCACAGCACGTTGAGGCACATGATGATGAGCGCCGTAATGAGATAGGTGGAAAAAAGCAGCGAAAACCGCTCTCTTGTGAAGCGGAAACTGTTGCAAAAAGCCGTGCGGAGATTGGTTTTGTCGCTGATCATCGAGGGAACGGCATCATTGAACAACGTCAGTTTCAGAGTCTGTGCGACCAAAAACAGGGCGATGGAAAGCATCAGCGCCGCAAACGACGCGAGGACCGCGAACGAAATGACGTTGAGCAGGATCAAAAAGAACAGATAACAGAGCGCAAGCACGCACAGATCGTACACGAAAGTCAGCGGCACATACACGATCTGCCAAAGGGCCGCTTTTCCGAACAGGCTGATAAACGCGCCCGAGAAAGAGGTCTTGGCGTAGCTCGCCATTTTATTGTCCAACAGCTTTCCGCAAACGAAGGAACCCATTCCGCTTAAAAATTTTGAAATGAGCACGATCACGACAAAGAAAACGCAGAAGAAGACGACGTTGGGCGTCTTTTCCCGAATAAAATCGAGCAGAACGGATACTTTGCCCTGCAATTCTTCCGCAAACCCGCTCAGATAGGCCGTATCGCCGGACGCGAGCGCCTTA
>CASDTU010000052.1 GCA_949283775.1 uncultured Bacillota bacterium
AATATTCCGATCATCATATCCAAAAAATTCCGCTGTTTTATACCGAACTTTATAACGTTGACGCTGTATATTTTTGCCTTTGCGCACTTTGTGCTCGGCGAAATTTACCGCGCGTACGACAACGTGTTTTTATACGACAAGATCCTGCACACGACGGGCGGCGTGATTTTTGCGATTTTGAGCTTCTCCGTTGTCTGGCTTTTGAACAATTCGGAGAGCAAAAAAGTAAAGCTGTCTCCCTTTTTCATCGTTCTGTTTACTTTCTGCTTTACGATGACGGTGGAATATTTGTGGGAATTGGTCGAGTACGGCATGGACAGGCTGTTCGGCCTGAATATGCAGCGCTGGCAGGACGGGCTTACGCAGCTTGCGGACGGAAGGTATGTAACCAATCCTCCGTACGGCAGCGGGCTGAAAGATTCGATGGGGGATATGTTCGTAAACGTGATCGGGTGTTTTGTGGTGTGCGCGATCAGCTATCTCGGAATGAAGCGCAAACCCGATTGGTTTGAAAACAAAGTGATCTTGACGGAAAAGCAGTTCCAGCGGATCAAATTGGAGCACAAACACGAAGATATCGTAGATCTGCCGCCCGATTCGGAAGCGGCGATCGCAAAGCGGGAAATGGAAGAGCAGGAAAAGCAGGAAGAGCGGAAAGAGCCGCAGGCGGATGTGCGCGCGGCGGAAGATCGCGGTCCCCTGTTGCAGGAACAGCCGGAACCTCGGCAAAAGCGGTCGCAAGGGGGGCGCAATTCCGGCAATGAAAAAAAGACTTTAAAATAAAACGAGCGGAAAAAAGAGCGCGGGAAGTCGAAGAAGGCGGCAAAAAGGGACGGCGAAAGACGACAAAAAAGGACTTCCCCGGTGAAGCAGAAAAAATACAAACGGAAGGACAAACGTGCGCGAAGGGAGAGCAAAGAAGGCGCTCCTTTGCGCCGAAAAGAGGATAGAAAGATGAAATTTATCGAATATACCGTCCATACGACGACGGAAGGAAGCGAACTTGTTTCGGATATTTTTTGGAATTATACGACGTACGGAGTTACGATCTGCGACGTAAACGACGTCATAGCGCTGCAAAGCGATAAGCGCACGTTTTGGGATTATATGGACGAAGGCCTGACGGACAAAAAGAGCGACGTATTGGTAAAATGTTTTCTGCCGCTGGATATCGCGGAAGAAAATATCCGCAGTATCAATGCGGAATTGGAACTTTTAAAAGAGCGCAGCGCCGGATTTGTTTCGCTCGGGACATTGGAAACGGGGCGGCGGGAAATCGAGGGGGACGACTGGATCGACGTCTGGAAAAAGCATTTCCGTCCCATTCATATCGGCGAGAAGGTGGTCGTTTGTCCCGAATGGATCGAATACGCGCCCAAAGAGGGCGAAGTTATCCTGAAACTCGATTCGAACATGGCTTTCGGCACGGGCGAGCATGAAACGACGTCCATGTGCCTGGAACTGTTGCAAAAGTACATGAAAGAAGGGGACACCGCGATCGACGTGGGCTGCGGCAGCGGTATTTTGGGGATCTGTGCGATCAAGCTGGGCGCAGGGTTCGCCTATATGACGGATATCGATTATGTGGCGGTCAAGAGCGCACAGCACAACAGCGAGCTCAACGGCGTGGCGGAGAAAGTGAAGGTCGCGCTGTCCGATCTCTTGGAAAAAGCGGACGTTCGCGGTGAGATCATGACGGCGAACATAACGGCGGACATTCTGTGCCGCCTGTCGGAGAGCATTCCGAAAAATCTGAAAAAGGGCGGAATTCTGATTTTGAGCGGAATCATAGAGCCGAAACTTGCGCAGGTGATCGAGGCGTACGGCAAAATGGGCCTTACGCTCTTGGAACAGCGGCAAAAGGGCGAATGGTTCGCGCTGGCCATGCGCGCATAAAAAGCTGATTGCGGATAGGACTTTTTCGCGTATCCGATGAATGTTCGCGCTTTCAGTCGAGCGGAAAAAGCGGGCGCAGGCAGACGCAAAATTTTAATCTTTCAGAAGAAAAAAAGGATGATACAATGGCAACGATACGCAGATTTTTTGTGGAGAAAGCGGAAGAGGAAACGCGGCTGACGGGTGACGAATATTCCCATGCGAAGAACGTGTTGCGCCTCAAAGAAGGCGACGAACTCATTTTGCTGGACGGGAGCGGAAAGGAATACGACGCGATCGTGCGCAAGGTGGATAAAAAGGAAATGGTCTGCTCAATTTTGCGCAGCCGCCTGTCGGAAAAGGAGAGCAAAACGCCGATCAAACTTTTGATCGGGGCGCTCAAAGGGGATAAGACGGAGCTGGTCGTGCAGAAGGCGGTCGAGCTCGGGGTCGCGGAGATCGGCGTATTTTCCAGCCGTTTCTGTTCGGCGTACATGAACGATAATAAGCTCGAGCGGCTGAACAAAGTATCGAAAGAGGCGGCAAAGCAGTGCCTGCGCGCGGTAGCGCCGAAGGTTACATACTATCCTTCTTTGCGCGAAGCGCTTGAAAGCTGCAAAGAGTATAAAAACAAGCTCTTTGCCTGCGAATTTGCGGAAAAATCGGACGTATCGCTCCATACTCTCAGCGGATCCTGCGCGCTCGCAGTGGGAAGCGAAGGAGGATTTTCGCAGGAAGAATTTCTGCTCGCGAAAGAGATAGGTTTTGCGGGGATCTCGCTCGGAAAGCGCATCTTGCGCGCGGAGACGGCGGCGATCGTCTTTTGCGGCATTGCGGCGTTCGTTACGGGGGAATTGGAATGAAAGCCGTCGTGTTTACATTGGGATGCAAGGTGAACGACTGCGAGAGCGGGTCGCTTCTGCGCGGCCTTTCGGAGCGCGGATTTGAAGTTTCCGACGAACTCGGGTATGCGGATTTATATATTCTTAACACCTGCGCGGTGACGGGCGAAGCGGAAAAAAAATCGCGGCAGGCAATCGCGCGCGTGCAGGCGTTTAACCCAAACGCGAAGATCATCGTATGCGGCTGTGCGGCAGAAAACGCGCCCGAAAAATTCGCCGGCAGAAAGAATGTTTTTTTGGTGACGGGCGCCAAGCAAAAGGGAAAGATCTTACAGCTTTTCGACAGCGGCGAAAGCGGCGTCAAGGTAGAGGTGTCGGACAAAGAGTACGACGAATTGCCGCCGCCGAAGAGTTTTAAAACGCGTGCGTTCATAAAAATACAGGACGGGTGCAATCATTTTTGTTCATACTGCATCATTCCGTATCTGCGCGGGAGGACCCGTTCCCGTTCCATGGAAAGCGCGGCGGAGGAAATTTTCAATTCGCCCGCGCAGGAAGTCGTGATCACGGGGATCGATATTTCCTCGTATGAAGACGGCGGGCGGGATCTTGCCGATCTGCTGCTTGCGATCAAGGATTGCCCCAAACGGATACGGCTCGGATCTTTGGAAGCGGGGATCGTAACGGAGCGGCTCTTGCAGGCGGCAAAGCAGGTCAAAAATTTTGCGCCGCACTTTCATTTGTCCTTGCAGAGCGGTTCGGACGCGGTTCTGAAAAAGATGAACCGGCACTATACCGGCGAGGAATATTTTGCGCGCACAGAAGCGGTTCGAAGCTATTTTCCGGAGGCGGCCGTTACGACGGATATCATCGTGGGCTTTCCGACGGAGACGGAAGAAGACTTTGAAAAAACCTTGGAATTTGCAGATCGGGTAAAGTTTTCGCAGATCCACTGTTTTGCGTACAGCCGCCGCAGCGGCACGGTCGCGGCGAAAATTCCCGATTTGGCGCCGGAAATCAAAAAGGAGCGCCTGCACCGATTGTTGGCGCTTGCGCGGAGACTTCGCGAGGAATACGAGGAAAAATTTATCGGAAAAACGCTGCAATTTTTATGCGAAGAGGAAAAGGACGGAATGTTTGAAGGACATTCGGAAAATTATATCCGCTTGTACAGCGAACGGGAGCTGCATGGCCTTTGCAGCGTTTTGGTGCAGGGGAAATATAGAGACGGGTTGAAAGTTGTCGATGCCCGGCAGGCAGACAGCTTGCGATAAACGATTTGAAAAAAAGGAGATAGGAGAATGGATAAAAATTGTATTTTTTGTAAAATCATAGCGGGGGAGATCCCTTCGCAAAAAGTGTATGAAGACGAATCGATGCTCGTGTTCAAGGACATTCAGCCGCAGGCGAAGGTGCACCTTCTGTGCGTGCCGAAATCGCACTTTGCGACGCTCGCGGAAATGAACGAAGAGCAGGCGGAGCTCGTAAAAAAATGTTTCATAAAGATCCCGAGTATTGCCCGTGAGCAGGGATTGGACAGCGGATACCGCGTCATCATCAATCAGGGAGCGGACGCAGGACAGACGGTGTTCCATCTGCATATCCATATTTTGGGCGGACAGCCGATGGGCGAAAAGATGCTCTGACAGCAAAAATTTGCTGTATTTTCGCAAAGGAAACCGTTGTTTTTCTGTGCGGCGGTGCTATAATAAATTTGAAAAAAACGCTTTCTGCGGAAAAGGGGTAAAAGTATGGAATATTCGGTAGAGAAGTTAAAGCAATTTGCCTTGGATGAAGGATTTACGAATGCGGGACAGCTCAATATCAAGGCGCTCGTGTTTATGCCCGAAGTGCGGCAGATGTGCCGCGCGGACCGCTGCCACGCATACGGAAAAAATTGGCGCTGTCCGCCGGCTTGCGGCAGTATCGAAGAGGCTTCCGAGCGCGCGGCGCAGTATTCGTTCGGCATGATCGTGCAGACGGTTGCGCATATGGAGGACGAGTTTGATTACGAGGCGATCGAAAAGGCGGGGAAAGCGCACGCGGAGAGCTTCATTTCCATGATGCGGAAATTGAAAAAAGAGTATCCCGACATTTTGGGAATGGGCGCGGGGACCTGTTCGCGCTGCAAGGAATGTACATATCCGGACGCGCCTTGCCGTTTTCCGGAAGATTCCTATTCCTCGATGGAAGCGTACGGCCTTTGGGTCAGCAAAGTCTGCGAGCTTTCGGGTATTCCGTACAATTACGGAAAATGCACCGTCGCTTTTACGAGCTGCTATCTGTTAAAATAAAGACTTGCAAAAATAAGCAAAATAAGAATTTGCAAAAAAGTTGCGGCAACAAAGCAAAACAGGATTTTGTATAAAAAAGCGCCCTCCGCTGAATTTAAAAACGGAGGGCGCTTTTTATTGAAAATGCAAGAAAAAGCGGCGCATGAAAAGTCGTTTTAGATGCGCTGCTGCACATGAAAAGTCGTTTCAGACACGCCGTAGCGTGCGAAAGTTGTTTTAGATTATCGCGGCGCATGAAAGTTATTTTGAATTTATCGCGGCGCATGAAAAGTTTTTTATATTTGCCGCGGCACATGAAAAGTCGTTTCAGATACGCCGCGGCGCATAAAGCGGCGCATAAAAAAAGAAAACGCATTCCGAAAGGGGAATGCGTTTTTTGAAACAAATTTGCGCTGCGCACAGCCGAAAAAACTTATGCTCTTTCGACTTTGTCGCTTTTGAGACAACGGGCGCAGACGTAAGCGGATTCAATTTTACCGTCTTTGACGATCTTGACTTTCTGCACGTTTGCCTTGAAAGTTCTTCTCGTCTTGCGGTTACTGTGGCTGACGTTGTTTCCGGAATTCTGCCCTTTATTGCAGACGCTGCATACTCTCGACATATTAAACACCTCCGAGGTTGTAATCGTTGAAATCGGGCTGAAAACCCGCCCGCTTAAAACAAGCATAAACAATATAGCAAAATTCCAAAAAAAAATCAATTGATTTTCGGTGTATTTCTTTAAAAAATCGTCAAAAATAAAAAAAAAGCGTGATTGTATAAAATTCTCTTGCAAAATGGGGGAAAATAGTATAAAATGATATCGATACGGGAGTATTTTTTTATGTCTGTAAACACGAGTAATGCCTACGGCAAAATTACAATTTCAGATATGGCGATTGCAAGAGTAGCTTCACAGGCGGCGATGGAATGTTATGGCATCGTCGAAACCGTTTCGCGCCGTTTTACCGACAGTCTTTCGGAGTTATTCAAGCGCGAGCCGCAAGGCAGAGGCGTGAAAGTGACGACCAACGGCGATCGTATCTATATCGACGTATATGTGATCATAAAGTTCGGCGTATCCATCAATGCGGTGGCCGAATCGCTCAAAGAGAGTGTGAAGTACAGAGTGGAAAAATTTACGGGAATGATCGTAGACGCGGTCAACGTCAACATTATCGGCGTCAAACTGTAATTTTTTGCTGCTCCCTTAAAGTGAAGGAGAATGTTAAATGCCTAAAACCATCGGCAGTACCGAATTTCGCAAGATGATCTTGTTCGGTGCAAAGGTACTGGAAATAAATAGAACGAAGGTCGATTCGCTGAACGTATTCCCTGTTCCGGACGGGGATACGGGAACGAACATGTCTTTGACGATACAATCGGCGGTACGGGAACTCGGAATGTGTTCGTCCAACCGTCTGCCGGAGATCTGCGACGCCGTTTCCAAAGGCGCATTGAAGGGTGCGCGCGGAAATTCGGGCGTCATTTTATCGCAACTTTTCCGCGGTATGTGTTCGGAGATCAAGACTGCGGACGAAATATCCATCAAGTTATTTGCAAAGGCGATGGAAAACGGTACGAAAGTAGCGTATTCCGCGGTATCCAAGCCCAAAGAGGGCACTATGCTGACCGTGGCGCGGCTGATGAGCGAATTTGCCCGGCAATCTGCGCCGAAATACAAAGAATTTGACGCCTTTTTGGAAGACGTCATCAAAAAGGGCGAGGAAGCGCTTGCCCAGACTCCCGAACTTTTGCCCGTATTGAAAAAAGCGGGCGTTGTGGACTCGGGCGGAATGGGGCTCTTGTGCGTATACCGCGGCTTTTTGAGCGTTCTGCGAGGCGAGGAAGTTGCGGAAGAAGTTTCCGAACCCGAAATGCAAAAATCGGACGAAGACGTATTCGGCGACAATTCGGACATCATCAATCTCGATCTCGGCGAAATCGAATTTGCATATTGCACGGAATTTTTTATCATCAATCTGAAAAAGCAGACGACGCTTGCGGATATCGACAAGCTGAAAGAGAAGCTCATGAACATCGGCGACAGCGTGATCTGTATCGGCGATCTGGAGCTGGTCAAAGTGCACGTTCACACGAACAATCCGGGGCTTGCCCTTTTCTATGCGGTGGAACTGGGCGAATTGGACCGCGTCAAGATCGAAAACATGCTGGAGCAGAACCGTCTTCTGCGCGCAAAGCAGGAAGCGGAAAAGAAAGAAATGGGTATGCTCGCGATCTGTACGGGCGAAGGCATTTCATCCATTTTCAAAGATCTTCTCGTGGACCGCGTGATCGAAGGCGGCCAGACGATGAATCCGAGCGCAAACGATATTGCGGCGGCGGTGCAGAAGATCAACGCGGAGCACGTATTTGTGTTCCCGAACAACAAGAACATAATTTTGGCGGCAGAACAGGCGAAAGCGCTCGTTTCCAACCGTACCATTCACGTCATTCCGACGAAAAACGTTCCGCAGGGCTTTGCGGCGGCGCTCGCTTTCAACAGCGAGTCCACGGCGGAAGAGAATAAAACGGACATGATCCACGCGTTGGATAACGTCCGTGCGGGACAGCTTACGTATGCGGTGCGTTCCACGAACGTCAACGGCTTCAGCCTGAAAGAAGGGGATATCATCGGCTTGGACGACAAAAAGATTTTGGCAAAGGGCGACGATATTGGCCAGACCATGCTGGATCTGGTAGAGAAACTCAAAGACAGTTCTCATGAGATCATCACTCTGTATTACGGAAAGGACGTCAAGGAAGAGGATGCGGAAGCGCTTGCGGGAAAACTTGCGGAAAAATTCCCCGACTGCGACGTGGATTTCCATTACGGCGGGCAGCCCATCTATTACTATATCGTTTCGCTTGAATAAACAAAAAAATTACGGCGGGTAGACAAAATGCCCGCCTGTTTTATTATAAGGGCGGCGTCTGACCAAAAATCGGCGAAAATCGGCGACCGCCTGCACCGCTTTGCCGTTGTCCCGATAAAGGCGGCGCTTGACCAAAAATCGGCGAAAAGGCATTGGATAATAATGCAGGGGAAAGACGCGAAAGGGACGGGGCGCCGCCTTTCAAAAAGAAAGAAGGGCAGAAAGAGCGAAAAAAGGGAAGGCGGAGAGGAGTTTTCTGCCGTAAATTTCAAAAAGCCGCTTTGTTTTCGGAAAAAGCGGGGAAAAAGAGAGGAAGAGAAATTGCAGCTGACCGATTTAAAGGGGATTTCGGAAAAAAGAGCGAAAGACCTCAATAAATTAAATCTGTTTACGCCGGAGGACTTAGTGCGGTATTTTCCGCGCTCCTATCTGGATCTGACGCAGCAGGTGCGCATTTCGGATTGTTATCACAACGATTTTGCGCTGATCGCCTGCCGCGTCGCGTCGGAGCCGCAGTCTGTCTATCACGGAAAGCGCTCTTTTGTAAAGGTCTGGTGCGAGCAGGGCGGATGCCGTTTTTCCGCTGTTTGGTTCAATGCGCCGTATGTGAAAGCGCATTTAAAAGCGGGGGAAGAATACCTTTTTTACGGTAGGGTGAGCAACCGTTACGGGATGGGCGCGCCGTCCATGGTCAACCCTTCCTTTGAACTGCGCGAAAAAAACTATCGGTTGAAGGGGATCGTGCCCGTTTACGGATTAAAGGGTACGTTGACGCAAAAATGTGTGCGTGACGCGGTAAAGGAAGCGCTTGGCCGCTGTTTGCCCGTATCGGTGATACCGCCGCAGCTTTTGAAAAAATACGGGATCGGCTCGCTGTCCGAAGCGTACCTTGCCATTCACGCGCCGCAGTCCGAGGAGGAGAAGGAGCGCGCGGCGGAGCGGATCGCGCTGGAAGAATATTTTATTCTGATCTCCGCTTTTAAATTCATCAAGGGCGGCAAAGAGGATGCCCGCGTATTTTCGTATTCGTGTCGGGCGCAGGATATCGCCGCGTTTTCCAAGCGTTTTCCGTTCGAGTTTACCGAAGGGCAGAAGCAGGCGGTCAACGAAATTTATGAAAATTTGAAGAGCCCGAGCCGCATGAACCGTCTTTTGCAGGGCGACGTCGGCAGCGGAAAAACGGCGGTCGCGCTCTGCGGCATTTTCATGGCGGTAAAGAGCGGATATCAGGCTACCTTTTTGGCGCCGACGGAAGTGCTGGCGGCGCAAAATTTTGCACTGCTGCAAAAATATTTGCCGGAATATCGCAGCGCGTTTTTAGCGGGTTCCACGCCGGCAAAAGAAAAACGGGAGATCAAGAAGGCGTTCGCTTCGGGAGAGCTGGACATTGTGTGCGGTACGCATGCGATCTTACAGGAAGACGTGACGGCGAAAAACCTCGCGTTTTGCGTCTGCGACGAACAGCACCGTTTCGGCGTGGCGCAGCGCAGCGCGCTGAGCGAAAAGGGAATGGGGTCGGATATGCTGGTCATGAGCGCGACGCCGATCCCGAGAACATTGTCGCTGATTTTTTACGGCGATTTGGACATTTCGGAAATCAAAGATAAGCCCAAAGCGCGCGCGGAGATCGTGACAGGGATCGTGCCGCTCCGAAAGTACGACGATATGCTCGCCTATATCGGCGAGGAGGCGAAGAAAGGGAATCAGAGCTACTTTGTCTGTCCCAAGATCGAGGGGGACGAGGAAGGCGCTTTGATGAGCGTGACGGAGCTTTTCGACGAGTTGAAAAACCGTCTGCCTTCCGTCCGGTTTGCCCTTTTGCACGGGAAGATGAAGGACAAGGAAAAGGCGGAGATCATGCAGGCGTTCAAGGATAAAAAATTCGACTGTCTGGTATCCACGACGGTGATCGAAGTGGGGATCGATGTTCCGGATGCGACGATCATGGTGATCTATAACGCGGAACGGTTCGGGCTTTCGCAGCTGCATCAGCTGCGCGGTCGTGTCGGAAGAGGGGATAAAAAGAGTTATTGTTTTTTGCTGCTGGGTACGGAAAGCGAGGAGGCGCGCGAGCGGCTTTCGGTCATCAAACAAAATTCGGACGGCTTTCAAATCGCGGAGTACGATCTGAAAATGCGCGGCGGCGGGGATTTTATGGGTACGCGTCAGAGCGGCAAAATTTTGCGGGAGATTCGAAATCTGCGCTATTCTCCCGACGTTATTTTCGAGGCAAAAAAATTGGCGGACGAAGCAGTATCCTGCGGCGATATTTCCCTGATCCGCGCGGCGGCGATCGAGAAATACGAGAGCTTGAAGGAAGTCGTTTTGAATTAAAAGTATCCGCACGGAAAAAACCGGCCGCAAACGATCGGTTTTTTTGGCGAATGAGCGCAGATTATTGACAGAAACATGGCAAACATGGTAAAATTAAACGGAAAAAGCGGCGTCTGAAAAAAAGTTAAAAGAGCGGGAAAACCGCTCGGATGAAAGGGCGAAAAAGAAATCCGATCTTTGCGGGAGGAAGAGAAAAAATGGCATATTTTAAATTACCGGTCGGCGTTCGGGATAAGATATCGCAAGAGAGCGCGCGGCTGGACAGGGCGGAAGCGATCCTGCACGAAAAATTTACAAAATCGGGTTTTTGTTCGGTCCGTGCGGCGGGGCTGGAATATTACGACACGTTTTCCAAGATCGGCAGTTCGATCGCGCAGACCAAGATGTTCAAGATGACCGACAAAGACGGAAATCTGATCGTTCTTCGGCCGGACATGACGCTCGCGTGCGCGCGCATCGCCGCGACGAAGCTGCGGCAGGATCGGGCAAAACTCTGTTATTTTTCGGACATTTACGATTTTTCCGCCGGCGGAAACAGCGAGAGGGAAGTCGCGCAGGCCGGCGTGGAGATTTTCGGCGAACAGGGCGCGTTTGTCGACGCGTATGCGGTCGCCTTTGCGGCGGAGTGCCTCAGAGCGATCGGCGTGGATGATTTTATCATCGACGTCGGGCACGTCGGGTTTTATAAGGGGATCTTGGAAGGCAGCGGCCTTTCGGAAGAGGCGGCGGAGGAGATCCGCGGCTACATCAACGCAAAAGATTCGGTCAATACGGAGATCGCGCTGAAAAAATACGGGGCGTCCAAACGGGCGCAGGCGGCGCTTCTGGCACTGCCGTCGCTGTTCGGCGGCGTATCCGTTTTGCAGGCGGCGGAGAAGCTGACGGAAAATCCGCTCGCCATCGAGTCTTTAAGGCATTTGCAGAAAGTGTACGGATACCTCAAAGAGATGGGCGCGGAACAATTTGTGTCCTTTGATCTTGGCACGGTAAAGAGCCTTTCGTATTATTCGGGCATGGTGTTTACGGGGCTTGCGGAGGGTGTCGGTGCCGCGGTTTTATCGGGAGGCCGATACGACGGGCTCTGCGCGCAGTTCGGCAAAGATCTGTCGGCCGTCGGGTTTGCGATCGGGCTGGACCGTGCGCTTCGCGCGCAGTCGCAGAAAAACGAACGGGAAAAAAAAGAACCCGCGCGCATCGCGGTCGTGTGCGGCTCGGGCGGCGAACAAGAGGGGTATGCCCTGTATCAGAAATTGCTGGCGGAAGGAAAAAACTGCGAACTGATCGGCGACGAAAAAAGCTTTTCGGATGCTTTTGCGTATAGCGAAGTGTATCTTGCGACGGGCAAGGGGGTAGAGAAGAGATGTTAAACGTAGCGCTCGCGAAGGGAAGGCTCGCGTCTTCCTGTGCGGATATATTTATAAAATGCGGCATCCGCGCGGAGATCTTAAAGGAGGATACGCGGAAGCTCGTTCTGGAAACGCCGGATAAGAAGTTTCGGTTTTTCTTCGTAAAACCGTCGGACGTACCTACCTATGTGGAGTACGGAATCGCGGACATCGGCATCGTCGGGAAAGACACCTTGCTGGAAGCGGGCGCCGATCTATATGAGATGCTGGATTTAAAGTTTGAAAAATGCAAGCTCTGCGTGGCGGGTTTTCCGGAAAAGAAAGACGTCTTGCATTCGCCGCATCTTCGCGTGGCGACGAAATACGTCAATACGGCAAAGAAGCTGTTTTTTTCCCGCGGCGAAGACGTAGAGATCATCAAACTGAACGGTTCCATCGAGCTTGCGCCGCTCACGGGGCTTTCGGACGTGATTTTCGATATCGTGCAGTCGGGCGGAACGCTCCGCGCGAACGGGCTCGTCGTTTTGGAAGAGGTGTTCGATATTTCGGCGCGGCTTGTGGCCAACAAAGTGAGTTTAAAGACAAAAGCGGCGGAAATTTTGCCGCTCATCGAAGGAATGAAGCAGTTTATCGGTTGAAAGGTTCGGCTTGAAAAAGGCGGCGTTTGCGAATGCGCGAAAGCCGTCGGCCGCGGAAAGAACCGGCAGCGAAAGCAGGTCTTGCAGGAAAGAGGAAGAAAGGATGAAGATTTATCAAAACGCCGCAGAGGCGGCACAAATTTTAAAGCGCGGAAAATTTGACGATGCGGCGAAAGCCGCTGCGGTCAAAGAGATCGTTGAAAGGGTGAGAAATATCGGCGATCAGGCGCTGTTTGAATACTGCGAAAAGTTTGACAATACGTCTTTGACAAAGTGGACGGTGAGCGTGAGCGAAGAGGAATTCGCAGATGCTTACCGCGAAACGGACGAAGCGTTTTTAGCTTCTTTGCGCAAAGCGATCCGAAACGTTTTGGAGTATCACAGCCGTGCGCCGATGAAAGAGGATATCCGCACGAAGGGCGGCAGAACGACGGGATACGCCGTTCGCGCCGTGGAGAGAGCGGGCATTTATGTGCCCGGCGGCACGGCGCCGCTGTCCAGTTCTGTGCTGATGGGGATCTTGCCGGCGCGTGCGGCGGGCGTGGAGCATATTTATATGTGCACGCCGGCGAAAGACGGAAAGGTCAATCCGGCGGTGCTCGTCGCGGCGAAGGAATGCGGCGCGGAAAAGGTTTTCAAGATCGGCGGCGCGCAGGCGATCGCCGCGCTCGCGTACGGCACGGAGAGCGTTCCGAAAGTGGACGTGATCGCGGGGCCCGGGAATATCTTCGTCACGCTTGCGAAAAAGGAAGTATACGGTCAGGTCGGCATCGATATGCTGGCGGGGCCTTCGGAAATTCTGATCATTGCGGACGGGAAGCAGAATGTAAAATTTGTGGCGGCGGACGTACTCTCGCAGGCGGAGCACGACAAGCTGTCCCGCGCGATCGTTCTGACGGACGATAAGGATTTTGCAAAGCGGCTCAGCGTTGAAGTCGAGAGGCAGCTTTCCGTGCTCGAAAGGAAAGAAATCGCCGCGGCTTCCACGGAAAACGGCGGCGGCATTATTTTGGTGAAAGATCTTGGAGAAGCGTGCGAGCTTGCCAATGAGATCGCGCCCGAACATCTGGAAATAGCGGCGGAAAACAGCGAAGAATTTTTACCGAAGATCCGCAATGCGGGCGCCGTATTTTTGGGCAGCTGGACGCCGGAACCGGTGGGCGATTATTTTGCCGGTCCCGATCATACGCTGCCGACGGGCGGCACGGCGCGCTTTTTCGAAGTGCTCAACCAGGATATATTCCTGCGGAAAATGAGCGTGATCCGGTACACGAAAAAAGCGATCGAAGAGGACGGAGAGGACATCATCCGCCTTGCGGAGAGTGAAAAGCTGGGCGCGCACGCGAATGCGATACGCGTCCGTTTGGAGGAAGAAAGATGAGGAAAGCAGAAATTTCGCGCAGCACGCGCGAGACGCAGATCAAGCTGGAACTGAATCTGGACGGAACGGGAAAGAGAGAGATCGACACGGGCGTCGGCTTTTTGAATCATATGCTCGAGCTTTTGAGCGTTCATTCCGCGATCGACCTTGCGATCGAATGCAAGGGGGACACGGAGGTGGATTTTCACCACAGCGTGGAGGATATCGGCATATGCCTCGGACAGGCGTTTAAGGAGGCGCTCGGCGAAAAGCGCGGCATTGCAAGGTTTGCCGACCGCGTCGTGCCGATGGACGAATGCGCCGCAATGGTTGCCGTCGATATCAGCGGCAGGCCGTTTTTGAGCTTTGAAGAGAAACTTTGCGGCAAGATCGGCGAGTTCGACGCGGAGCTCGTGGAAGAATTTTTGCGCGCGTTCAGCTTTAATGCGGGGCTGAACCTGTATGTAAAATTATTAAAAGGCGGCAATCTGCATCACGAAGCGGAAGCGATCTTCAAGGCGCTGGCAAAGTGTTTGCAGGACGCGGTCAAAATTGTTTCGGACACGATTCCCTCTTCGAAAGGGGTATTATAAAATGCTCGGGATCGTAGACTATGGAGCCGGCAATCTTCGTTCGGTGCAAAAGGCGCTCGAAGCGATCGGCGCGCCGTCCGTCATATCGGGCGATCGTACCGTGCTGGACGGCTGCGGCAAGCTGATCCTGCCGGGCGTGGGCGCGTTCGGCGCGGGAATGGCGCAGCTGAACGAATGCGGATTGGAGCAGTATATCAAAGAGCGCGCCAAGAGTACAAAAATACTCGGGATCTGTCTCGGAATGCAGTTTTTGCTCGGTAAAAGTTTTGAAGACGGCGAACACGAGGGACTTTCTCTGATCGAAGGGCAGGTGATCCGCTTTGCGCAGGGAAAGATTCCGCAGATCGGGTGGAATGCGGTGTTTGACTTGAAGACGCCGCTGTTTGATAAAATTGCGGAAGGGACGCGCTTTTATTTTGTGCACAGCTACCGTGCGGATTGCAAAGAGGAATTTGCGGCGGCGAAGACGGAATATTATGTGACGTATCCGTCGGCGATCTGGAAAGGGAACGTTTACGGCGTGCAGTTTCATCCGGAAAAGAGCGGAAAGGCGGGTCTGCAGCTTTTGAAAAATTTCTGTGATTTAAAATAACAAAAGATCATGGATTTAAAAGAACAAAAGATCACGCGTTTACGGCAAAAAATTTTAGGATTAAATGATTTTGGTCCTTTCAAACAGTGTAAATTTTGACAAAGAAAAAAAGCAAGAAGAAGACGGAGGAGAATCGAAATGGAACTGTTTCCTGCAATCGATATTTTGGACGGCAAGGCAGTGCGCCTGTATCAGGGCGAGAAGGATAAAGTGACGCAATACGGCGATCCGCTGGAATGTGCGGCGCGTTGGGTGGAAAGCGGAGCGCAGTGGCTGCACATCGTCGATCTGTCCGGCGCATTTTCGGGCGAGAGCGGGATCGATTCGATCATAACGGAGATCAAAAAGCGGTTCGACGTGCGCATTCAGAGCGGCGGCGGACTTCGCAAGATCGTAGATATCCGCCGCCGCCTGGACGCGGGTGCGGATCAGGTCGTGATCGGCACGATGGCGGCGTATCATCCGGATGATTTTGCATTGGCGACCTATCAGTTTCCGGAAAAGATCGTGGCGGGGATCGACGCGAAAGACGGTATGTTCACCGTCAAGGGCTGGACGGAAAAGACGGACATCAGCGCCATCGATTTCGGCAAAAAATGCAAAAATATGGGCATTCGGTACGCGCTTTTTACGGATATCGACAAGGACGGCGCGATGCAGGGCGTGAACGTGGAGGAAACGGTTCGGATGCAGAAGGAAACGGGGCTTTCCATTCTCGCAAGCGGCGGTATTTCTTCGCTGGACGATATCCGCGCGTTAAAAGCGAACGGCGTTTACGGTGCGGTTTTGGGAAAATCCATCTATAACGGCGCGGTCGATCTGAAAGAGGCGCTCAAAATCGCTAAGGCGTAAAGGGAAAAAATACATGTTGGCAAAGCGGATCATACCATGCCTGGATATCGACAAAGGCAGAGTCGTAAAGGGCGTGAATTTTGTAAATTTAGTCGATGCGGGCGATCCCGTAGAGATCGCAAAGGCATACGATGCGATCGGCGCGGATGAGATCGTGTTTTTGGATATTACCGCGTCCAGCGACGGAAGAAAGACGGCGACAGACATTTTGAGCCGCGCCAGCGAGCAAGTCTTTATTCCGCTCACGGTGGGCGGCGGGATCCGCACGGTGGAAGATTTCCGACAGCTTTTATCGGCGGGCGCGGATAAGATCGCGGTCAATTCCGCGGCGATCAGGCGGCCGGAGCTGATCACGGAAGCGGCGTTGAAATTCGGCTCGCAGTGCGTCGTCTTGGCCGTCGACGCAAAGGCGAACGGACGCGGCTCGTGGGACGTATATTTAAACGGCGGCAGAGTCAGGACGGAGCTGGATGCGATCGAATGGATCGCCGAAGCGGAAAAGCTGGGCGCCGGCGAAATTTTGCTGACGAGCATGGATCGGGACGGAACGAAAGCGGGCTACGATCTGGAACTGACGAGGAGGGCGGCGGAAGCGGTGAACATTCCGGTGATCGCGTCGGGCGGCGCAGGGAAGATGCAGGATTTTGCGGACGTTTTGACGAAAGGGAAGGCGGACGCGGCGCTGGCGGCTTCGCTGTTTCATTTTGCGCAGATACAGATGTGCGATTTAAAAAAATATTTGGCGGAAAAGGGGATCCCCGTAAGGATGGTAGACGAATGGAAGAACTGAAATGGAATGCGCAGGGACTCATCTGTGCGATCGCGCAGGATTACGAAAGCGGCGAAGTGTTGATGCAGGCGTATATGAACGAAGAGGCGTATACAAAGACGCTGGAAACGGGCTATGCGCACTATTACAGCCGTTCGCGCCAGAAATTGTGGAAAAAGGGCGAGGAGAGCGGTCATCTGCAAAAAGTACGCGGCATCTTTTTGGATTGCGACAAGGACTGCGTGCTGCTGAAAGTAGAGCAGACGGGTGCCGCGTGCCATACGGGGAACTACACCTGTTTTTTCACGCCGGTGCAAGATTGCGGCGCGGGCGCGGAGATGCTGGGGCAGCTGCAGCGCATCGTGGAAGACCGCAGGCAAAACCCCGAGGAGGGGAGCTATACTTCCTATTTGTTTGAAAAGGGCGTGGACAAGATCGCGAAAAAGACAGGGGAAGAAGCGGTAGAGCTCGTCATCGCCGCAAAGAACGGAAACAAAGAGGAGATCGTCGGGGAATGCGCCGACCTTCTGTATCATACGATGGTTCTGCTGTCCGATGCGGGCGTAAAACTTTCGGACGTCTGCACGGAACTCAAAAACAGACATTAAAATGCACAGAGCTAAAAAAGGCATGAAACGTAAAACGTTCATTGGTCCGTAAAAATGCTGAAAAGTGAGCGTGACCGCGGGTAAAAAGTGAGGTGAGCTTATGGGTGTACAGAGAAAAGGTTCGCTGCTGTCCTTTCGTCCGGACATCAAAGTTTTGGACGCGACGCTGCGCGACGGGGGGATCTGCAACGATTTTTATTTCAGCGACGCATTTGCAAAGGCGCTGTATCAGATGAATCTGGCGGCGGGCGTCGATTATATGGAAATGGGGTATAAGGCGTCGAAGGCGCTGTTTGACCCTGCAAAATTCGGGAAATATAAGTTCTGCGACGAAGAGGATCTTCGCAAGATCGTCGGGGACAACAAGACGGACATGAAACTTGCCGTGATGGCGGACGTGGGCAGAACGGATTTCAAAAAGGACATCATCGACAAGAAAAACAGCGTGATCGACATGGTTCGGATCGCGTGTTATATCAATGAAATTCCGACCGCGATTCAGATGGCGGAGCACTGCGCAAAGTGCGGCTACGAAACGTGCGTGAACGTGATGGCGGTCTCCAAGGCGAAGGACGAAGAGATCGATTCCGCGCTGGAAATGCTGGGGGAAAGTCCCGTCGACGTAATTTATCTGGTGGACAGTTACGGTTCTTTGTATCCCGAGCAGGTCGCAAAACTGACCCTGCGGTATCTGGAATACGGCGCAAAATACAAAAAGCGCATCGGGATTCATGCGCACAACAATCAGCAGCTCGCATTCGGAAACACGATCGAAGCGGCGAGCTGGGGCGCGGAACTTTTGGATATGACGGTCAACGGGATCGGCAGAGGCGCGGGAAACTGCTCTTCGGAACTGCTGTTGGGCTTTTTGAAAAATCCGAAATTTCATTTGACGCCCGTTCTCTCGTTTATCAGCGAATATATGCTTCCGCTGCGGGAATCGGGCGTGGTTTGGGGATACGACGTTCCCTATCTTTTGACCGGACGGCTCAACGCGCATCCGTCTTCGGCGATCCGGTTCATCAAGGAAAAGCGCACCGATTATGCCGCCTTTCACGGCGAGCTTCTGGATCGGGATTGACTATACATCGGCGCAATCTTTTAAACCGCCGAAAACGGAAAACTGCTGAAAGCGGCTAACTTTTTTGACCCCGCTTAAAAGAAAAAACGGGGCAGGCCATCGCTTGCTTTTGCGCCAAAAAAGCAGAAAAATCAATTTCAGAGGTGTATCGGCAAAAATTTCCATCGGTATTCCGCCGTCGATTGCGCATACTGCTAAGGGAGGAATGGGAATGGCGCGGTTTATCAAGGAAGACGATACGGCTGAGATTGCCTGGAAATTGTTTCAGGAGACGGGCAGTTTATCCTATTATATGTTGTACAAACAGTTGAAAAAGTAAAAAGGCGGCGGAGAGATCGGGCCGGACAGTCAAACGGGGCTTAGCCGTTTTTTTGACGGGACATTCGCTGAACAAGGAGTCGCTATGGAATGCAAAGTGGACGCATTGGTTTTGCGTACGGTAGATTACGGTGAAAACGATAAAATGCTCACGCTGTTTACTTTGCAGTCGGGAAAGCTCTCGGCGGCGGCGAAGGGCGTTCGGAAGGCGGGTGCAAAACTTCGGTTCGCGGCGCAGCCTTTTTGTTTTGCGGAGTATGTTCTGGCGCAAAAAGGGGAGAGAAACACGGTGATTTCCGCCTCTTTGACGGACGGCTTTTACGCGCTTCGGGAAGATATCGAAAAGTATTATGCGGCGGCGTCGCTCTGCGGGATCTGCGACCGTCTGCTAATGGACGGGATCGTCAACGAGCAGTTTTTTCTGTATGCGGTCAACGCGCTGCGCGAGATGTGCGAAACGGACGCGGTGCTTGCCCTGATCACCTTTTGTCTTCGCGCGCTGGAGCTTTCGGGCTATATGCTCGATCTTTACGCCTGCGCGGGTTGCGGCGCGGTATTGGAAGGGAAGGTGTTTTTCGATACGCAGGACGGCTGTTTTTACTGCGCGGACTGCGCGCGCGGCGCAGGGGTCAGCGAGTCGACGCTCGCCGTCTTGAAAAAGTGCGCAGGCTTCGGATGCGACGAATCGAAAATATGTGCGGAAGGAAAAAAACGGGCGTTAAAGTTGATCCTTGCCTATTTTCGGGCGAAGACGGACGAGAGCATCAAGGCATTGGAAGAATTGATCGCCATGCTGTAAGGCAGGGATTTTTTTGGGAAAGGGCGGCGCACGCCGCAGTGTAAGTAAAGGCGTTTTTTTGATTCAGC
This sequence comes from uncultured Bacillota bacterium, assembly GCA_949283775.1. GTDB lineage: Bacteria > Bacillota > Clostridia > Christensenellales > Borkfalkiaceae > Borkfalkia. The sequence goes on from CASDTU010000052.1 coordinate 19,225, forward strand.
GCCGTAAATAAAGAAGGGGAAAAGCGGCTTTTTAGCCGCTTTTTTACTTGGGCGGAGAAAGCGCGGCGGAAGAAGAAAATCGTTTCTGCTTCGGAGGCGCGGCGAAATCAGGCGGCAAACGCAAATTCCTTGCAAAAAATTTTGAAAAGCATGGGTTTTCACTTGAAATTTATGCCGAATTATATTAAAATAGAGATGTTAATTCGGTGAACAGAATTCCAAATAAATCAGGAGGAAACAGTTTTTATGGCAAAGAAATATTGCTATCTTTTCTCGGAAGGAAATGCAAAGATGCGCGAGCTTCTCGGCGGTAAAGGCGCGAACCTCGCGGAAATGACCAAAATCGGTCTTCCCGTTCCGCAGGGCTTCACGATCTCGACGGAAGCCTGCACGCAGTATTATGAAGACGGCAGACAGATCAATCCCGAAATCCAGGCGGAAATCATGCAGTATATTTCCAAAATGGAAGAGATCTGCGGCAAAAAATTCGGCGATAAAGAAAATCCGCTGCTCGTATCCGTACGTTCGGGTGCGCGCGCTTCCATGCCGGGCATGATGGATACCATCCTCAACCTCGGTTTGAATGAAGACGTTGTAAACGTCATCGCTAAAAAATCCGGCAATCCCCGTTGGGCTTGGGACTGTTACAGAAGATTTATTCAGATGTATTCCGACGTCGTTATGGAAGTCGGCAAGAAATACTTTGAACAGCTCATCGACGAGATGAAGGAAAAGAAGGGCGTTACGCAGGACGTAGAACTCACGGCGGACGATTTGAAAGAACTCGCAAATCAGTTCAAAGCGGAATATAAAGCAAAGATCGGTTCGGAATTCCCGAACGATCCGAAAGAACAGCTCTTCGGCGCGATCAAAGCGGTTTTCCGTTCTTGGGACAACCCCCGCGCAAACTATTATCGTATGCAGAACGATATCCCTTACAGCTGGGGCACTGCGGTCAACGTACAGATGATGGCGTTCGGCAACATGGGCGACACATCCGGTACGGGCGTTGCGTTCACGCGTAACCCTGCTACGGGTGAAAAGAAGCTCATGGGCGAATTTTTGATGAACGCGCAGGGCGAAGACGTCGTTGCCGGCGTTCGCACTCCGATGCCTATCGACAAGATGAAAGAGATCATGCCCGAAGTGTATGAGCAGTTCCAGAATATCTGCAAGACGCTTGAAAATCACTACAAAGACATGCAGGATATGGAATTCACGATCGAGGATAAGAAGCTGTACATGTTGCAGACCCGTAACGGCAAGCGCACGGCAGCCGCGGCGATCAAGATCGCTTGCGATTTGATCGACGAAGGCATGATCACGGAAGAACAGGCTTTGATGCAGATCGATCCGAAGACGCTCGACGCTTTGCTGCACCCGCAGTTTGACGCGAAAGCGTTGAAGGCTGCAAAACCCGTAGCAAACGCATTGCCTGCATCGCCCGGCGCCGCTACCGGTAAGATCGTATTCACGGCAGAAGACGCTGTTGAGCAGGGTAAGAAGGGCGAAAAGGTCATTCTGGTCAGATTGGAAACTTCTCCGGAAGATATCGAAGGCATGCACTATGCACAGGGTATCTTGACGGTTCGCGGCGGCATGACTTCGCACGCTGCGGTTGTTGCGCGCGGTATGGGAACTTGCTGTGTTTCCGGTTGCGGCGACATCAAGATGGACGAAGAAAACAAGAAATTTACTTTAAAGGGCAAAGTATATAAAGAAGGGGACGTTATTTCCCTCGACGGTTCTACCGGTAACATTTACGGCGAAGGCATTCCGACGGTTGCGGCAGATACGTCTTCCGGATATTTCGGCAGGATCATGGAACTGTCTGACAAATACAAGGCATTGGCAGTCCGCACCAACGCGGATACGCCTGCGGATGCGAAACAGGCAGCACAGTTTGGCGCGCAGGGTATCGGGCTTTGCCGTACGGAGCACATGTTCTTTGAACCGGACAGAATTGCGGCATTCCGTGAAATGATCTGCTCGGATACGGTAGAAGAGCGCGAAGCGGCTCTTGCGAAGATCGAGCCGATGCAGCAGGGCGATTTTGAGAAGCTGTACGAAGCGCTCGGCGGTTATCCCGTAACGATCCGTTTCCTCGATCCGCCTCTGCATGAGTTTGTTCCCACGACGGAAGAGGACATCGCTGCTCTTGCAAAAGCGCAGAAAAAGACGGTCGCACAGATCAAACAGATCATTGCGGACCTGCACGAATTCAACCCGATGATGGGACATCGCGGATGCCGTCTGACGGTAACGTATCCTGAAATCGCGAAGATGCAGACGGCTGCGGTGATCAAAGCTGCCATCAACGTGAAGAAGAAACATCCGGATTGGAACATTGTTCCGGAGATCATGATCCCGCTTACCGGGGAAGTGAAAGAAATGGCGTTCGTCAAGAAAATCGTCGTTGCTACGGCGGATGAGCTGATCGCCGCAAGCAAGAGCGATTTGAAGTACGAAGTCGGTACGATGATCGAGATTCCGAGAGCGGCGTTGACGGCGGACCAGATCGCGAAAGAAGCGGAATTCTTCTGCTTTGGCACGAACGATCTGACGCAGATGACGTTCGGCTTCTCCCGTGACGATGCCGGTAAGTTCCTGCCTGCATACTATGAGAACAAGATCTATGAATTTGATCCGTTTGCGAAGCTCGACCAGGTCGGCGTCGGCAAATTGATGGATATGGCTGTTCGTTTGGGTAAAGAAGTTCGTCCTCAAATGCATTTCGGTATCTGCGGCGAACACGGCGGAGATCCTTCTTCCATCGAGTTCTGCCATAAGATCGGGCTGAACTATGTTTCTTGCTCGCCGTATCGTGTTCCGATTGCCCGTCTCTCTGCGGCGCAGGCTAACATCCGTAATCCGAGGGGCTAAGAATTAGCGCCAAAAAGCGGTAAAAATTCAATTTTTAATTAAAAAACAACGTTTTAGTAGTCATTCTTTTCGGAGAGTGACTACTTTTTTTCTCTTAAAAATCTCTTGCCAGGTTAAAAATCGGTCGAAAAAACGGGGTGGTTCCTCAAATGTTACACTTTTCTGTATCTACCGCTATGGGTAAATAA
>CASDTU010000053.1 GCA_949283775.1 uncultured Bacillota bacterium
ATTGAAAATTTCAGTGAGATTCGGGCAGAAGGATCGTTCAGAATTTTATAGAAAATCAACTGTATTTTGAATGAAAGTTTTCAAAAGGTGATATACTAAGAAAAAGCGGAGGGGTTAGTATGTCAGAAGTTTTACAATATATTTTAATCGGTATCGCGGCGGTCGTCGTGCTCGCGATCGTGTTGAAGCTGTTTAAATTCGGCTTTAAAACAATCATCAAATTTGTGATCAACGCGGCCATCGGTATTGGTGCGATCTTTTTGCTCAATCTGATTCCGGGCGTTGCGATCCCCGTCGTCTGGTGGACGGCGCTGATCACGGGTATTTTCGGGATCCCGGGCGTGATCGTCGTACTCATTATTAGCTTTTTTCTGTAAAGGGAAAGACGCATTTGGGTAAAAGGAGCAGCCGGCGCTAAATTAGCGCCGGCTGCTCCTTTTATAAAAACGAGGATGAAAAGCCGCAGGGGAAACGATGTGCCTCCCTGCGGCTTTTTGGTTTTTTGTCCGCGTTTTTTTGTAAACCCATATTTTTTGTAAGCTGTGTTTTTTAATCCATGTTTTTGCAGTCCGCGTTTTTTGTAAAAGAGAAACAAAAACGGAATTTTTTCTCTTTTTTTAGGGAAAAAAGGAAAGCAACATTTTTGCTGCCGCCGTCCGTTTTTTGCGCCGATTTCGGCAAAAATTGCAGAATTTTTGAAAAAAATATGCGGAAATAAGAGTTTCTTTTTATCAAGCTGTTGACACTTTTTTATTTTTGATTTAAAATAAATAGGAAAAAACGAGGCAGAGATCGCCCCATTTTGAGCGGTCTCAAAGCGAAGTGGGCAAAAAATTTTTTGATCGGAACAGGAGGTCTTTGAAATGAATTTCAGAAACAAAGATTGGCGCAATTCTATGCGTCTCAGCGTCGACTACAACTACATGATGAAAAAATTCATCGGGGAAGACGGATTTAAAGACGCCGAACTGAATGAAATGAAAGAGATGGCGGCGGATGCGTTTGACTATGTGGCGGAAAACCGCGGCAAGGGCATGATGGGCTGGACGGAGCTTCCGTACAACCAGAAAGAGATCGTGGAAGACATCATCGCAACCGCAAAGGAAGTTCGCCGCAAATTTAAATATTTTGTGGTTTTGGGAATCGGCGGGAGCGCGCTCGGCCCCAACGCCGTGTTCAACGCGCTGTGCCATCTGCATTACAACGAGCTTGCGCCGTCCAAGAGGAAAGGTCCGAAATTCTATGTGGAAGACAACGTGGATCCGGAGCGCATGGCGGCGCTTTTGGACGTGATCGAACCGGAAAAGACCTGCTTCAACGTCATTACCAAATCGGGCGCGACCAGCGAAACGATGACGCAGTACCTCATCATCAACGACATTTTGACCAAATCACTCGGCGATAAGGCGAGCGAGAACATCATCGCCACGACCGATCAGGTCAAGGGCAATCTGATCAAACTTGCAAAGCAGCACGGATATAAGACGTTTACGATTCCCGACGGCGTGGGCGGAAGATTTTCCGAGCTCTGTCCGGTCGGGCTGTTGCCGGCAGCGGTATTGGGCTTGGATATCAAGGCGCTTCTTGCGGGCGCGGCATATATGGACGGCGTCTGCAATAAGCCGTCGATCGCAAAAAATCCCGCTTTGGCGTGCGCCGTTTTGCAGTATATGGCGATGAAGCGCGGCAAGAACGTGGGCGTCATGATGCCGTACGCGGACAGTTTGAAGCTGATGTCCGACTGGTACTGCCAGCTGTGGGCGGAGAGCCTGGGCAAAAACGTGACGCTGGATAAAAAGCCCTGCAACGTCGGACAGACGCCCGTAAAATCGCTGGGCGTTACCGATCAGCATTCGCAGGTACAGCTGTACACGGAAGGTCCGTTCGACAAAGTGGTGACTTTCCTGTCTGTGAAAGAATACCGTAAGGAAGTGAAGATCCCGCACGGCTGCGAGGACATTCCGGACGTTGCGTTCCTCGGGGGACATACGATGAACGAACTCATCGCGGCGGAAAACAAGGCGACGGCTTATGCGCTCGCCAAAGCCGGGCGGCAGAACTATACGATCTGGCTGCCGCAGGTCAACGAATTTACGCTGGGCGAGCTAATGTATCTGTTTGAATTGCAGACGGCGTATGCAGGCGCGATGTTCAATATCGACACCTACAATCAACCGGGCGTCGAGGCGGGAAAACAGGCGACGTATGCGCTCTTGGGCAAGAAGGGATATGAAGCGAAGCGTGAGGAGCTGGACAGCGCTCCCGCCGCGGAAGAAAAGTATATCGTGTAATATAGAATTTATCGTTTCATACAATAAAACGCGGCGCGCTGAAATCAGCGCGCCGCGTTTTTTTTTATAAAAAATCAAACGGCGTTAAAAATTTTTAACAGCGTTTTCGGATTTCGGTGAAAAAAGAGGGGCGCATCCTGCAATCGCAACTTCTCTTTTTACAATCGAGCCGAACGGGGAAAAGAAGGTGACGGGAAGAAAAAGCAGGTAGTTTTTCCGTAATGATTCTACAAAAAATCACATAATTTCCCGATAGTTGTTGCATTTTGCCGACAAATGGAGTACAATAAAATTACATGGACAAAATTTCGCTCTTGCGAAAAGAAAGAATTGGCGGCGCAGGCTGAACAACAACGGACAGGAGAATACTTTACGTGCATATTCGTCTGACAAAATTTGAATGGATTTTACTGATAAGCAGTTACACGGTCATCCTGGTATTTTTTATTTTTGCGCCGTTTTTTCAGGCGGAAAGGAACTTTTTATCGCTGATTTCTGCTCTGGTCGGCATATTCGGCATTCTTTTGATGGCAAAAGGGCTGATCGCCGCGCATTTTGTCTATATTGCATTTTCCATATTGTACAGCATTTTATCAATTACGCAAAACTATTACGGCGAAGCGATCATTTACTGCTGTTTGATGATACCGATCCATATCGGATCGATCGTTGTCTGGTCGCGGAGCAAAACGCAGGCGAGCGGCGAGGCGGTCAAAGTTGCGCCGATCAAAAAGGGCGCGTGGGTAGTTTTGATCATCGCATCGTTTTTGTCGGTCATTCCGTTTTATTTTCTTTTAAAAGTACTTCATACGGAAAATTTACTGGTGAGTACGGCGTCGATTACAATGAATTGTCTGGCATCGGCGCTCATGCTTAAAAGAAATCATATCTATGCGCTTTGTTTTGTGATTGATGATTCGCTGTTGATCCTTTTATGGGGTTTAAAATTGTTCGGAGGCACGATCTCGCTCGTGCCGACGATGGTCAACATGCTGGTGATGATGGTGAACGATATCTATGCCTTCGTCCGGTGGACGAAGCGGTACAGACAGCAGAGGGAGAAGGAAAAAGAGGATGAAAGAGCAATGGAATGAAACGGCGCGGGAGTGGGATAAAAACATGGGCAGCGGCGACTGGTTTCAACGGTATATTCTGTACCCCGCTATCGAAGAGAGGATCAAAGACAAGCGCGGGAAAAAGATTTTGGATGCCGGCTGCGGAAACGGGCATCTCTGCCGCTATCTTGCAGCGCGGGGCGCCGTTGTGACGGGGACGGACAGCTCGAAAGAGATGATCAAGGCCTGCGAGTCTTATCGGACAGGCGAGCGGTATGTCGTATCGGATATTACGCGGGAGGCGCTTTTTTCGGAGGAGCTGGATTGGGTCATCTTTAACAACTCTCTGCAGGATATGGAACACTTTGAACGGGGGATCGCAAACGCCTATGCCATGCTTGCCGAAGGCGGAAGAATGTTGATTTTGGTAAAGCATCCCTGTTTTCATCCCGATTCACAAGATTTGGGTTGGCGGATCCGATTCGAAGACGGAACGACAACGGATACGGGACAGGGACTTACGGAGATCAGCCGTTCGGACAAGCGCTATACGGGGGAAGTTTTCAGAACGGACCGATACTTTGAAAAGAGCGGACACACGCGCGTTTGGTTCGGGCATGCGACGACTTCGTATTCCCGAACGCTGGAAGAGTATTTCGGCGCCATATTTGAAAGCGGCTTTATTCTGACGGGCGTATACGAACCGCGGCCGCTTCCCGAAGGCGAGAGGGAAAAACCCGATCTGTACAGATTGCTGCTGCGAATTCCGAATTATATCGTGCTGGAAGCGGTAAAGGGGAAAAAATATGAATGCAAATAAATTTATTATTCAGATCTGCGGAATACTGTTCAGCGTGACCGTATCCAATTCTATCTCGAAAATCGTTTCCAATTTCAGCTATTTTTCGCTGGTCGTATTTCTGCTCACTCTCTTTTTGGCGATCAATTTCTTTTTTGCAAAATTCAAGCAGCTGAACGACGAAAATTATTCGATGACGACGTTTATCTTTACGATGAACATTCTGACGCTCGCCTGCTTTGCGTTTATGCCGTTTTTTATGACGTCTTTTATAGGGATCATGGCAACGCAGATCGCGCTGCGCATCTTTGATACCCTCTTGATTTTCAGCTCCAACCGCTGGAAACTGAAAAATATAGACGCGCGGGAAAGGGGCTGGCTCGCTTTCGATTTTATTTATTTTTCTTTGGAAATGCTGCTCGTCTTCCTGTATTGGATTTTCCTGGAACAGTACGACTTTTCCTTGCTGTTTATCGTAATTTACTTTGCGATGGCGATTTTTGAATCTTCCTATGATTTTTTAAAGCACAAAATTTTATACGGCTTGATCGGAGGCGCCGCGGGAGAGACGGCGCAGGGAGAGACGGCACAGGGAGAGCAGTCTGCGGCAGAGGAAGAAATCGCCTGCGCCGCGCCCGGACAGAGCGAGGAAGAACAGGAAAAGGACGAGCGCAAAGAGGAATAGTGCGATCGGGCTTGCAGGCTATGCGGAGCAAAAAGAAGGAAACCTGCCGAAGCTGAAGCGCAAAGAGCTTGCCGAAGATGAAGAGCAAAGAGCTTGCCGAAGATGAAGAGCCTGCCGCAGGCGAAGAGGAGAAGAAAACAACAGAAAAGGGAAAAACGAGAGGGAAAACGTGGAAACAGGAACGATCTATTTAAATGCGGGGACAAATTTTACTCCGGTGCAAATCGAGCAATTTCTTGCATTGAACGAAGAGAGCGGACGGGTAAAGATAAAGAGCATTTTCGGCAGTCTGCGGTCGGATACGATTCCGCTGATATCGGCGCGGCCGGATTTTCGGCTTGCGGATACGGATTTAAAGACTTTTGAGCGCGAGGTTGCGCGAGCCAAAGCGGGCGGGATCGAAGTGGAATACGCTGCCAATGCGCTCTTGACGCAGAGCGTGGAAGAGTTTTGCGCGCAGGAAGGGGAATTTTTGCAGCAGCTTCGGTATCTGCAATCGGTGGGGGTAGATACGCTGATTCTTGCCAATCCGCTGTGGATGGAGCTCGTCAGTCAGCATACCGATCTGAATATCAAGGTGTCGACGATTTTAGCCGTTAACAACCCGCTTGCGGTGCGGCATTATGCGCAGTACCGCGTGCGCAGTATTTGCGCGGACATTTATGTCAACCGAAACATACCGCTGCTGCGAGCCATGCAGCGGGAGGGAGAAAAATACGGTATCGAAATAGAGCTTTTGGCCAATGAAGTGTGTCTGTACGGCGACGTGCCTTGCAGTACGCAGCTGCGCACGAACTGTTACCTGCATTCGTCGTTCGGCGGGAATGAAAAGCTGCTGTATGACGGCTGGCCGTTCAGCCGCTGTCAGAGAGCGCGGCAGGAAAATCCGATCTGCTGGCTGAAAATTCCCTATATTCTTCCGCAGCACTTGTCGCGGTATCGGGAACGGACGGGGATCTCGCGGTTTAAAATTTCCGGCAGAACGAATACGCAGGAATATCTGTTCACTTGTCTTCGGCAGTATATGCAAGAGCGTTTCAGCGGAAATATTCAAAAGCTGTTTATGCTGCCGCAAAACATACAGAGCGACTGTTCTTTGGATATCACGGCAGAAAAGCTGGAAGAGGCCGGTTATTTTTTAAAATGGCTGGAAGAGGGCGGCTGCTGCGATTACCAATGTTATAAATGCGGACACTGCGAGCGTGTATATGAAGAGATCCAATGATTTAAATAAAATTTTTCCGGATATCGGGCGCAGCAGTGCGCGCAGAGATGAAGGCAAGTATTATCGGCAGCTGCGCCTGTCTCCCAAGATAACGATCATCAGCGGCGGCCAGAGCGGCGTCGACAGCGTGGGGCTGCAAGTCGGTTCTTTTTTGGGGCTTCCGACCTATGCGATCATGCCCGAAAATTGCCGCAGAGAAGGGGAAAGCATCGACGCTTTTGTACGGAGAGAGGGGCTCAACGTGCGCGTGATCGCGCTTGCGAGCGAAAGTTATCGGTTCCGTACGTATGCGAACGCCTACTTTTCGGACATGACGATCGTATACGATTTTGTCGGCAGCGAAGGTACGCGCGCCACGGTGGATGCCTGCGCCTGTTTTCACAGGCCCTGCGCCGTGCTCAGTAAATTCGGCAAAGAAATGCGCAGAGCTCTGCTTGACCGCCTTCTGGCGGAAAGACCTAAGATCATCAATATCGCCGGGAACAGCGCGGATAAGATCGGGCAGGCGATTTTGTCCCGCGTGTACGAGGAGCTGAGCCTTGTCTTGCGCGCGTATTGCTTTTTGTCGCAGGGGAAGGGGAGAACGTTGTCCCAAAAGTTCGCTCAGAAGAGGACAAAAGCTGTCGCAAGCGGAGCGCAGGGGCAAGGCGGCACGCGCGCCGCTTTGATAGCGGAGGAGCGCGACGAGCGGAGGGAACATTTTTGCGGAGAACGAGAGGGAAACCCTTGCCCCGAGTACCGGTGCGCAGAAAAAGAGCTCGCCTTTGTGCGGCGCGGATTTTTGCGGGGAAAAGGGCAAAAACCGATCCTTGTGATCCCGAATTTTTCCGCAGCGAAGCAGCTGTTTCGCGATTTTATACAAAGAGAGTACAAAGAGGATATCAACTTCGGCAAAAGACTCGTCTATCCTTTAAAAAAGTTTATCCTTGTGACCGTTCGTCCGCGCGAGGTGCTGCGGATGGTCGCGAAAGGGGCGGATCTCGGATTCGTCGGGGAAGATCTGTATTTTGAAACGGACTGCACTCTCCCTCGGCTATTGGATACGGGGCTGATCCCGAACGCGACCGTTCTCGTTTCACAAAGCGGCGCCGGGAAGTATGCGGAAGAAAAGTCAGTTTGCAGCCAGTATCCGCATTTTGCAAAAGCGCTTCTGGAGCGGAAAGGAGATATTGCGGAAATTTCGGGTTCGGCGGAGGCGTATTTATCGCTCGGGCTGTATGATTTTTGTGTGGATACCCTGCAAACGGGGTATACGGCAGAGCAAAACGGCGTAACCGTCCGCAAAAAGCTGGCAGAAACTTCGCTGATTGCCGTCGGAAAAGAGGACATGCTCGGATCCGAACTTTTGCAAAAATTTATCCGCTATCTGTTGGGCGGAGAGGGATAACTGTTGCGAAAAATGCGGAAGGAAGGGCGTCTGACAGGCCGCTGCGGGGAAAAGGATATAAAAATTCTTGACATATGCAGCGATCTATGGTATCATTTTTCATAATCGAATACAAAACGCAGGGACGGGGAGGAGTACCCGCATACATTTGTTTCAGAGAGAGAGCGGACGGTGCAAGCTCTTGCAAAGATGCGGCGGAAGGTAGCCCCCGAGCGGCGAGCCGAACAAAGAGCGGTTTTCGGCAAAGCGCGGACCGAAAGAGGGTGCGGGCTGTGCGGCAGGCGGCGCAAAAGTAGGCTTTGACGGCTGTTTCCCCCGTTACAGGGAAACCGATATCGGCGAAATCGCGGATGCGTCCGTATCGGAGAGAGTGCGAAAGATTTTTTTCGAAATTCAGGTGGTAACACGGTTATAAATCGCCCTGAACGGCATGGCGCCGTTCAGGGCGTTCGTTCTATTCTTGCAAAAAGAAGGGCGCCGAATTTCGGAAGAAGAAAGGCAAAAGCGGAGGAAAGAAAAGGCGGCTTTTGCCGAGATCGCTTGAAAAAATACGAAATTAGACAAACCGCTCGGCTTTTTTTAACGAAAGGAAAGCTCGGGCGGGAACGGAGGATACGAAAATGAAAATCAAGGGAACGCAGCTTTTTGTGAAAGCGCTGATCGAGGAGGGCGTGGATACGCTGTTTGCCTATCCGGGCGGCATGGCGATCGATCTGTTTGACGCGCTGTACGGCGAGACGTCGTTCAACGTGGTTTTGCCGCGGCACGAACAGGGGCTTGTCCACGCGGCGGACGGGTATGCGCGCGCGACGGGCAAGACGGGCGTATGCCTTGTTACGAGCGGCCCGGGAGCGACCAACCTGGTAACGGGCATCGCGACCGCGAATTATGACAGCGTGCCTTTGGTCTGCTTTACCGGCCAGGTACCGACGTCTCTGATCGGAAACGATGCGTTCCAGGAAGTGGATATTGTCGGGATCTGCCGCAATATCTGCAAATATGCCGTGACGGTGCGCCGCCGCGAAGATTTGGGCAGGATCATCAAGGAAGCGTTTTACATCGCGCGCACGGGCAAACCCGGCCCCGTTCTCGTGGATTTTCCCAAAGATATCCAGCTCGCTTTGGGCAGCGACGAATATCCGAAGGAAATTTCCATCCGCGGCTACAAGCCTTCCACGGGCGTACACATGGGCCAGCTGAAAAAGGCGGCGGATATGCTTGCCAACGCCAAGCGGCCGCTCTTTCTCGTCGGCGGAGGCGTGAACATTTCGCGCGGCGGCGAGGCGATGACGGCTCTCGCCGAACAATTGCAGGTACCCGTCGTGACGACGATCATGGGAAAGGGCGCGCTGCCGACCGATCATCCGCTGTATATCGGCAGCATGGGCATGCACGGAAACGTGGCGTCCAACACGGCCGTTTCGGAATGCGACCTGCTCTTTTCGATCGGAACGCGGTTCAACGACCGCATCACGGGCAAGATCAGCGAGTTTGCCAAGGGCGCAAAGATCGTGCATATCGATATCGACGCGGCGTCGATATCGCGCAATATCGTAGTGGACGTGCCGATCGTTGCGGACGCAAAGGAAGCGATCGAGAAATTTTCGGAGATCGCGTCGGCGCCCAAGCATATGGGCGATTGGCTGGAACGCCTGCAAAAGTTGAAGGAGGAAAAGCCGATCCGTATGCCGGAGGGAGGGGAGCTTTCGCCGCAGGATATCATCTGCGCCGTCAACGAGTGCTTCCCCGAAGCGATCGTAACGACGGACGTCGGACAGAACCAGATGTGGACGACGCAGTTTTTACAGCTTCGCGGGAAAAGCAAACTGCTCACGTCCGGCGGGCTCGGAACGATGGGTTACGGACTTCCCGCGGCGATCGGCGCAAAGCTCGGCCGGCCGGAAATGCCGGTGATCAGTATTTCGGGCGACGGCGGTTTTCAGATGAACGAACAGGAGCTCGCCACCGCCGTGTGCCAAGAACTGCCGATCGTTATCATTATTTTGAACAATTCCTACCTCGGCAACGTGCGGCAGTGGCAGGAAATGTTCTTCGGGGGACGGTATTCCTGTACCTGTCTTCGCAAGCGCAAGAGCTGTGAAACGTGGTGCTCCGATCCGAATGCGGCTTGTCCGCCGTATATTCCGGATTTTCTGAAACTTGCCGAAAGTTACGGCATCGAGGGAATCCGCGTGACGAAAAGGGAGGAGATAAAGGGGGCGCTGGAGCGCGCAAAGGCAAAGAAAAACGCGCCCATTCTCATCGAATGCATCATCGAGCGCGAGGCAAACATTCTGCCCATCGTGCCGGGCGGAAATCCGCTGTCGGAGATGGTGTGCGAGTTTAAAAAGGAGGACAAGTAAATGCAGACGGAAGCGAAGAAGAGATGGATCTCGCTGTATGTGGAAAACGACGTCGGCGTGCTGGCGAAAATATCCGGCCTGTTTTCGGGAAAATCGTACAACTTGCAGAGCCTGACCGTCGGGGAAACGGAAGACCCCACCGTTTCGCGCATGACGATCAGCCTGACGGGCGACGACAAGACCTTTGAACAGATCAAAAAGCAGCTCAACCGCAGCGTGGAAGTCATCAAAGTGCTGGATTTTACAGAGCTGCCGATCCATAAAAAGGAAATTTTGTTTATAAAGCTGCGCAGCCTCAAAAAGGACGAGTTGGAGGACGTTTTCCGTTCGGCTTCGGTGTTCGGCATTAACGTCAGCGATTATGATAAAGCGTCTGTCATTTTGGAGAGCATCAAGACGGAGTCGGAAAACGACGACGTATTGCGGTATTACAAAAAGAACTTCTTGTCGCGCATGGAAGCGGTGCGCGGCGGCGCAGTCGCGATCGAGTCGGTGAGCAGGAGCGATCGCTAACGCGCGGAATTGAAAAAGGAAGAAGGGGAAAAGATACCAATGACAAAACTTGAATTGTTTTTAACCGTGATCGCGGCGGTTTTTGTCGTGCTGTCGGTCATGGAGCTCTGCTTTTTGGCGGTGTCGGTAAAGCGGCTGCACCGCGCGCAGGAAAAGATCGGCCGCTGGCTGATGTCGCAAAAAAAAGAGACCGTTTCGGCAAAAGCGGCGCCGAGCGCGCAAAAGGAAGAAGAAAAACAGACGTTGCCGCAGGGCGATTCGGCCGAGGAAGGCGTTTCTTTGCAGGTCGAGGGCAGCTCTTTGCCGGGCGAAGAGAGTGCAAAGATAGAAGAATGCGCGGCGGCGCAGGAGGCGTTTTCAACGAGCGGGCAGAGCGCGGAAGCGATGCAGGCGCAGGAGGACGCTGATCCGCAGGAGGCAAGCGCGGAGGAAGAGCCGATATCGGCGGAGCGGGAAGATGCGGAAACGTCGGTCGTGATCGCCGTCAAAGAGGGCGAGAAGAAATCGTTTGCCCAAAGATACGAGGAATTGACGGCGGATATCCGCCGCCGGTATGATTCGGTGCTGGCGTATTTGCTTTCACAGCCTGATTGCAGGAAGATCGAGACGCGTGGCTGCGTTACGGTCAAATGCAGGACGGACAAAGTGATGCGCGTCATGATCCGAAGAGGAAGCGTATTGCTGCACTTTATGATCGTAAACAACGAACTCAACCGTTTTGTGCGCGAAGAGGGCGTCAAGGGGATCAAGATCACGCCGGTCGTCGTGCGGCTGGATTCGGACGAAGAGGAAGATCTGGCGCGGCAGACGGCGGAGATCGCCTACGAGCAGATCGTGGAAGAGCAAAAATACCGCAAAGCGCGCGCAAACGAACTGCGCCGCCAGCGCCGAAAAGAAAAGGAAGCGAGGGCAAAAGCCGAAGCGGCGCAAGCGGCAGAAAGCGCGCAGGGCGCGGAGGAAGAAAACAGGTAAAAACTTGCGGCCCGAGCGGAGAAAACCGTCCGCTTTTAAAAAAAGCAGCTTTTGTTTCGGCTCCTTTGTATCGGGCGTTTCGGATTTTTGGATGTTTGCCGAAGACAAGGAAGATTTGCAACAAAGTCCGTTCAAGAAAAGGCGCAGGAAGAAGAAAAATCAATTTCAGAAAAGGAAAAAAGCGCGGTCAAAAAGTTAAAAAACTTTTTGACCGCGCTGCGCATTCTGTTTCGGATTTTAAAAATCGACCGGAACGTATCTTTTGACAAATTTACACGTTAAAGCGGAACAAAACCACGTCGCCGTCCTTGATGACGTAATCTTTGCCTTCCGAACGCACTTTGCCCTTTTCCTTTGCGGCGTTGTAGTTGCCGCACTCTATGAGCGTCTGCCAATCCACGACTTCGGCGCGGATGAATCCCTTTTCAAAGTCGGAGTGGATCTTTCCTGCCGCCTGCGGCGCTTTGGTGCCTTTCGTGATCGTCCAGGCGCGCGTTTCCTTTTCGCCCGCCGTTAAATAGCTGATGAGTCCGAGCAGGGAATAGGATTTTTTGATAAGTCGGTCGAGTCCGCTTTCGGAAACGCCGAGCGCTTCCAAAAACATCTGCGCCTCGTCGGGCGGGAGCTGGGATAGCTCTTCTTCCGTCTTCGCGCAGATCACGAGCACTTCGCTGCCCTCTTTTGCGGCGAACGCCTCCACCTGTTTGACAAATTTCAGTTCCGAATCGGGCTTTCCCATGTCCTTTTCGGCGATATTTGCGGCGTAAATGACGGGTTTAGAGGTCAACAAGAAGAGGTTTTGCAAAATTTCCTGTTCCTCTTCGGAAACTTGCAGCGTGCGGGCGCACTGTTCTTTTGAAAGGTGATCGAGCGCTCTCTGCAAAAATTCCGCTTCGGCGATCAGCTTTTTATCGCCGCCCTTTGCGGCGTTTTTTGCGCGATCGAGGCGCTTTTGCACCGTTTCCATGTCCGATAAAATGAGTTCGAGATTGATCGTTTCGATGTCGCGGACGGGGTCGATGCTGTTTTCGACGTGGGTGATGTTTTCATCCTCAAAGCAGCGCACGACGTGCACGATGGCGTCCACTTCGCGGATATGGGAAAGGAATTTATTGCCCAGCCCTTCGCCTTTGGACGCGCCCTTGACGAGCCCCGCAATGTCCACGAATTCAATGACGGCGGGGGTGATCTTTTTGCTGTCGTACAGCGCGGCGAGCTTGTCGAGCCGCTCGTCCGGCACGGCAACGACGCCTACGTTGGGTTCGATGGTGCAAAAGGGATAGTTCGCGGCTTCTGCGCCCGCGTGCGTGATCGCATTGAACAGGGTGGATTTTCCTACGTTGGGAAGTCCGACAACGCCTAATTTCATCTCTGACTCCTTCTGCCGCAGTCAATTTTGCCTGCGGCAATTTTGGGTGTTTTTTCTTTGTTTTTTGCGGCAGTGAAACTCTGTACGAGTATCTGCGGCATTTTTTGGTATTTTTCTCTGTTTTTGCGGCAGGTTGAGTTTTCTGCGGGCTTTTTCTCCGACAAAGTTTTTTCTTTGTATCGGGATCGATGCTTTGCCGAGCCTGCCTTTGCGGCCGAAAGGAGGCGTAGAAGCGTATTTTTCAAAAGCGGAAAATTCGGGCCGCAAATGATTTCCGCATTATTATAATACAAAAATGAAAAATAATCAAAATAAAAGGCAGGGCAAAACCCGAAAAAGTTGTCAAAGAGGCAAAAATATGCTAAACTTGTTAGAAGCAGAAAGAAAACAGGTTGAAAGAGGTCGGAAATGGATTTTAGAAGGCATATCGCATCGAATATCAGGGCGGACGGCGCGGCGGCAGACGAACTGTACGCGCTTTTGGCGGTCCCGCCGAATACGGAAATGGGGGATTTTGCGCTCCCATGCTTCAAACTTGCAAAGGTGATGCGGAAAGCGCCCGCCTTGATCGCGGAAGAGATCGCGGCGAGCTATCCCAAAGACGAGATCGTAACGGAAGTTACCGCCGTCAACGGATATGTCAATTTTAAGATCAACCGCGCGTATTGGGCCAAACTTACGCTCGAGCGGATCTTACAGGAGCGGGAAAAGTACGGCTCTTCCGACGAGGGTGCGGGCAAAACGGTCTGTATCGACTATTCTTCGGTAAACATTGCGAAGCCGTTTCATATCGGGCACTTATCGACGACGGTTTTGGGCAGTGCGCTGTATAAATTGCATGCGTTTTTGGGATACAAGCCGGTCGGGATCAATCATCTGGGCGATTACGGCACGCAATTCGGCAAGCTCATTTCGGCATATCTGCGCTGGGGAGATCGGGAAACGATCGAAAAGGGCGGACTGCGCGCGCTCAACGCGCTGTACGTACGCTTTCACGAAGAGGCGGAAAAAGACGAGAGTTTAAACGACGAAGCGCGCGGATTTTTCAAAAAGATCGAAAGCGGCGATGCCGAAAGCGTTGCGCTCTTTAATTGGTTCAAGGAGCTCACGCTCAAAGACGTCGGGAAAATTTACGATCTTTTGGATGTGCATTTCGACAGTTGGGCGGGCGAGAGCTTTTACAACGACAAAATGCAGCCGGTCATCGACGAACTGCGCGAAAAAAATCTTTTGGTAGAGAGCGAGGGCGCCCGGATCGTCGATTTGGAAGCGTACGGAATGCCTCCCTGCATCATCTTGCGTTCGGACGGCGCGTCGCTGTACGCGACGCGCGACATTGCGGCGGCGATCTATCGGAAAAAAACCTATGATTTTTACAAATGCCTGTACGTGGTCGCTTACCAGCAGAATCTGCATTTCAAGCAGTTTTTCAAAGTTTTGGAGCTGATGGGCAAGGAATGGGCGAAAGATTTGGTGCACGTCGCGTACGGCATGGTGTCGCTCGAAGACGGTTCGATGTCGACGCGGAAGGGAAAGGTCGTCTATCTGGAAGACGTCATCGCAAAGTGCGTGGAAAAGGCGCTCGCCATCATCACCGAAAAGAATCCCGCTCTTGCCGATAAAGAGTCGATCGCAAGGACGGTCGGCGTGGGCGCGGTCATCTTCGGCGCTTTGTACAACAACAAGATCAAAGATATCACGTTTTCCTATGACAAAGTCCTCAATTTTGAAGGGGAAACGTCCTGCTACGTGCAATACACCTGCGCGCGCGCGAACAGCGTTTTGGAAAAGGGCGGCAGGGCAAAGTCCTTCGCGGCGGAGAGCATCTGTCCGCAGGAGTTTGAAGTCGTGAAAAAATTGGCGGAGTTTCCGGACGTTTTGCACGACGCGCTCGAAAAATACGAACCTTGCTTTGTGGCGCGCTATGCCGTCGATCTGGCGCAGGTGTTCAATAAATTCTATTTTGACTGTTCCATCCTCAATGCGGAAGGATCGCAGCGCGACTTCCGCCTTGCGCTGACGGAATGCGTGCTGATTACGCTGAAAAATGCGCTCGGGCTTCTCGGTATCGGCGTTCCCGACAAGATGTAAATCGGATTTTGGAAAGAAAGACGGAGCATACCAGGCAGCGGTTTTGTCGGCAGCGGGAGCTTTGTCTGTGCGGCAGACAGGTTTTATAAAGAGATAAACAGGTCAAATCGAAAAGAGAAAAAAGCGCGAACAGCGCGAGGGAAAGAAGATACATGGTCAAGGCAGTAGTATTTGATTTGGACGGAACGATTTTAGACACGCTTCCCGATTTGAACAGGTGCATGAACGCGGCGCTGCGGGCGGCGGGGTATCCGGAGATCACGCTGGAGCAGACGCGGCGGTATGTGGGACACGGCGGCAGAAATTTTGCCTTAGCGGCGCTTCCCGCGTCCGCACGGGATACAGTGGATGCGTTTTATGCGCAGTACTGCAAGATCCACGTGGCGTGCAAGAACGAGCATACCCATCCGTTTGAAGGCGAGGCGGCGTGCATGGCGGCGCTGAAAAAGGCGGGCTGCAAGATCGCCGTTCTGACGAACAAATCGCAGGAAGGTGCGGACGTTTTGGGCGGAACGCTTCTGAAAGAGTACGGGTTCGACGCGATCGTGGGAAACAGGCCCGGCATACCCGTCAAACCGGATCCGACGTCGACGTTTGCGCTTTTGAAAGAGCTGGGCGTATCCCCGCAGGAAGCGGTGTTTGTCGGCGACGGGGATACGGACGTCGAGACGGCAAAAAATGCGGGAATGCGCAGCGTCAGCGTTTTGTGGGGTTACCGCAGCAAAGAGGAGCTGGAAAAGGCGGGCGCGGAGCGGTTTGCTTCTTCCTATGCGCAGCTGCAAGAGATTTTGCTTTCCCTGTAAAGGCGATTTTCGGCAAAGCAAAGAGACGATAAAAAGTTTAAACACGTCGCAAAGCAAAAAGACGTTGAAAAGCCCGTCGGCACAAGTTTGTGCCGACGGGCTTTGAATTTCAAGGGCAAGATTAACGATCGACGGGATGCAAGCGAAAGGCC
The DNA here is from genome assembly GCA_949283775.1 of uncultured Bacillota bacterium. Lineage (GTDB taxonomy): Bacteria > Bacillota > Clostridia > Christensenellales > Borkfalkiaceae > Borkfalkia. The sequence goes on from CASDTU010000053.1 coordinate 15,706, forward strand.
GTTTCAGGGCAAAGGTCAAGAAAGGAAACATAGTAGAGCAATTCTGTTCAGGAAGAAAAAGTCCCGCAAGGCAGGTTACAGGGGAACTGCCGAAGGGGAAAGAAAATACAACGTCAGCGGATCCGCATACTGGGGAAGCGATGCCCCATAAAATCGTCGTCGAACACGGTATCCAGCCAAACCTCGAAGGGATTGGAGGGAGGCACGTCCTTTGCGCGGTCGACATAGCGAAACAGCGCGCAGCTGGTGATCGTCATATCGGCGACGAGCAAAACCAGGAAACAGATTCCGAGGATGCGAAAGGTCTTTTGCGGCAGCCGTTCAAAGAACTTGTCCAGCGGCCGATAGAGCAGAAACACGACGAACATGCACAGCACGCCCCATACCAGCATGATGGGGACGGTCGTTCTGCCGTTGATATCCATCATCCATCCGGTGTAATTCCAAGAGCGGGTGCCGAGGATCGTCTCTTCGCAGTAGCTTAGAAAGTATTCGACGGCGCCCCCGGCAACGGCGCCGAAAGTAAAGACCTGCCACGGCTGGCGGAATTTTTTGAGGCAAAAGACGATGACGAGCGCACCGGATCCGTAGACGGGATTGAAGGGGGAAAACACGCTTCCGCTGCATTCGACGTAGCGGTGCAGTTTGACGAGGTTAAAAATAATTTCCCAGAGCGTGCCGAGCGCGCCGCCGAGCATATAGATGAAGACGGCTTTTGGCAAAGTCAATTTTCCCTCGGTGGGGTGGCTGTAACGGAAAAACTTTTCCGCCTGTTTGCTGTTTCTGTTCATTGATTTTCCGACGTGAGTTCTTTCTGGTAGTCCCGATGTGCGCCCGTACGGGCGTCTTCGAACATTTCTTCCATTTTATCGATGCATTTTTCGATGCGGAAGCGCTCTGCGTAGCGGATATACACTTCGCGTTCGCTTGCGCGCACTTCGGGGTGTTCGATGAGGTAGTCGATCTTTCTGGCGAGGTCGGCGGGATCGCCGGCGCGGTACAAATTTTCCGGAAACTGGGTAAAGTTTTTAGCCGCGGACATCTTGCTGTCCGAAATGACGGGTACAAGGCCGCAGGTGATCGCTTCGACGCAGGCGATCGATTCGATCTCCGCATAGGAGGGATGAACGTACAGATCGCAGAAATTCAGCATTTTGGCGAGTTCTTCTTTGGGGTGGAAGGAGATGACGGGCGGATTTTTCAGCCGTTTTCCGAGTTTTACAAGCTTCTTTTTGAGCGGTCCGTCGCCCGCGATAAAGAGCTGGATCTGATCCGCATGGCGGGATAAAAGAACGCCGCGGATGAGTTCGCTCTGACACTTTTCCTTGGTGAGCCGTCCGGTGGAGAGGATGCAGAATTTATCGGCATACGGAGCGGGCTTCGGCTGCGGAGAGGGGAAAAAGATGGGGTCTACGCCGTTTGATATGACGCGCAGATCCTGCGTATAGCCGTGTTCGCGCAGCTTGTCCGCGATAAATTCGGTGGGGCAATGGATATATTCGCTGTACTGATAAAAGCCCTTTAAAAAATTTTTATAGATATAGCGATTGACGGGTTTGCTCTTTTGCAGCCCGAAGTGGCAGCTGACGTTTTCCGGCTGTACGTGAAAGGCAGTCGTAACGGGTTTATGCAGTTCGGTGCAGATCTTGATGGCCGCCCTGCCGAGCGAAAAGGGCATTAAAATATGCACGACGTCGCTCTTTTCGATGACGCGGCGGAGAAGCTCTATGTTGGGCTTTGCCAGCTCCACGCCGTTCTTTTTTACGTAATTGTTGAACATTTTAAAGTCGATTTTCTCGACGCTGTAATATCCTTCTTCCGTGCAAGTGCTGGGGGAAACGACAGAAACGTTGTGGCCGCGCTGCTTCAAGTGATAAATAAGTCTTTTTACCGTTATCGTTGTTCCGTTGTTCTCTTGGCCGAGAACGTCCGCTATTACGGCTATTTGCATGATCAATTCTCCGTTTTTATTTTTCGGTAAGCTGGGCTAAGATCCGATATCCCGCGCTGACCATGGGGGCGCACTTGTCGAGCACCGTTTCAAGGGGCAGGGATTTGTCTGTTTTAAGCCATTCGGTATAGGTATCCAGGACGCCGGCCGTCATGAACCGTATGATAAAGATCGCGTCTTTGGAACTGTTTTTATGTTTATCCTCATAGCGGCGATAGATTTCCGAAGCAAATTCATTTTTTAAATTTGTCAAAAAGACGTCCGCATTGGGCGTAGAACGGACAAAGTTGTCGAAATTTTCGTACGAGTCGATGACGTCCGTACAGTGTTTCAAAAAGGGCAGCGGATTGGACAGGCGCGAGAGGGCGCCGCTGTTCGCTTCCTTTTCAAACACGCGCGCGACGATTTCGTTTTTTAAAGATGTCAGAACGTCGGAAATACATTTAAAATGCAGATAAAAAGTGGTTCGGTTGATGTCCGCCGCCGCGCAGAGATCGACGATCTTGATTTCGCTGATCTTTTGCGTGCACATCAGCTTTAAAAGCGTTGTCTGAACCGCTTCGATTGTCTTTTTGCTGCGTTTGTCTGTTTTTGGCATACTTCCTCTCCGTGAAAAAGTTACGTCTTCTTTTCAATTATACTCTATTTTTTACATTTCGTCAACAAATGTCGAAAAAATGTTTGGAAAGAGTTTCCGTAAGGGGCGGAGCGGAACGAAATTATTTCGCTTCTTCGCCCTGCAATTTTACGATGGAGCGCGCGAGCGCGTCTTCCGCGCCGTTCCACGGTTTATCGGCGTTGCGGTAATCGTGCTTGGAGCAAAACCATTGCAGATCGATCAGCAATTTTTCCAAGACTTCTTTTTCCAGCTTCGTCAGCGTATAGATATAGTCCTTTTTTTTGCTTCGCGAAAAGGAGGCGTATTTTAAAAGCTGTCCGAAGTGTTCCAGGCAAAAGCCGTTTGTCGACAGCAAAATGTCCTTGAATTTTGTTTCCGCATAAAACATTTCCGCAACGGTCTTATAGTAGCGGATCATATTCACTTCCACATTGTCGCAGATGACGCAGGTTTTGCTGCTCTGCGTGAAGATATCGGCAAGTTTGGCGGCCGTCTTTGTATCCGCGCAGATTTCCAGCTTTGCTTTGAGCGAAGTCAGGCGCGTGATATGTTGCAGGGCAAGGGAGAGTTTGTTTTGCCGCGCGTGCATCATCTGCGTGTGATGCGCGCAGAATCCCCGTTCGTTGACCATCCGCCGCTGGGAATCCTCCATGACCGATTCGTTGAGATATTGATCGACCAGGCGCTTTTCCAAGATATTCCTGATCCTGCAAAGGGGACATTCGTTGCTTGCGTTAAATTCCTGGTAAATGAGCATATTCCCAATATGGTAATTCATAAGACACCGCCTTTTTATCCGTACTGTATAGAAAAATCTGCATATTTACAGAAGTCCTTTTTTATTATAAAGCAAAAAGTGAGAAAAAGAAAGTGTTTTGCTTTTGTTCCTTGCCGCCTGCATAAAAAATCAAAAAAGCAGTTGCAAACGGCGCTGTTTTTGGGTATAATAAGGGGGAGGAACAAGCAAAGCGGAGAAAAAATGGATGAGGTGTTTGTTTATTTACAATCCCGTGAGCGGGAAGGGGAAGATCGTAAAAAAGTTAGAGAAGATCGTAAATGCTTTGCAGACGAAATATGAGATAGTGGACGTGTATGCGACAAAGGCCCGCGGAGATATGACGCGCGTCGTGCGCGAAGCGGCAAAAAAATATGACGCGATCGTGTTTTCGGGCGGCGACGGCACTTTCAACGAAGTCGTGCAGGGGGTCGGCGATGCGGACAGGGTTCCCGAACTCGGGTATATCCCGGGCGGCACTGTGAACGATATCGCGCATTCGCTGCATATCCCGAAGCGTTTGGGCGGCGCGCTCAACGTGATTTTAAACGGGGAGAACGCGCTCTTGGACTGCATGAAGATCAACGATAAATATGCGATGTATATCGTAGCGGCGGGTGCCTTTACCAGCGCTTCGTACACGACGCCGCAAAAGCAGAAAAAGATGATCGGCCGCATCGCATACGGCGTGGAGAGCATCAAAAAAAATCTGAAATTTCAGGTCTTTTCGATCGAGGCCGAAAACGGCAGCGAATTTGTCAGGACGGAAAGCGTGTTTGTCATGCTGATGAACAGCCACTACGTTGCCGGGATGCATCTGAACAAGGGCAGCAGCATGGCGGACGGAAAAGTCGAAATGGCAATTCTCCGCCAACGCAAGAAGCCGAACGTCTTTCAGCGCGTCCGCGCGTTTTTTGCGCTGATCCGCCTGTTTTTGCACGGGTACAAAGTGCGGGAAAAGCAGATCACGCGGCTGGAAGGCTCTCATTTCGTCATTCGGACGGACGATTCCGTCGTCTGGAATTTTGACGGGGAAAAAGGGATCACCGGCAATGTCAGTATTGACGTTTTGCCCAGAAAAATTAACGTGTTGGTGCCCAAAGGGAGCAAAAATATTTAAGTTTCGTTGCTTTTCGATCGTTGCATGGATTGTCAGCCTTTCGGCTGGCAATTTTTTATAAAAAACAGCGCCCTTCGGGGCAGAATTTTTTGCCGCCGAAAAAACGGCGCGAAAATTTCGGTTTGAACAAAGCAGACAGATCGAAGGTATCGAGCGTTTTGAAAAATTTTTTGCAAAAGAGAATAGCCTTGTCAGTTTGGCAAACACTAAAAAAGAGGGCGGCTTTTGTAAAAAAGACGGTCGGCATCGGCCGAATCGTCCGAGCTTTTGCCGAACAAGGCAAAGCGGTTAGTGGTTTCCATATAAAAAGCCATGTAGGGTGCAAAAGGTTCGTTTTCTTTTCAAGACAGGGTAAAAAGGTAAGACAGAGAACAGAGCGCAAGACAGGGCAAGAGAGTGACCACAGGGTAAGACAGAACAAAAAGTAAAAAAAATATAAAAAAGGACAGGGGGAAAGGGCGATATGTGTACGGCGCTCACATTTTTAAAAAAAGATTTTTATTTCGGAAGGAATCTCGATCTCGAATACGGTTTCGGGGAGACGCCGGTGATCGTGCCGCGGCGGTATCCGCTGACGTTTGAAAAGATGCCGCCGCAGCCGCGGCACTTTGCGATGATCGGGATGGCGCGCCTGGCCGCAGGGGTGCCGCTGTTTGCCGAGGCGGTCAACGAAAAGGGGCTCTGCCTTGCAGGGCTCAATTTTCCGGGCAACGCGAACTATTTTCCGATTCAGGCGGGAAAACAGAACGTGGCGCCGCACGAGCTGTTCGGCTGGCTGTTGGGCTCGTGCGCCTGCGTGGAAGAGGCGGAAATACTCCTTCGCCTCGCCAATATTGCGGCGCTTCCGTTTCAGGGTATGCCGCTCGCACCCCTGCATTGGATCCTTGCCGACAAGCGAAAGTGTCTGGTTTTAGAGCAGACGGCGGACGGATTGCATATTTTTGACAATCCCGTGGGCGTTCTGACAAACAACCCGCCCTTTCCCTATCAGATGATGAATTTAAACAATTATTTGAATCTGACGGCGCATTATCCGCAGAACCGGATGGGGCAGGGCGTCTATCTTGCCCCGTACGGACAGGGGCTGGGCGCATGGGGACTTCCGGGCGACTGTTCGCCCGCGTCGCGCTTTGTCCGCACGGTGTTTGCCAAATACAATTCGCAGTGTGAGGAGGACGAGCGGAGCGCCGTTACGCAATTTTTTCATATTTTGGGCGCCGCGGAAATGGTGCGCGGCTGTGTGCGGACGCAGGAAAATCTCTGTGACGAAACGCGCTATAATTGCTGCGTCAACGCGGACAAGGGGATCTACTATTATAAGACGTACGAAAACAGCCGCATCACGGCGATCGAACTGTTCGCGGAAGATCTGGAAACGGACAAAGTATTCGTCTTTCCGCTCGCCGAGCGGCAGGACATTGCCTTCGCCAACCGCAAACAGGGGAACGAAGTCTTAAAAAGCTGAAAGGCGTACAGTAAAAAACGGCCGCGAAAGAAGTAGAGCGACCGTAAAAAAACGGCGGAGAAAGATCCGGCCGTTTAAAAGCGCAAAAGAGGGTGTTTGTCCGCCGTCGGTGCGGCGCAAAGAATTCGGCTTTTAGCCGCGGCAAAGGGTGCGAACAAAAGCTGCGCGCAAAAAACGGGGACAGCGGGCGGCGAAAGAGATTCGGGCGCAGGAGAGACCGCGCGCCTGCAAAAATCGGGCGCAGGGCGGGGCGGTTAGGAGTCAGCCGTTTGCTTTTTGTTTTGCGGGCGCGTTTTCTTCCAGATAGGGAGAAAACGCGCCGTTTTTGACTTTTTCCGCATTGTTTTCCCGAATGCGGTCTAAAAAGGAAACGGGCGACTGCCGCCGTTTGAGCCGTTCGGTGAATTTCGCCGAATAGGCGAGGAAGATCGCGTAGATATACGGCATTCCGAGGTTGGTTTCCAGGAGGGAATTTGTAACGAGCGTGAGCAGTTTGTCCGAAAAACTTTCAAATCCCGCGCTGCGGATGCCGCCCAGGAGCAAGCCGGTTTCCCAGCCCAACTGCACGAGGATCCCGATCGCCAGCAGCCAAAGCAGGTTGACTTTCAGCGCGCGGTCCGTCTGCCGCAGATTCCAGACGATCAGCCCGAGATATCCGACAAACAAAATAGCCGCCATGTAGCCGTGATAGGAGCCCGTCGTGCGCTGAATGACGATGGGTTCGCCCGAACCGAACGTCGCGGTGAGCATGGGGCAGCACAGCCACCAAAACAGGATCAGCGCGGACCATTCCAATAAATGTTTATCCTTTGAGATCCAGAGCCAGATCCACGCAAAATTCGTAAAACCGTAGCTCAAAGACATCCAGAGCAGTACGAGCGCGAGACTGTGCCCCTCCGAAATCGATCGCGCGCCGCAGAGCAGGTGAAAGATGCCGAAATCCACCAAAAAATAGACGATGCCGAACAGCAGTCCCACGAGGACGGTCATATACTTCTTTTTGTACAGCAAAAGTCCTGCAAAAAGAAGCAAAAAAGCTGTATCGAGCCATATGTAGAGGGGTAAAAATTGTCTGCGCGCTATAATTTCCGGCATAACTTGATCCTTCCGTAAAAGTTTTGGCTTTTAAAAATTGCATTCGGCAAAAAAGGCGATGTTGCGGCATACGCCTCTTTTTTCGCCGAAATATCCCGTTTTTTTGATTGAAAAGGACGTCGCGGCGAATAATGCCTTGTCCTTTTTATTATATTCCTTTCTTTTTCTCCTGTCAATTTAATTAACACAGATAATTATTTTCATTCTGGTCGGTTTGTATCCGACGGGCGGGCGCAGGGATAGGGAAGAAATAAAACTCCGCTTTAAAAAATGCGGAAAAAATCGTTCAAGCTGCGGAGGGATTATGCAATGCGGCTCGCAGGGCAGTTGCAGGGGCGTTTTGCGTGCGGCGCGCAGGGCTGTTGCAGGGGCCGTTTTGCGTGCGGGGCAAGGAAAAAATAGTTTTAGGAGCGTTGCAAAAAAAAATGCGCGGAAGGTTTTCCTTCCGCGCACGGCAAGATTGAAAAAATAGCCAATAGCCAAACGTTCTTGCGTCAAGCGCTCTGTTGCGGTTGCGCGGGAGAAATAGCTCGGTCCGCTTCGCTCTGTTCTTGCGTTTCGGGCATTGACGGCGCGGCCTTTGCCTGCGGCCGACGGGCAAAGAGGGCGCGCACGCAGGCGGTGAAAGTGACTGTCCGTTCACCGGCAAGGGGAGTACGACAGGTCGGATAACAGGAGATCTCTTCAATTTTGATCAGCTCTCCGACGGATCCGAGCGCCGCGGCTTTTTCGCGCGCGTCCTGTACGGCGAGGCGCAGGGCTTCCGACTTTTTCGCCTTTTCGTCGCGGCAGCTGTATGCGAATCCCTCCATGCGCGTAATGCCTGCTTCGGCCAATTTTTCGCGAAGAAGGTCTAATTGATCAATCTGCTCGGTGGAAAAGCGCAGGTTGCGCACGGCGGTAAACCCCGTCTGTCCGTAGGAAGGATAGACGCAGCAGCACTCTTCTTCCATCGTGCCGTAGGGAGCAAAAAGTTCCCGCAGTTTTTTGCATAACTCTGCGTTAGAGTGTTCGGCATCGCGCAGGCTGTTGCCCGCCGTTTCGATACAGCCGGTGAAATTGCACAGATCCGCTTGCGCCGTAACGGTCGCATTGCCGCTTAAAATCAGCACTGCGTTTTCCGAATCGGTCTGCGCGCCGGCACTGCAAATGCTGCCGCAAAGGGCGGATAGCAAAAGAAAAGCGCATAAAAAAGAAAGTAAAAGTTTTTTTCGTTTCATACAAGTTCCTCCCAAAGAAGTATCGTTGTTAATTTGCCGCAATTTTCCAAAAGTATGCGGCGAAGAAAAAAACGGTTATAAAATCAAAAAGGGAAAAACAGTTATAAAACATAAGGGGTAAACAAAAAGCGGAAGCAGAAAAAAGTCCGCGTTTGGCGGACGGAAATATATTTTGCAGGCAGGGATAAATTTTAAAATCGGGCGTAAAGAAACAATGCCGTGGCCGAAACGAAGCGCAAATGCCGAAACGGCGTTTTTTGTTCAGAGAGAGCGCAGCGGCTGCGTGCTGCCGCGCAGAATGAGTTCCGGCATGGTATAAGAGCAATCGATAGTGGCCGTTTTAGATTGCAGTTTTTGTACGATCATCGTTGCGGCCGTTTTGCCCAAAGTGTAAAAGTTTTGGTCCATTGTGGTGAGGGGGCAGATATTTTTATGGGTAAAATCGGCATTATCGTAGCCTGTTACGGAAAGATCCTGCGGCACTTTGCGTCCGGCTTTCGCTGCGGCGCGGATTGCCGTCAGCGCCACGAAATCGTTGCAGCACAGGACAGCAGTCGGAATAGTTTTGCGCTGAAACAGGACAGAAAAGCAAGTCTGTACTTTTTCGGCGTCTTCCGAAAAGGTACTGTACGGCGAAAGGGGAAAAATATAGTTAAAGGAGGTCGGGAGCAGGAGCAGATTGTTTTTAGAAAAGGGCAGTCCGTAATCTTTTAAAGCGGCTGAAAAACCTTGCAGCCGTTCGCGGAGCCCGCGGTAATCGAGCGTCGTAGCGTAAGCGATGTTTTTGTGCCCCTGCTGCAAAATATATTGCGTCATGCGGTACATTCCCAAAAAATTGTTGGAAGACACATAGTTGCAAAAGGGCAGAGGCGTGCGGTCAATGAATACGACGGGAAGGTTTTGCTTTACAAGCGCGGAAAAATAGTCCTTGTTGTCCGTTTCATTGTTCGGCACGAGGATGATACCGGCAGCTCCGGAAGCAATGCTTTTTCTGCAGAGCTCCTGCTCGTAGGACGAATTGCCGTTGGAAATATGCAAAAGTACGGAAAAGCCCTGTTGTTCTAAAACTTCTTCCACCCCTTCCACGATTTTGATAAGTTCTTTGACGCTGTGTTGGATGATCAGCGCGACGGAAGGCTTTTTTGCGTCGGCGGCAGGGGAATTTCCGACAAAAATTGTGCCTCTCCCTGCAAAGCGGCGGATCAGCCCTTTTGTTTTTAGTATTTCCAAAGCTGCCCGAACGGTGATACGCGAGACTCCGTACTGCAAAATCAGTTCGTCTTCCGTCGGCAGTTTTTGGTTGGGCAGATAGCGTCCGCCGCAGAGTTTTTTTTCCAGATCGTTTGCCACAAATTCATATTTTTTCATAGATCACCAAATCAAAGCGGAATGTTTCGCCGCATCCAAGCGGAATGCTTCGCTTCTGCATAAAGTGTACCATACTTTTTGTTTTGAAGCAATCAAAACAAACAAATTATTATAATAATAGAATATTTATTATAATAAATACTAAAAAACAATAATAATTCGAGAAATAAATTTGAAAGGCGAATTGACAGCGTTTTCGGATCCATTTATAATAAAGGAAAAGTAAACGGCTGGCGGCTGCGAGGCAGAGGAGTAAAATCTCGGGAAGGGGGGCAGAGAAAGGCCGCGCCGTGCGCTGACGGAAGATTTGGGAGGAATAAGACTATGAATTCGAAAGAACTGATGAAGGCGACGTTGGAGTTTAAAAACACGAGCGGACGCGCTCCGCGCGATCTGTGGCTGTTGCCCTGGGCGCTCAATAATTATGCCAAAGAAGTAGAACACATTCAAAAGGTATACCCCGTTGATATTGTGGGCGCGCCGATCATTTTCAAAGAGCGCGGCGTTGAGCAGGGCGATATGTACGAAGTGGGGGAATATATTGACAGCTGGGGCTGTAAGTTTGAAAATATTCACCGAGGCATTATCGGAGAGGTAAAAGATCCGCTCGTCAAAGACGAAGATTGGGAGGACGTCGGGAACATTCATATTCCGGAAGAATGGCTGACGTTTGACGTTGCACAGGTCAATGCGGATCTGAAAAAGGTTGCAGACAAATTTACGATCGCGGGTTGTCCGCGTCCGTTCGAACAGTTGCAGTTTATCCGCGGTACGGAAAATTTTTATATCGATCTGATGATGCGTCCGAAGAAAATGATGCAGTTTATGGAAAAGATGCATGATTTTTATTGCAGGTATTTGGAAAAGCTGGCGCAAACGGATGTCGACGCGTTGGAATACATGGACGACTGGGGGAGCCAAAAAGCGCTGCTGATCGATCCGAAGATGTGGAGAGAACTGTTCCGCCCGATGTATCGGGACTATATCGATATCGCGAAAAAGCACGGAAAGAAGATGTTCATGCACAGCGACGGATACATCAAGGATATCATTCCCGATCTGATCGATATGGGGCTGGACGCCGTAAACAGCCAGATCTTTTGCATGGGCGTAGAGGATTTGAAGCAGTTCCGCGGCAAGATTACTTT
>CASDTU010000054.1 GCA_949283775.1 uncultured Bacillota bacterium
TCGCGCGGGATACGGCGGCGGAAGAATAAAAATCGCAGGGCTTTGGAGGCTGTGAAACATAGATCGGAATTGCGCCGAGCGCATACAACGTTTCCGCCAAAATTTCCAGATGCTCCATTTCCGTCAGACCGATCCGAAACAGCGTATCCGCCGTTTTTTCCTGCCCGATCCCGTTAAAGATCGTACTTTGAAAGCTGTACTGCAAAATTGCCGTCATTTCGCTCTTGGCGTCCGCATAAGCGAGCGAAATGATCCGCGCACTCTCCTCATCCGCACTAAGCCCCTTCGTTCCCGGATAGGGCAATTCAACTCGAAGTCCTTCCATAAACACACCTCACGTTTTTTATCATTATATGGTAAAAACGAAAGGTGCGTGACTCTTTTGGCTGTATTCTCCAATGTTTATGAGCTCTGTATCCCTTGCTAAAACGCTTCGGCATAGAAAAAGGCAGGCGCTTTTTTCAACACAGCGCCCGCCTTTTTATCCGTTATTTATTGATTTTTTCGATCATTTCAACGATATCCTTGACCGTCTTGACGTTTGCGATGTCGTCTTCCGGAATGGAGACACCGTAGTCGTCTTCCAGAGAGATCAGAAGTTCCACGACGTCCAGCGAATCCGCTCCCAAATCCTTGACGACGTCGCTTTCCATTGTTATTTTATCCGGCGAAAGGTTCAACTGCTTCGCGAGCATGGCGCGCACTTTTTCAAACATATCATTATCCTCCTGCGTTTGTCTTTATTTTACTAAAAATGAAAACCTCTGTCAATCTATTACTGCGCTTTTGCCGCCGCTTTTTTCTTGACAGCCGGATTTTTCATCGTAAGACCGATGCGGTTCTTCTTTACGTCGACGTCCTTTACCCAAACGGTGACTCTCTGTCCCACTTCCAAAACGTCGGAAGGATGCCGGATATACCGATCGGTAATCTCCGACAGGTGCACGAGTCCGTCCTGGTGCACGCCGATATCCACAAATGCGCCGAAGTCTACTACGTTTCGCACCGTGCCCGTCAGTTCCATGCCCGGAACAAGGTCGTTGATATCCATGATATCCTGCCGCAGCACGGGCTTGGGAAGGCTGTCGCGGATATCCCTGCCCGGTTTGATGATCTCCGCAACGATATCGTTGAGCGTAGGCACGTCCAGCCCCGTCTCTTTCGCCGCTCTTTCCGCGCCGTATTCCCTGACTTTCGCGGGAAGTTCGCCGATACGGTTTTCCTTTACGTCTTCATCCGTATAGCCGAAAAGCTCGAGCAATTTTTCCGCCGCAGCATACGATTCGGGGTGAACCGCCGTGTTGTCCAATATATTTTTGCCGTCCGTGATGCGCAAAAATCCTGCGCACTGCGTAAACGCCTTTTCGCCGAGTTTGGGAACTTTCAAAATGTCCTTTCTGGATACAAATTTCCCGTTCTCTTCGCGATAGGTAACGATATTTTTCGCGATGCCCGCGTTGAGCCCCGCAACGTATTTCAAGAGTGAAACGCTGGCGGTGTTGAGGTCTACGCCGACGCTGTTGACGCAATCTTCCAATACGCCGGAAAGCACGCTGTCCAAACGCTTTTTGTCCATATCGTGCTGATACTGCCCCACGCCGATGGATTTCGGGTCGATTTTAATCAGCTCCGCGAGCGGATCCTGCAAGCGGCGGGCAATGGAGACTGCGCTCCGTTCCGCCACGTCGTAATCGGGGAATTCTTCCGCGCCGAGAGGGCTCGCCGAATACACGGACGCACCAGCCTCCGACACGACGATATACGCCACTTCGCGCCCCGTCTCTTCCTTGATCTCCTTGATCATTTCCGCAACGAAAATTTCGCTCTCTTTCGATGCCGTTCCGTTGCCGATGGAAATGATGTCGACGTTGTACTTTGCGATCAGCGCTTTGAGAGTCGCCTTCGCGGCGTCGATATTCTGCTTCGGACCGGGCGTCGGATAGACCACCGTCTTATCCAAGACTTTGCCCGTCTCGTCCACGACCGCGATTTTGCAGCCGGTACGATACGCGGGATCCAATCCCAACGTAATTTTATCCTTCACGGGCGGCTGCATCAAGAGAGGCTTCAAGTTCACTTCAAACATCTTGATCGCCTGCTCGCTCGCGCTCTCCGTCAGCGCCGCGCGGATCTCGCGCTCGATCGAAGGATAGATGAGGCGCTCATAACTATCGTCCACCGCCTCTTTGACGAGCGCCGTGCTTTCGCCGCCGTCTTTGAGATAGGATGCGCCCGTTATGCGCTTTGCGATATCCTCGTTGAACGTCACTTTGACTTTCAAAAATCCTTCTTTTTCGCCGCGGTTGACAGCTAAGACGCGGTGGCTCTTGATCTCCGCCACGCTTTCGCTGTAATCGGCATACATCTCATACGTCTTCGCTTCATCTTTGTCGGCGTTGACCAATTTCGTCTCGATCTCGCCGTTTTTCATGAACAGATTGCGCAGTTTTTTGCGAACGTTCGCATCGTCCGATACGATCTCCGCTATGATATCCTTCGCGCCCGCGATCGCTTCGTCCGCCGTGGCTACGCCCTTTTCCTCGTCCACGTACTTTTCCGCTTCCGCACGCACGTCGGCGTTTTTATCCTGCGCGAGAATAAAATCTGCCAGCGGCTGCAAGCCCTTCTCGATCGCCACGCTCGCGCGCGTCTTCTTCTTTTGTTTGTAAGGACGGTAAATATCCTCCACTTCGGTCAGCGTCGTCGCCGCATCCAATGCCTTTTGGATGTCTTCCGTCATTTTCCCCTGCTCGGTGATCGATTTTGCCACCTCTTCCTTGCGCTTTTCCAAATTCCGCAGATACAAAAGGCGGTCGTTGAATTCACGCAGTACCTGATCGTCGCAGCTGCCCGTCATCTCCTTGCGGTACCGCGCAATAAACGGGATCGTGTTTCCCTCGTCGATCAGATTGATAATGTTCTGAGCCCTGTCCTCTCTGATGGACGGAAATTCTTCCGTCAGCTTCTTTAAAATGTCCATATACTCTCCGTCAAGATTCTTCTTGCTTTTTGCCTCTTTCAAAGCATTGACAATATTGTATCACACTTTTTACAGTTTTTCATCCGTTTTTCAAAGATTTCAAAAAATTTTTTTGCTCCTGCGTCAGCCGAAAACTTTCCCGCGCCTTTGTGATCGCTTTGGCTTTCGTCCGCGCATCCAGCATTCCTGTCTTTAAATATTGTACCCCGTCTTCATAAAATTTGACAAGTACTTCCGCCAAGAGCCACGCCGCCCCCATATACGTATAGTACGGGCGCGTGTCGACGATATCGAGCGCGCGGAAAATGACGGGCAGACAGCTTTTTTCCATATAGCAGCCGAGTAAAAGGATCAAGGCAAACCGCTGCGAAAATTCCGTACCGCGATCTAAATATTTTTGTATTTCGGGCAAAAACTCCTCGCGGTGTTTTTTGAAAACTTTGAGCGTACTGCAAAAAAGATCGCATACCGCCCATCCGTCCAAAATCGGCACGCAGCTTCCAATCAGAGACACGAGCCGCGCATACGGCACCTTTTCGTATCCGACGCAAAGGCATTTTAAAAGGCGGACCTCATAGACCTCGTTCGGAAAAGAAAAAAGCGCGTCAAACGAAAAATCCTCCTGTTTTAAAAACTCCTTTGCGTACGCGCGAAGAAGCGGCGTGCGCACGCCGATGCTCGATCCGGACGGCACATTGACGATGCGTTCATTGAAAAGGCGGAATTTTTCATCCTTTCTCTCTCTCAGTTCTTCCAAAACCTGTTCGTACGTCTTCATGTTCGTATCTGTTCTCCCCGTGTTTCTTCTGTCCCTTTATTTTTTATCCTTCCGATCAAAAACCGCGGCCCCCTTTTTTTGCTCCGATATGTACCGGCTTTTTCGGCGCTCTGTATTTCCTATCCGTACATTTCCTCAAACGTAATTTTCTTTGACGAAAAACGACCGCTTCCCATCTTCATCCGCGTTAGAGTTTTTCCATCCCAAAGATGTCTGCGAGCGCCTTGCGCCAGATTTTTTCGTCGTAGCGCACGTTTGCGGGGCTTGTGGAGGGCATCAGCGCGTACGGAAACGAAGAGTCCTTATACTTTTCGCAAAAAACCGAATACGCCTTCGTTCCGTTGAGCAAGATCTTTTCGATCGGCGAAAAGGACAGCACCCTTTCAATCTGTGCTATTTCATATTTTTTGATGCTCGCATCGGCAGAACCTTCGATCTCGCACGACTGCACGATATCCCAAAGCGCAATCTTTTTTTCCGTCAGAAACCGCTTTTTCTCCTCCGTCGAATCTTTTACCCTTTCGCCGAAAAAGCCGAACAGCATTTTCCAAAAACGGTTTTGCTTGTTTCCGTAATAAAAATCCACCTTTCGGCTCTGCACGGAAGGAAAACTGCCGAGAATCAACACCCGGCTGTCAAAGTTATAAAACGGCGCAAAGCCAATTACTTTTTCTGCCATTTTTCCTCCTAAAACGCAACAGTTTGTGCTGCTCGCAAAAGCGGCCTGCTACAAATCAGTATACTATCCTTTTCCGCCTGTGTCAACTTATCAAAATCAAGTCAGAAATTCAAGGCAAAGTTTCAAAGCAAACGATGCGCGCAGGACAGTACGGCAAACGATGAGAAAAAAAATCGGCGCAAAAAACTGCGCCGAAACAAAAAACTGCGTTCGCCCGTCTTGTCCCTCCTGAAAAGCGCACTCCCTTACAAAAGAAAGACAAGGTCTGCTAAACGTTAAATTTTCAAAGGTTTTTTCACCTTCCCGACAATGGACGCCGCCATATCCGCTCTGTTGAAATTGAGAGAGAGCGCCCTTTCGCAGTCTTCCATCGTCATCGCGTCGATGTCCCGAACGCGCTTTTCAAGGTCTAATACGGCATCGTTATACAGCATATATTTTCCATATGCGATCATCTGCGAGGCAGTATTTTCCTGCGCTAAAATCACGGCGGATTTCACCTGTTCTTTGCCGCGCAGAAATTCGTCCTTCGTAAACTTTTCGCGGCAAAAATCGTCGATCGTTTCAAAGATCGCATCCTGCGCCTTGTCGACGTTGGCAGGATTAACGCCCGCATACACCGTCAAAAGTCCGCCTTCGGTAAAGGAAGAAATATACGAATAGACCGTATACGCGAGCCCTAACTGCTCCCGCACTTTTTGAAAGAGTCTTGAACTCATTCCGCCGCCCGCGATCGTGTTGACGACCTGCGCCGCGTCCGCCAAAGGATCTTCCCTGCGAAGGGAAGGATACGCAAACGCAATATGCGCCTGTTCGATCTCTTTATACTTATAAAGGCTCGCGCGCTGCAATGCGATCGGCTTTTTGCGGGAAGAAAACTCGCGCTTTTTCAAAGCATTTTCAAAATTTTGCAAAACCAGCTCTTGCGCCTGCTTTTCATCGATATTCCCCGCAAACGAAATCACGATGTTTTCGGGATTGTAGCGCTCTTCGATATACCCGAGCAGATCGCCGCGCGTAAAGCCCCTTACGTTCTCGGCCGGGCCCAAAATCGTCCTGCCGTACCCCTCTTTTCCGAAATATGCCTCCGCCAAAACGTCCAGACAAAGATCGTCGGGCGTATCCTCCGTCATGGCGATCTCTTCGCAGACGACCCCCTTTTCCCTGTCCATTTCCTCTTCCGGAAACACGGAATGGAGCACAAAATCGGATAAGATCTCAAAGGCCTCTCCCGCATGATCGGACGTGCTCTTTGCATAATAACAAGTGATGTCTTTGGACGTGAACGCATTGACCTGCGCGCCGATGCGATCCATCGCGTCCGATATCTCAAAGGCGTTGCGCTTTTTTGTGCCTTTGAACATCATATGCTCGATAAAATGCGATATCCCGTTTTCCTTCTCCGTTTCAAAACATGAACCCGTTCCGACCAATACCCCCATGCTCACCGACAAGAGACCGTCGATCTTCTTTACTACCATCCGAAGTCCGCTCGGAAATTTTTTACTGTATGTCATACTTTCCTCCGTATGTAACCGCAAGTTCCGACCCGCTGAAAACAAGCCGAATCGTGCGCGTATTTTTTTTGCCATTATACCATACTTTCCGCCGCTTTGAAAGCGTTTGCCGCTCTCTCCGCTCCTTTTCTTTCCCGCCAAAGCGCTCCATCCCTGCCGCATTTTGCCGCAAAAGGCATCCTCTGCCGAAAAGCGCAGAGGGCGGCCCTTGCTCTCTTTTGGGAAAGTTACGCCTTTTCAATGCCGCTGATGTTGACAGACACCGGCACCTGCCGCAGATCTTTTTGCTTATAATGCTCTAAAACGGACGGAAGCGCCTTTGCCGTTTCTGCCGTGGGGTGCATTAAAATCAGATCACCGCCCATGCAGTTTTCGGTCGCACGGTCGTAAATCAGCGTCTGATCATGGTCGCGCCAATCGATGGTATCTTTCGACCACATGATCACTTTGTACCCGAGCGCATCTGCCGCATCGACCGTATTTTCGCTGTATGCGCCCGAAGGAGGAGCAAACAGCGAAGGAGTAAACCCGGTAAGGCGGCGGCAAAGTTCGCCGCAAAGGCGGATCTCCTCCGCGTTCTGCTTATACGACAGCGTATCCTGATCCTTATGGAAATACCCGTGATTCCCCAGCTCATGCCCGCGCGCCACGATCTCGCGCAGCGTTTCGGTATGATCGTCCGCCCAGCTGCCGCCGATAAAAAAAGTCGCCTTGACCTGATATTCGTCCAAGGTATCCAAAATCGAAGGAAGGTGTTCCGTTCCCCAATACACGTTGAACATCAGAGAAACGTATTTACTGCTCTTGTTTCCGCTGTAATAGACGCGGTCGGAAAGTTTTCCCGCCGTGGACACGCCGGACGGAAAAAAGCAGACCGCCCCCACGACAAAGAGAAGTACGGCAAGACATACATTCGATACGATCGCGATTTTCGTGTTCCTCTCCAATATCGTGTACCTCTTTTTTCAGAAAATACTGTCTGAAAACAAAAAGTTTTCCTTTCAATATATTCCGAAAAAAGAAAGTTTATGAAAATTTGTCCGCGTTGCCCTTCTCTTTTTTCACGCCGCAAACGGCTCCTTCCCCTTTGAACGCCTGTACTTTTCCGATGGTTCTGCTATTTTTTTCGCCTTTTTCAGATTTGTTCTTTCTGAAAGTTTTTTAAACCGCACAGAAAAAAATCATTCAAGGATAAAAATCATCAAGGGAGTAGAAACGATCAAAGTGTCAGAAGAATCAAGAAAATTGACCAGAACGCAAAAAGAATGAAGGGAAAACGATCAAAGCTATTCATTTGAGTTTGACGATGGTAACGCCGGCTTCCCCTTCGCCATACTTTCCGGCGCGGAACTCCGCCACGTTTTTCATGCCGCGCAAGTGATTGCGGATGCCTTCTTTCAATTTTCCCGTACCCACGCCGTGAATGATCTTGACTTCTTCCAGCCCCGCGAGCACTGCCTGATCGATAAAGAGATCGATTTCGGGCAATGCTTCGGATACCGTCTTGCCCAAAAGGTTGATCTCCGTTTTTACGCTCTGCACGGGCGCTATTTTACGCACGATCTGTACTTTTTCTGCCCTTCCCGCCGTTTTTTTCTCCGCTTTTTTCGGCGCAGGGCGCACGGAAAACAGATCTTTGATCTTGACGCTGAGCCGCATGGCGCCGACCGACACTTCCGCTTCGCCCTTTTTGGCATTCACGGATAAGACGAGCCCCTGCGCCTGCATCGCCCCGACAAAAACTTTATCCCCCTTTTTGAGCACGGAAACGTCGACGGGCTGATAGGACGGAGCCTCTTCCTCCGCTTCCTGTTCAAACGCCTTGTCTTTGAGCTTGTTTTTCAGTGTGCGCGCGCGGATCAGGTCCGCTTCCGTCAGCTCGCGCTCCGCCGCGATCTTTTCGATCTTTTCCAACAGTTCTTCCGCCTCGACGGTGCGCTCGTTCACGATGCGGCGGCTCTCCATCTTTGCGCTCTTATACAGCTTTTCCCGTTCCAGTTTGAGCTTTTCGCGCTCTTTGTCCACTTCCGCGATCTTTTGCGCCCATTCCTCTTTGAGCTGCTGCGCCTGCTTCTGCGCCTCCGCCGCCTCGATACGGCTCTGCTCCGCGGTGCGCAGGATATTTTCAAACCTTTGCCCGCTCTCCGACAGGTTCTCCACCGCCGC
This sequence comes from uncultured Bacillota bacterium, assembly GCA_949283775.1. Taxonomy (GTDB): domain Bacteria; phylum Bacillota; class Clostridia; order Christensenellales; family Borkfalkiaceae; genus Borkfalkia. Next base: position 8,121 of record CASDTU010000054.1, read on the forward strand.
CTGCAATATTTCTTCCGAAAGCCCCAGACGCCGCGAAATGGCAATCGCATTACTGCTGCCCGGCATTCCTAATCGGATCCGATACAGAGGCTGCAAGGTGTTCATATCGAACTCCATGCTCGCATTTTCGATCCCGTCCGTCGCATACGCAAATTCTTTGAGCGAAGTATAATGCGTCGTTACGATGCCGCTGCAACCGCGCGACAGAAGATAGGATAAAACCGCCTTTGCGATCGCCTGCCCTTCGTCGGGATCGGTGCCGCCGCCCAGCTCATCGATCAAAACGAGACTGTCTTTATCCGCGTTCGACGTGATCTCGATGACGTTTTTGATATGCGAAGAAAAAGTGGACAGGTTCTCTTCAATGGACTGCGCATCGCCGATATCGCAGAACATATTCCGAAAGACCGCGACCTCCGTCCCCTCCGCCGCAGGCAGAAACAGTCCGCAGCACGCCATCAGGCAAAAGAGTCCGCACATCTTCAACGTAACCGTCTTACCGCCCGTATTCGGCCCCGAAACGAGCAAAAAGCGATATCCGCCGCCGAGCGAAACACTCACCGGCACCGCCGTCTTTGCATCCAGCAGCGGATGCCTGCCCTTTTCGATCCGCAATCTGCCGCGCGCATTCAACTGCGGCCGGACGCATTTGTTTTTATAGGAATACTCCGCGCGCGCATACGCCCCGTCAATGCGGCAAAGAAGTTTTTGATCCTGCAGCAAAGCGTCGCTGAAACTTCCCACCCGATTGGACAGCATGCGCAGAATGCGTTCCACCTCTTCCTTTTCCGCAACCGCCAGCTCGCGGAGCTCGTTGTTCATTTCCAACACCTGTTCCGGTTCAATAAAGACCGTTGCGCCGCTTGCAGACCTGTCGTGCACAAAGCCGCGGATCCTGCCCTTATACTCCGCGCGGACGGGCAAAACGTAGCGGTTATCCCGCATCGTAACGATGCCCTCCTGCAAATACTTTGCCCCCTCTCCGCCTAAATATTCGGACAGCTTCGCGCGGATCCGCTCGTTTAAACGGCGGATCGAGGCTCGGATGTTGTACAGCGCATCGCTCGCGCTGTCGCTCACTTCCTCTTCCGAGAGAATTTTTTCGGAAATATCCGTTTCCAGCGCAAAATCATAGTAAAGTCCCGCCGCGATCTCTTTCAACAGCGACAGCTCCTCACCCTGCGCGTTTAATCCCGTATAGGCGATCCGCGCCGATCGCAAGAGCATGTTGACGTTTAATAGCTCTTTACAGGAGAGCGACGCGCCCTTTTTCGCCCGCTCCAGCTCATCCGACAGGGGCGGAAAATACTCGATCCGCCCGACGCCGCAGCGAAACAGCGCCAGATCGCTCTGCGCCGTCAGGTCCAAAGCGTACTCCGCCTCCGCTCTGTCCGTCGCAGGCACCGCGGAGACAATCTCTCCTTTCGTTTCGTCCAAAACCGCATACGATGCGACCGCGCTCAAAATTTTATTCAGTTCCAGCTTTTCTAAAATTTTTCCGTCCATCTCGCTCTTTTCTCTCTTTTTTGTCCGTTTCTTTCTCCCTGCGCATATATTGCCGCGCAGTTTCGCGCGCCCGACTTTGCGGCGGCGAACCTTTCGTATAGCGGCAGCGCCGCCCGTTTATGCCCCGCTCCGCGGCCGGTGCCGCTTTTTTCTGCCTGCAATCATACGACTCCGCCGCGCAAAAGCCCCGCCGTGTACTTTTTCTTATCCGACGAACCATTTTCGCCCCGCAGATACGCGCTCTTTTCTTCCTGCGAAAGCGCCGTAAAATCCAACAGGCGATTTTGTATACCCTCGCTTTTTAAAAGGGCGCAGTTATAGATTTCAAAGCGGCAACAGGAATTTTGATAGCGCAAGAGCGGAAAAACTCTTCCGCTCTCATCCGTGAGCGAATATTTTCTTCGCCGATCGCAATTTTTACAATCTTTTCCGAACAGGCAATGCCCGAGATCCATTACTTTTATACTTCCGCCCGCAAGAAGAAAGGCAGAGGGTAAATCCATCTCTTTTGCCTCGCGCACGGAAAGCTCCTTGGAAAGCGCGATCTCTTTTGCACCGCCGCAGAGCGCGGACAAAGCCGAAAGACGGTTAAAAAGATTCCAGCCCGTGCCGGCAAACAGCGGCAGCGACTTTTCCCTGCAATACTCGATCGCATACACGCCGTCCGCATAGATCCCGTCAAACTGCTCCGACACCTGCCCGATCGCCTTTAAATCTTCCCCTACGCAAAATGCCGGAAGATACAGCAAGACCTGCTTTGAAACTTCTCTTGCGCGCGCACAAACTTTGTAAATCTGTGCAGTATCCCTGTAATCGGCAGGCTTTACGATCGCATAGGCTAGACATGTTCCCCCAAACGCCCCATGTTGAAACGCGTCATCGATCGCCGCGATCCGTTCCCCTTCCTCCGCCTCTTGCCCCGCGCACGCGGAGGAAAGCGCCGCCTTTTCCGTCTTTTCCAGATATCCGCGCAAATCAGCCGCCGCAAGCGGCTCGCGCGGCGCGGCGCACGACGCAAACACTTTGGCATAGATCTGCCGACGGAATTCGTTCAGCGCCGATTTTACGACAAAGCACTCCCCGATGATTTCGCAATCGCACGCGGCCGAAAACGGATAAGTGTCCGTCTTTAAGAAACAATCGACAAAATCCTGCCTTGAAAACGCGCGGCTTTGCGCCGCTTGCACGGTAAATTCCGAAACAAAGTCCAATGTTCCGAATCCGCCCGAAACGCGCACCTGCATCGGCTTTCCCTCACAGACTCTGCCGCTTACGACAAGCGGCAACGACCTCTTGCGCTTTGCCACGCGCTCGGCAAGGCGGGCGTCCGAAGTCAGGTACACCTCGTCTCCGACTTGAAAATTTCCGCTGTTAAAAAGAGTAAATCCCTTCTGCGCCTTCGGGAAAAATCCGTGATACTGTCCGCCGCCGACTTCCAGACGATCTTCCAGACGATCTTCCAAAGAGTCTTCTTTCGCTCTCTCCCTGTCTTCCTGCCTTACACTTGCCTTTTTCTCTTCGGGCGCGCTTTTTCGAACGCTCTGCGCGGCATTTTTGAAAGTAAAGCGCAAAATTTTAAAACCGTCGTTCTCTGCCGGCAAGTAGTCGGATCCCACAAGAACGTATTTGCTCCCTCTGTCCGCCTTTATAATCTTCCCTACGCGCTCGCCGATATGCCCCTGCACCGCACGCGAGAGCAAATTTTTGTCCTGGCCCGCAAAATACCCTTTGGTATAATTTCCGCGGTTATAGGCGCGCTTTAAATCGGAAAAGCTCTCCCCTATGCGGGAAATATTTTCGTCAATTATATCTCGATAATAGCGCACGGCGCTGCCCACATAGGCGGCGGAGCGCATTCTCCCTTCGACCTTTAAAGACGATACCCCCGCTTGCACGAGCGCCTCGACGTCGTTTGCCGCGCACAGATCGGAGAGGGAAATTTTATAGGAAAAGCCCTCTTCTCCCTCTTTATCGACGGAATATTTTTTTCGGCAGGGCTGTTTGCAGAGGCCGCGGTTTCCGCTGTTTCCGCCCGCAAAAGCGGAAAAATAGCATTGCCCCGAAAAACAGCTGCACAGCGCCCCTTGTACAAATACTTCCGTTTCGATCTCCGCCGCTATCTTCTGAACGTCCGAAAGAGGCGTCTCGCGCGCCAAGATCACGCGCGAAAATCCGTACCCCTTTGCAAGTTGCGCGCCGTACACATTGCATACGCCCGCCTGCGTGGAAAGATGCAAAACCATTTGCGGATACAGTTCTTTGAGCGCCTTCCCCAAAAATACGTCCTGCAAAATCAACCCGTCCGCGCCCGCGTTCCATGCCCCCAGCGCGCAGGAGAAAAAAGAATCCAGCTCCCGATCTTTTACGAGCGTGTTGAGCGCTACGTATACCTTTACGCCCAAAACGTGCGCATACCGAATGTGTTCGCCTATCTCCGAAAGTGCAAAATTTGCCGCAGATTTTCGGGCCGAAAACTCTTTCAGCCCTACATAGATCGCATCCGCGCCGGAATGGATCGCCGCGTAAAAGCTGTCCTGATCCCCCGCAGGCGCCAAAATCTCGCACATACCTTCTTCTCCTTTTTAAAATGTATCGATTGCGGCGTATCTTCCGATTTTTACCGACCGCGCCGCGTTTTTTTTTGATCTTTATCGATCATGCCATGTTTTTTTTTGATTTTTATCTATTGTACCATGTTTTTTTGATTTTGAAAAGAATTTTATACAGAAAGTGCTTCGCCCCGACAAAAGCGCCTGCGCTTGCCGCCGCTCGGCAGGCGTTCGGTTTTCAAAGAGCGCATCTTGTTCTCTTCTTGCCGTTTTTAAAGAACACATCATTTTCTCTTCCGGCTGTTTTTAAAGGACGCATTTCTTTGCCCTGCCCCTGTGTTTCAGATAGTCCCCTTGTATCGGCAAGATATAAAAAACGGTTTAAAATTTCCGATTTAAAATTTCCGATCGATCAAAAAGTCCCTTTGCCGTTCGGCAAAGGGACTCGCTATACTATTTTCTTGCATTTTCGGGCGTTGTGATCTTCCAAACAAAGGTAAAATCGCCTTCCGTCCACTGCGGAAAGTTCGTGCCCCACATATTGTTGAACAGATTGAAGGTAACGCCCTTTGCTTTCTTTTTCATAAACGTACCGATATTCGATTCGTAGATCGCATTGCCGTCAAAGCTGACCAGCGGCGCATCGTAGGAGATAAAGCCGACGTTCCCCGCGATCGCGTACCGATCCAGGCAGAACAGGCGCACATTGGCATCCTCCACGATATCTTTTCGGGGATCGAGCTCGATTCCCGATTTTGTGATGCGAAGCTCTTCGACGGACTTTTCAAAGCGGAAGGTAAAGTTTCCCGCTTCCAGCATCGGAGACGCGCTCTTGCTTTTCAGCTCCAATTTTACCAGCACGCCGTCAGACACGGGCGTTAACGTAATGGCATACGAAGCGCAGTCGCCGTAGCCTTCCTTGTCCGCCCAAACGCTCTTATACTCCGCGCGGACGGCGCCGCCGGAAAGATTCTCTTTGGATACGAGTTTTGCCTTGTTGATACAGCCGGCGTATTCGGGATAGGATTCGCGCCCGAAATCGGCAATCGACCAGCCCCAGAACCGCGTGACGTATGAGCGCATGAAATCGTGCATTTTCTGCGTCGGGATCACTCGGTATTCGTACTGCGGCGAAAGTTTACTCCCGTCCGGACAAACGATATAGAGTCTTCCGCCCTGCGCATACACTTTATAGGGAGAAGCGGGGTCCGCGGCGATTTGCTCCTCTTTCAAAACGCCCGCCTTTTCCGCCGCCGCAAGCGCCGCGCTCTGCGCGTGCTGCGCGCGGACGCGCTGTTCGTTCCAGCTCTTTTCCATCAAGTCATAGCGCGGCTCGACTCTCTGCGCGGTAAATCCTTTCTGATCGTACGCACGCTGCCAGCCTAAATGCGTCTTTACGTCCAGGCCCCACGTATGTTCTCCGAACAGCAAAACGTTCTGATAATATCTGCTCAGCTCCGAAGAAATATCTGCACCGCTCTTTTGGGCCGCTTCTTTCGCCTCGCCCATCAGCATTCTCGCACGGCGGATCATGGAAACTTCTTTCGGATAGGTTCCCACGCCGTGGATCCAGGTATCGCCCAGATCGCCGCGCACTACGGGAAGATCGCTAAGATCCTCTTTGCTGATCTCCTTGTAAAAATCGTCCATCGTTCCGACGAACAATTCGTTGCCGTCGCCGACCTGCTCTAAAAGTTCCTCGATGACTTCCGGGCCCTGCGGTCCGATATTGTCGTTGGTCTGGCGCATTGCTAGCCATACCGGATATTTCCAATCCGCCGGAGGCAAAACGCCGCTGCCGTATGTATTGTTGTACATGGTAAGGACGCGGTTTCCTTCCAGATCCTCCCACCAAAAGAGCAGAGGCACTTTCGGAGGTCTGCTCGCCGGATTGCAGCCTAAATGCAAAAAGCGGATCCCGTTCTCTTTCAAAACGCGGATCAGTCCCGCGGTATGCCCGGGAACGTCCGTCATCTTCGCGGACACGGGGTTGAGTTTGCCGTATTTTTTACTCAAACGTGCGGCGATCTTGCAGCCGTAGTCCAATTCGTCGGCAGACAAAAATTCGGTATGCGTCGTAAAAGGCAGGCCGTGCCAAACGAGCTGACCGCGTTCAATCAGTTTTTCCGCACGGGCGCGCTTATCTGCGGAAGCGGCTCCGAGCGAAGCGCAAAGCGGCCATGAAGACATCGTCCAGACGTATTGTTTTCCCGCACCGAGTTTTTGCGTCCCCTCACAGGTCGCCAAAACATCGTCGAGCATTTTCCCGCCGTATTGTTCCACAACTTCACTTGCAAGTTTGGTAAAGCCGATGTCAAAGTGTGTCTTAAAAACTGCAATGATCTTCATTTTTCTGCATCCTCACTGATTGAATATGCTTCTGTTATTTCAATATGCGACACCAGTGTCCATATACCTTTTCGTTTTTTCCTCCTTCAAATTATAACAGAATTGACAGAAAAAGCAAGCAAGTTATTGCAAAAAATATTTATATTTTTTTGCAAGCCCGAAAGCTGCGCCGATCGAAGCAAAATACAGCAAAATTCCGTTTCCGCTCCGAAACACTGTATCGGCAAAAGCACGGGGCAGGCTTAAACGACGGCCGCTGCACTTTATAAAAAGCGGAGGAAAATATTCCTCCGCTTTTTCTTGTCCTATTCAATTTTCCAATCACAAATCGTCCGCATCCTGGACCGGCTTGTCCCCGTCCAGCGGAGTACCCGTATAACTTCCGTTGCTATCGTAGGGAGAGCGCATGCAGGGCGCTTTCGCGCGATTTTTCCGCCTTTTTACTTGCAATCCTGCGCGCCTCTCGATGCTTTTCCGGAACAATTCTTTGTGCCGGAATTCTGGCAAGCTTTGCTCTGCGATGCCTTGCTTTGCGCAGATTTGCTCTGCGAAGATTTACTCTGCGCGCTCTGCGTTGATTTGCTCTGCTGTTTGTTTGTGTTCATCTTTTTCTCCTTTTTAATTTTCAAACGGTAAAGGAATCGCAACATACCCCTGCTTTGCGGAACACAGCGGGCAAACTTTCCACGCCTCTTTCGTCATGGCGCGGAAGCCGCATTCACTGCATACCCAGAGCGTCGGCTTATCCTTTTTATACAACGAGCCGGAATTTAAGGCCTCCTGCAAAAATCGAAAAACTTTTTCGTGCTGCTCCTCCACGCCGATCACCCGTTCATAGAGAGCGGCAATATCCGCAAAGCCCTCTTCCTTCGCCTCGTTTGCAAAAATCGGATACACCTCTTCGGATTCTGCCTGTTCGCCCTGCGCGGCAAATCCGAGATTTTCAGGCAACGTCCCGAATTGAAAGGGATACCCTGCGTCCAATCGGATCGAATCAAAATTTCCCGCCTTTAAAATCAGAGTATCGTAAAACGTTTTCGCGTGATTGGTTTCGTTTTTCGCGATCTCTCGAATTTTATCCGCCAAAACGGGATACTCTTCCGCTTCCGCCTGTTTTGCGATCAGTTGATAGCGCATCCCTGCCTGACTCTCCCCCGCAAACGAACGGGCTAAATTGAAAAATGTCTTTGTCTTTTTGAACTGCATAGGTCCCTTCCTCCTTTCTGTATGTAGTATTCCCCTCCCTGCGCCGTATTATACATCCACGCTCTTATTTTTCCTATTCAACCGCATTTTCCGCAATGCGTTTCAAAAAATACCGCAAAAAGCGCGGCGCGCTTGTCTGCCGGCTTTTGAGCTTAAAGCGCGGCGCATTTGCCTGCCGGCTTTTCGGCTTGCTTGCGGCTTTGCAAACCGTATGCAAAAGAACGGAAAGCAACGAAACGCCGCGCCGCCGTAAAAAGACGGGCGTATCGGAAAGCCCTCTTTCCGATACGCTCGTCTCTCTATTTTGAAAACAATTTTAAAAAATTTAAAAACATTTTTAAAATAGCCCGATCTATTTTGCCGCATTACATTTCTTTTTTCAGCGTTTCGGCAATATTGACGCCAGAACTTGTACCGATCCGATCGGCGCCCGCATCGACCATCGTGCGGAACTGCTGCGCACTGCGGATACCGCCGGATGCCTTGACGCAGCATTCCCCTTTGACCGCCTCTTTGATCGCGCGCACGTCTTCCGGCTTAGCCCCGTCTCCGAAATAACCGGTACTCGTCTTGACGAACGCCGCCCCCGCGTCTTTTGCGCAGAGCGCCGCCTTGATCATCTCCTCCCGCGTAAGGAGAGACGTTTCAATGATCACCTTGACAGGATTTCCGCGCGCCGCTTTCACGACCTGGCGGATCTCCCTTTTTATATACGAATAGTTTCCGTTCTTGATGGCCGAAATGCAGGTAACCATATCGATCTCGTCGGCGCCGTCCGCAATGGCGCGTTTCGTTTCAAAAACCTTTGTCTTCGTCGTATTTTCCCCCATCGGGAAGCCTACCACGCAGGCAATGCGGATCTGCGGCGCGTTGCGCAAAAATTCGTTGCACGCCGCCACATAGACCGGCTGCACGCAAACGGAACAAAAACCGTATTCCCGCGCTTCGTCGCACAGTTTTCGGATCTCCGCCCGCGTTGCCGTCTGTTTCAAGAGAGTATGGTCGATCATTTTCAGCAATCTGCGGATCTCCAAAATCTTTTTCTGTCTGCGAAATTCCTCAAATTCTTTGCGCTCGTCCGGCGTGATCGAATCCGTCTTTTCTTCCGCCGCAGGCAGCGGCTTTTCTTTGCCTCCGTCTTTCTCCGAAACAACGCCATCGGCAGACAGCGCCGTATCCTTTGTCTCTTCCTCTATATCTTCTGTTTTTCTCTTCTTTAATCCGAACATACTGATTCCTCCGATCCGATAAATTTATAGACAAGCGGCGGATACGTTTCTCGTTCCTGCCGCACCTGAAATGCGGACTTTGCCATATCCTCCGCCTGCGGATTTTCTTTCGACGCATAGACGACGGCAAGCTCGTCGCCCGGAGAAACAAAATCCCCCGTACGTTTTTTCAAAAGAATGCCAACGGTGTGATCGACAAGATCTCCTGCCTTTTCCCTGCCGCCGCCCAGCAGGACGCACGCTCTGCCCAGAGCCATGGCGGAAACGCAAAGCGCGCCCTCCGCCTTCGCCCGAATCACATATTCTTTTTCCGCCAGCGGCAGAAGCGAAGGCTGAAAGACCGCGCTCGGATCGCCGCCCTGCGCCTGCACGATCTCGGCAAGCTTTTGCAGCGCCGCTTTGGAACGGACCGCCTCGTTTACCAAAGAATATCCCTGTTCTTGCGATATCCCCTTTGCCGCGCATAAAATTTTCACGCAAAGATAAAAGGACAGCTCCGCCAGCGGACTCTTTTTGCCCTGCAATACTTCGATCGCGTCCCGCACTTCCAAGTTGCAGCCCACGCCGTCCCCGAGCGGAGAATCCATGCAGGTTATGGCGGCCATCGTCTTTCTTCCGGCCGCTCTTCCGATCGACACCATCAGCCGCGCCAGCTGCTCAGCATCCTTTGGCGAGTGCATGAAAGCGCCGTCTCCGTATTTTACGTCCAACAGCAGGATATCCGCAAAAGACGCGAGCTTTTTGCTCATGACGGAAGAGGCGATCAGCGGAATACTGTCTACCGTTGCCGTAACGTCCCGCACCGCATACATCCGCTTATCCGCAGGCACGATATCTTTCGTCTGCCCGGCGACCGCGCCGCCCACGCGGCGGATCTGTTCTTCAAACTCCTGCGCCGTAAGATCGACGTTCAGTCCCGGAAAACTCTCCAACTTATCCAGCGTTCCGCCCGTGTGCCCCAGCCCCCTGCCCGAATATTTGGCACAGTAAATACCGAGACTGCATAAAATCGGTACGATGACGAGCGTGGTGGAATCCGAAACGCCGCCCGTGGAATGTTTGTCCGCAAATATGCCGTCAAAATCCGGTCTTTTGCAGACTTCGCCGCTGTGCGCCATCGCGTCCGTGAGCAGAAAGCATTCCCGCTGCGTCATTCCGTTTAAGAGCGTCGCCATGCAAAAGGCGGCGATCTGCGCGTCCGACGCGCTCCCGTCGGCTATGCACCGGATCAAAAAGCGGATCTCTTCTTCCGAAAGCTCACGGCTGTGTTTTTTTGCTTCGATGACATCGTATACCCGCATTCGACAAGACCCCCTTTTCCGCGACAAATTCTGTCCGTTTCTCCCTATGCTTTTTTGCTACAATAGATATATCCTTTCACAAATCGATTCCCAACGGAGGCAAAATTATGTTTCTTCTTGCATCCACACTGTGGGGTGGCGTATACCTGCTCCTCTTGTTCGGCCTGTGTTTCGGCGGAGTCGTAGGTTTTCAATATCTGCGCCTGCGCTTTCAAAACCCTGCCCAAGGCCGAAAAAAGGAAGCCGAAGACGATCCTGCGCCCTCGCCGCAGCCGCCTGCAAAAAATACTGCCAAAAAACAGGAACAGCCCAAAAAAGTTTACTATATCGTTGAAAAAAAACGGTCTCGCAGCAAATCTTCCTATTCCAAGCCGAAAGAGATCCATTTTGATTGATGCGATACTGTAAAAGCGCTTTTCAAAACCCTGCTTTAAAAAGCCGCCCGCCATGCTTTTTATAGTTTGCTCGGCTGTGTCCGAGCAAACTGCATTGTGTCTGAAACGGTTTTCCGTTTCAGCTCTGTTTTTCTTACCCGGCAAACGGATGCGGCTTTACAGCTTTTTCTTCCTCATACTGTCTGAACGGACGCGGATCTTTCAAAAAGCAGCAGCTGTCCCCTGTTTTCCGTCAATCGGTAAAACGGGTAACGTTGTTGCCTTCGTCCCAAAGCCGCTCCAAATGATAAAACAGCCTGGATTCGTCGTTAAACACGTGCACGATCACGTCGCCGAAATCCAATACGCCCCAGCGCCCTTCGCGGACGCCTTCCGTGCGGCGGACAGAAATGCCTTCCGCCGCGAATTTCTCTTCCACATATTCGCACAGCGCGCGGACCTGCGTCGTATTTCTTCCGCTCGCGATCACAAAATAATCGCAGACGATCGTCTTTTCGCGTACGTCCACCACCAAAATATCTTCCGCTTTTTTGGAAGACAGCGCCTTGCAGATCTCTTCCGTAAATTGTTTTGAGTCCATAATTTTACTCCCGTTCTTTTGCTTTTTATACCTTTCGGTGCGCTTTTATAAAAAAGAGCCCTTTTCTTTTGCTCTTTTGTGTTTCCTTTTCTGTTTCCTTTCGCGCCGCTTTTTCATTCTTTTTTTACGAGCGCGCGGTAAAATTCATAGGCACGAAAGGTCAGCGGATAAATTTCCCCGCCCTGTTTTTTCAGATAGCGCAACTCCTGCTTCAAACTTTTATACATACATTCGTTGAGATCTCTCAATAAAATTTTCCGCAATTTTTCCACGCCGCCGAAATCCCTGCCCGGCTCCAGCATATCGGTTAAAAATAAAATCTTTTCCAGATTGCTCATATTCGGCCGTCCGGAAGTGTGGAACCGTATGGCGTTCAGCACGTCTTCCTCCGTTACCCCGAAAGAATGCTCTGCAAGATAGGCGCCCGTGTATTGATGCAACACGGGGGCAGGCACCGATTCTTCTAAGGAAAATCCGCTTAGCTCCGGAGCAGACAAGTCAAGATTTTTCGCCGCGTCGTGCAAGGCGGCCGCCTGAATGATCGAATGTTCGGATACTTTATACTTTGCTCCGACCCGTGCCGCAAGCAGGGCAACGCGCAAAGAGTGCTTCCGCCGAGAAGGCTTTAAATACGGCAGCGCTTTTTTTACGCCCTCCACTCGATAGAGGCTGTTAGCTTCGATGTAATCGATCACGCCCTCCGTCAAATAGGGTTTCAGATCTTCCCCGAATGCACAGAGTATACGCGCCTTTGTGGAGGAAATATCCCTCCCCACAAACTCAAAAGTTTTAAACGTCTTATGAAATTTTGTAAAAAACCGAATCTGTTCCGCCTTAAAGTTGACGCGCTCCCCTTCCCGATTGCAAGCGATCAACTCGGCGAGCGATAAAATTTCTTCGGGGTTTTTCCAAGTGTAAAAATCTTTCAGCATATCCGAGCCGACTACAAAATACAGCTTCGCTTCGGGATATTTTTGGTGAAAATACGCGAGCGTGCGGCAGGTATAACTCGTACCGCCCGCGTTGAGTTCATAGGCGCTCACTTCGCAGTTCTTTACGTTCGAAAACGCAATGCGCGCCATCGCCAGCCGATCCTGTGCGGAAGCCAGATTTTTACCCTGTTTATGCGGCGGAATAAACGCCGGAACGATGATCGCTTTGTCCGCCTCCAGCTTCTCCATCGCCGCCCGCACGATATTGATATGTTCCGAATGTACAGGATCAAACGATCCGCCAAAAATTGCAATCTTCATAACCGCCGCTTCTTTTATGGGAATTTTCCGCTCCGACTATACCTATATACGGAAAAATTTTCCTCTTTTTCGTTTTTCTTTTAGTATAGCACAACTTACCGCCGCTGGCAAGGTTTAAAAAGATAAAAAAACGGGAAAAATCAAGCGAAAGAGCTTGCGCCCTTCAATCGGCCGGATACATTTTTCGGCCATACGGCCTGCCCGTATCCATGCAAAAATTAAAGTCTAAGGGAAAGTCGATGCTGCGATATGAAAAAAATTGATGTTCCGCTTTGGTCGGATACCCTGTTCCTGTTTTTTATTACCTTTCTGCTCTCCTTTTGCGTTTTCCGCTTTTATCTTTCCTCCCTCGCCGCCGCCCTTGCCGTTGCGATCCCGACCGCCCTCTGCGCCGCGTTTCTCACATTCGTACGCTTAAAATCCAAGCACGGCAAACGCCGCAGCAATCAGTGGGAAAAAACGGAAACGGAAAAGCTGTCCTTTCATCTGGCAATGACCGCGCCGCGCGAAAACGCCGCATGGCTTGCGGAGTGCCTGAACTCACAGAAAAAGCAGCAAGCCTCTTCCTCTTCTGCGGCGGAAACACAAAGCGGAAAATCACGGAGCCTCGCCGTCTCCTCTTCTTTCCAACTTTCCGAAAAAGATCCGATCGATGCGCAGAACCGCCCCCCAGCAAAACAAAAAATACATGCCTTTTGTTCAAAATTGAAGTCCGCATTTTTGCGTACATCGGAGCCGAAAAAAGGAAACGGCGGCGAAAAAAATTCGGAAAACGCGCGTATAAAAACGCCGCAAGCCGACCCGCAGGCGCAAAGTAAACGCATAAACAATCCGCACGCGCCCGCGCAGGCGGCTGCCTCTGTCGAAGAAGGCGGCGGACAGTGGGAAGTACAAGACGATTATTCTCTGAAAAACGGCCAAAGCCAATGCTTTGTCTGTTTCCGTTTTGAAAAAATGACGGCGGACGAACTTTCCGAGACCATCCGGAAAGAATGCGGCCAAAAAACGGTCTTTGCAAACGGGTTTACGGAAGAGGCGAAACAGCTCGCCGCGGCGTTCGGCGTTACGCTCAAAGACGCGGCGGACGTCTATTTGCTGGCAAAAAAGACCGGCCTTCTGCCGGAAAAGCTCATAGAACCGCCCTTAAAACCGAGCGGTCTGAAAGCAAAGCTCGCCCTTCGTCTCCGCCGCGAAGCGTGGAAAGGCTATTGCTTTTCGGGCTGTTTTCTGCTCCTGTTTTCGCTCATGACGGTATTCCCCCTCTATTATATTCTTTCGGGCGGCATTTTGCTCATGATCGCCGTCCTGGTCCGCTTTTTCGGCAAGCCCAAGACATCGTAATGAAAAAGTTAAAACACGCTTTTTGCCCGTATGTCTGCGCGGCGGCAACGCGCCGTTTCGGATTCGGGGCGCGGCGGATTTATTGAACTGATCTCCCTGCGCCGCAAGTGCGGCGGCAAAGCGCCGGCAAGATTGATCTTGCCGGCGCTTTGCCTTATTTTCAAAAGCCTCTGCGGCCTTCTTCCCTTTTAAAACAATTTTTCAATCAGATTTTTCAAGCTCTGCAAAACTTTTTTCCTTCCGCCTGCATCAAAGAACTTTGATGCAGGCGGAAATCTTTTTTGCTTTTTAAAAATTTTTCGGTTCGCGGAAATTTTGAATGGGTTGAAATTATTTGAATTGACGCACCGAAGCACCGCTCAATCGATCACGCCGCCGCCGATGCACCGTTCATTTTGATAAAACACGGCGTATTGTCCCGGCGTAACCGCCCTCTGCGGCGCATCGAAAGAAACGAGCGCCGAATTTTCGCTCGTACGCTCGACGGTAACGCCCTGTTCGCTCTGCCGATACCGAAATTTTGCCGTACAGTGAAAGGTCTCCTCCTTCAAAACCGCGGGGATCCAGTTGATTCCCGAAACGCTGCAAGAGCCTGTAAACAGTCCGCTCTCGTCGCCGTGCGCGACGTATAAAATATTGTTCGCGACGTCCTTTTCCAAAACGAACCAGCGCCCGTCCGCCGTATCACCCTTTCTTCCGCCGAGATCGAGTCCTCGGCGCTGTCCGATGGTATAATACATCAGCCCGATATGTTCGCCGACCACTTCGCCTTTTCTCGTCATCATTTTTCCCGGCTGCGCGGGCAGATACGTCTTTAAAAAATTGCGGAAGTTTCTCTCCCCGATAAAACAGATCCCCGTACTGTCCTTCTTTTTTGCCGTCGCAAGGCCGTTTTTCTCCGCAAGCATCCGCACCTGCGGTTTTTGGATCTTCCCGAGGGGAAACAAGACTTTTTCAAATTGCTTCTGCGTCACCTGATTGAGAAAATACGTCTGATCTTTATTTTCATCCGCCGCCTTTAAAAGATAATGCAGTCCGTCCCGATGCAGAATATCGCAATAATGCCCCGTCGCGATATAATCCGCGCCCAAGGACAGCGCATATTCCCGAAAAGGTCCGAACTTGATTTCCCGATTGCATAAAACGTCCGGATTCGGCGTCCTGCCGCGGCGGTATTCCTCCAAAAAATAGGCGAAAACGTTGTCGTAATATTCTTTTGCAAAATTGACCGTATAATACGGAATACCGATCTTGTTGCAGACGCGCTTCACGTCCTCAAAATCCGATTCCGCCGTACAGGCGCCGCCTTCGCCTTCCTCCTCCCAATTCACCATATACAGTCCGATCACGTCGTACCCCTGCTCTTTCAGCAAAAGAGCGGCAACGGAGCTGTCCACTCCGCCGCTCATGCCGACCACCACTGTCTTTCCCTTCACACAATCACCGTCTTTCCCGTTTTTATCCATTATACCCCCGTGCCGCAGTTCTGTCAAATCATTCCAAGCGCATCCGAAAAATGCGGCGCACTTTCCTGTGCGTTTTGCTGCATATGCAAATTTTTTCAACCGATGCGTCTGCCGTCCGTATCCCTCTCGCATTCTTTTTGATCCATATGTGAAAAAAAGCATATAAAAAAATACTGAAAAAAGCACACAAAAAACCTGAAAAATAAGAGCTGCGCGCCGTTTGCATTCGGCTTTCGCTGCAAATCTCGGCCGCCGTTTGCTGCCGTGTTTTTCCTGTACGCCCCTAAATTTTCGGTTCTATTCGTAAAATAAAAGCAGCCCCTTTTGAAAAGGAGCTGCCCTCAAAACCGTTTTTTGATTTTATAAAATAAATCCGCCATTGCAAACAACAGCTGTTTCCGCTTCAGGCGCATCCGAAAAAGCCGCCGCTTTCCGCCCGGCAAAATCGCCTTTATTTTTCCAGATAGCTGAGATACCGGAGCGCCGTTTCTACGCACCCGTCGATGCCGATGAGGCCGCTGTCCAGGCAAAGATGATGATTTTCCGCCATGCCCCATTTCTGATCGGTATAATACTCATAGTATTTCTTGCGCTTTTTATCGGTCGCGCGGACATGTTCCTCCATCTTTTCCGGAGGAACGCCGATATTCATGGCATTTTTCCGCTCCACGCGCTTTGCGATCGGAGCATGGATATAAATTTTAACGCTGTTTTCCACGATGACGTCCGAACAGCGCCCGATGATCACGCACGGCCCCTGCTCCGCCAGCTTTTTGATCAGATTCGACTGCGCGATGTAGATCTGATCGGTCATCGGCATCTGATAATACGAATACAGCGTACGCGAAAACAGTCCGGGCGCGCTCTCTTCATAGTGCCGCATAAATTCCGCCGACAGATTGCTGTCTTCCGCGGCCATGGAGATCAGATCTTTATCATAAAAAGGAATCTTTAATTCGTGCGCAAGTTTAATGCCGAATTCTCTGCCGCCGCTGCCGAATTGTCTGCTGACTGTAATTACTTTATTCATGAGAAGCCTCCCCCTTTCCGCCTTTTTGCCGCCGCCAAAACCGCAGGCAGGTCAAAATCAACGGATCGTTTTTATTCCTATCCTACTTCTATTTAACCGCAAAAATGCAGTTTTGTCAAGACTTCGTTCAATTTTTAGCTTTCCGCGGCGATCTTTTTAACGGTGCACGGCCCCTCTCTTCCGGGCAAAGCGTTCCGTTTCCTTTTTTTCCGCCGCCTACTTTACGCATTTGACTCGCTGCATCCACCACTGCGCTATGTACGCAAAGCCCTTATCGGTCGGATGCACGCCGTCCGCCGAAAGCGTTTCCGGCGCGACTTTGAGTACGACTTCCGCAAAGAGTCCGTCCAGCGGAATATATTCCTCCGCAAATTCTCGCGCGAGCTCGCGCGTTATATCGATTTTTTCATCCAGATCTTCTCGAAAGGCGCGCTTTGCCGGATCCACAGGAAGCAAAAAAGGCTCCAATACGATCAATTTTGCCCCATACTTTTTCACCTTTTCGAAATTTGCGCGCAAATTTTCGCGGAATTTTTCTCCGCTGGTCGGCAAATTGCTGTCGAACCTGCGCCAAGTATCGTTGATCCCGATCAGGATGGAAACATAATCCGGATCCGTATCGGCAAGATCGGCGTCCATTCTCGCGAGCATCTCCGTCGTGCGGTCGCCCGAGATCGCTCTGTTAAAAAATTCTGCGCCGCTGTCCGCATACACCTGCGCAATGCGTTTATTGTATCCCGTCAGGCTGTGCCTGTCCGAATGATCCCGCATCCAATCCGTGATACTGTCGCCGTTAAAGAGCACTCTCTTGTTTCCCTTTATCTCCATTTTTATCCTGTCTCCGTTTTTCTTTTTATTATAACGCCGCCCATTCCGCTTTGCAAGTGAAAATTCAATTTTGCGTCTGCATTTTCTTTAACGAATTTTATAGATCAGTTCTTCGAGATAATTGCAGGACTGTTTGAGCTGATCGTACGTCTCGTAATCGCGCGCATAAACTTCGATCAACAGCGCGCCGTCAAATCCGGCGTCTTTCAGCCGCCGCAGACACTCTTCAAAGTCAAAGATCCCCTTCCCCGGCAGGCAGATCTTTCCGCACTCGTCGACATCGGAAAGATGCACGTGGGAAATCTTTCCCTCCATATCCCGAATGTACATTCCGTACGGATAGCCGGACAGCCGCGCCTGTTTCACGTCCAGAACGCCCCGCAACTTTTCACAGCCCGCCGCGATCTTTTGAAAAATGCCCGGCTCGTTGTACAGCGCCCAATGAACGTTTTCCAGACACAGCTGAACGCCGTACGCCTCGCAGGTTTGCAATATCGAATCAAAATCCGCCGCCAATTTCCCAAAATCGGAGGGCGCGGAATTCTTTTTCAGCCGCGTGATCGCATGAAAGGTGTAATTTTTCGCTCCGAGGATCTGCGCCGCACGCATTGCCGTATGTAAAATTTGATAGGCGTCGGCGCGGGCGCGCGGATGCGTGCCGAACAGCTGCGGCTCAAACTGCGTATTTAAAAGATGAACGGAATTTACCTTCATCTGCCCCCGTCTCTCTACTAAAATACGCGCAAACTCTTCCGTATATTCCGAAAACGTCGCCAAAAAGATTTCCGTCGTTTTGATTCCCAACCCCTTTAAAATCGTCAGTGCGTCCTCGTTCAATTCCCGCATGAACAGGGACGCCGTCGATACGCCGCATTCCATACGCTTATCCTCCTCAATCCCTTCCGTTTCCGATCCCTCTTTTTCGTATAAAATTGTAGCACAAACATCTCCGTTCGTCAATTCCTTCCGGTTTCTATTGACAGCTTTTGCGCGGAATGGTATAATACATTTCCGATTTCACCCTTTTTCTTTCGAAAAGTTCCAAGGAGGTTTTCCATGCAACTGATTCCCTATTCGCATAAAGTACAGTACTACGAAACCGATACCATGAAAATCGTACACCATTCCAATTACATCCGCTGGATGGAAGAAGCGCGCGTGGATATGCTCGAACAGATGCACCTAGGCTACGACGTGATGGAACAATCCGGCGTTTTAAGTCCCGTTCTTTTTGTAAACTGCCGCTATAAGTCTATGACCAGATTTCCCGATACCGTTACGATCTTTGTACGGCTGACGCGCTATACGGGCGTAAAATTTTCGATCTCCTACCGCATTTGCGATGCGCGCACGGGCACGCTGCGCGCCGAAGGCGAAAGCGAACACTGCTTCATCGACCAGAGCGGAAAACCGATCTCTTTAAAAAGAAAATTTCCGCAGTGGGATGCGCTTTTTTCACAGGCGCTTCAAGCAGAGTAACCCGCGCATTTTGAAATTTGCCTGTCAAAAGCCTTTTTTGCCGCGCCATCACCTTGCTGCGTTGTCATCCTGCCACATTACTTCCTTATTTTTCTGTTTTTTGATTGCGATAACCAGCCGCAGGCGACAAAAAAATCGCTGCTTGTACTACCTTTTCGTCTCTGACGGAGGCTGTCCTCCTTTGCCGTTTCGCTGTTTTTGATATTGTTTTTCCCTTGCAGCGTTTTGCAGGCGGCGCAAATCCTTTGCGCCGCCTGCCCTTTTTTTCGATTCAAAAGGCGCCAAGCCGCTGTGAGCGGCTTGGCGCTTTGTTCGCTATAAAATACACCGCAATACTCGTTTTTCGCACTTTGTGCGATGCTTCCGGTTCTATACTGAGGCCGCAGGCCTCTTGTTTTTGCAACCAGGCCGCGGCCGCCGGATCATTGTGTCATTATCAAAGATCCGTACGCGATCATAAATGACAGACAATAAATCGTTGCAATAATACCGCAGATCAAGCCTGTGATCGCAAACCCTCTTTTACTGTATTTTGCGCCCTTCGCCATTCCGATTGCCGAAAATGTGATGGCGGTAATGCCCAGTATAAATCCGAAAATGTATCCGATAAAGAGACTCACGATCCCGACGATCATTCCGACGAGGCCGAATACGTTCATCGGCTTCTTCTCCTGCTGCGGCTGCGCAGGCGGGTACACAGGATACTGCGAAGCGGGCGCTTGCGGCGGCTGCGGCGGAACATATGGACGGCCGTCTCCCTGCGGCGGCTGTACAGGCGCCGCTGCCGATTCCCCTGCCGTATCGCCGGGCAAGTCTGGATCTTCGAAATCTATTTGCAATTTCGCACCGCAGTTAGGACAAAACTGCATCTGCGGTTCAACGGATGAACCGCATTGCGGACAAAATTTTACTTCGATCTTTTCTTCCATTTTCTCAATAACCTCCCAATAAAACGGTCCACCCCAGCACTGTAAAGAAGATACCGAGGAAATCCAATATCATCACGATACTCACTACCAGCCCCGCAATAGAAAACCCGTTCAGTCTGAATTTTTTTCTTCTGGATATTCCGACTCCCGAAAAACAAATTCCGGTAATGGAACCCGCCGCGCCAAGCAAACTAAAAAGCCCGAACAGCACGCCGAGTTCAATCAATGCATCCTGTAACTCTTCCACCACATAATTATAATACCGTAAATATTCATAAATAAAATCATCTGAAATACTGCCGAGCGCGATCAGAAAACATAACGAAATCATCGACAAAATAAACCCGATCAAACCGGGTTTATTGATCGTTTTACTTTTAGCCGCTTCCGCATAGCCAGGCTGCGCATAGGCGACGGGCTGCTGCGGAGACACTTTAAACGACGCCTCTTCGCTTCTGTCTTCTACCCTCGCTCCGCACACATAACAAAACTTATCAAAATCTCGCAATTTGGTCCCGCAATTCGGACAAAACATGCTCTCTCTTCCTTTCTATACAATTTGCTTTTTTTGTTTTTATACAATTGGAAGCCTTTAAATAATCAAGAGACCGCCGCAATTTTTTTGCAGCGGAATCTCGCATTCGCCGAGAATCTAAACAGATCTCTCTTAGGAATTTATAGCAACAGACGCGATGATCAGGATGACGATCGCCGCCACAATAATCCCTATGACCAACCCGCCGACCGCCAATTCATTCAGCCTGTATTTAGCTCTATGCACAATGCCTACGCCCGAACATGCGATCCCGGCGACGGAGAATAAAAGCGCGCCGATCATACATAGTAACATACCGCCGCCGAGCGCCATCAGATCGGAAGGATTGATCGCATTCGGATTATCAACCAATTCCGGATTTGCCATCATAAAAGATATCAGCAAAACAATGATCATTACAAGGCATATACCGCCGATCAGTGAAAAAATCAAGCCTAAAAGTCCGCTCACATTGATTTTACGGTTCGATTCCGGCACGGCCGCCTGCATGGCCGGATTGGGCATAAAATACGGTATTCCCGAGGGCGCGGCGCTTTGCTGCGCAGTATTCGGCGGCGAAGCATAGTCCGCAAACGGCTCAT
Source organism: uncultured Bacillota bacterium (assembly GCA_949283775.1). Classification (GTDB taxonomy): domain Bacteria; phylum Bacillota; class Clostridia; order Christensenellales; family Borkfalkiaceae; genus Borkfalkia. The sequence continues at coordinate 28,699 of CASDTU010000054.1, forward strand.
CCGCGCCTGCGGGCGAACCTTTCGGTTGTGCGCTGTCGCCGTTTTGCGCGCTTTGCACAAAACCGCCGTCGCTTTCCTTGCCGCGCGCAAACGGTTCGGCAGGCGTTTGTTGCGAAAAAGGCGCCGCTTCTTTCAAACTTTGTGCATCTTGCGAAACGGCTTCCTGTTTGGACTGCTCTTCGAGGACTTTCCTGCATTCGTCGCAAAGATATTGTCCGTCTTCTGTTTTTTTGCCGCAATTTGTACAGTAACTCATTTCAGTATTTCCCTCCCTGTCTATTATTGTAACACGGATCGGTATGCTCGTCAATTCCATTTTTTATTTTCTTTTTATTTTTGTCTCTTCCCTGAAATTTTTCCGCACTGCCTGCGCCCTTTTCTTTTTTTAATCCTATCCAAACCCAAACGCGGCGCAAGCGGCAAAGATATTTTGCCGCTTGCGCCGCGCGTTTCCAATATTTTTTCTGCTTTTTTATTCCTGCTAGAAGCACTCCGATTTTTATTCTTTTGAGCGTTTTCTTTTTCGTTTTTCTTTGCGGCGCTCTCTTCTTTGCCGAGCAAAGCGGCGCCTTCTTCCCGTTCGATCCCGTTTGCCTCTCGCCGCAACTTCAACGCGGCCGTCTCTTCGACACGGGTGAGACTTTGCCCGTTTTGCGCTTCGCCGCCTCTGTCCGTCCTCTGCGAATCAGACGTTTCTTCCCCTTCCAGCAAAAACTCCAAACGCATTTGCAGCGCGTCGCAGAGCGGGACCAAAAAAATCGTATCCGGAATGCTCCTGCCCGTCTCCCATTTGGAAATTACTTTCGCGCTCATGCCGATCTTTTCCGCCTGCTCGTTTTGCGTCAAATTCAGTTCCTTTCTCCTGCCGGCGATTTAATACTGCATCGAATCCATATGGTTTTCTCCCGCTTTGATCTTTGTAATTTCAGCATACCAAAAAAGACGAAAAAACACAACTTAGTACCGTTCTACATTTCATAGAATCGCTCTCCGTTTAAAAGACATCTGCCCCCATATCCGCTTTTCGCCGCGATAGCGCCCCCGCGCTATACTTTTATTCCCCGCCAGATCGAGAATTTGCCCTTACAATCGACTTTCAACGCGCCTGTGTGCAATTTGGCCGCAGAGTGCCGCTGTCTTAAAAAAGCATGCGCAAAAAACCCTCAGCGGTCTTTTTTTAAGAACAACTCTCTGTTCTGCTGAAAAAAATCAAAATATAGGCGCGTATTTTCCAAGTCCCACCATTTTTTCGGCAGGACGGGTACAGAATCGAGATCGTAAATTTTTGCGCCGCGAAGGGCCAGCAAAAAGGGAGAGTGCGTGGCTATGATCAGCTGACAGCCGCCATAACGGCTCTTTTCTTCCAAAAGCGACTTCATTTCCAGCTGGTATTTGGGCGATAAACTGTTTTCCGGCTCGTCCAGACAATACAGGGCGCCGTCTTTCAGCTCCTGCTCAAAAAACCGAAGCGCCGTCTCGCCGTTGCTGCGAAGCCGCACTTGCTTTCCGACCACCCGATGCATAAATTTTCTGCGCGAAAGCGATTTCTGCCGCGACAGAAGCTGCAAACGCGCCGCTTCATAGTCCGCCATTCCCGAAAACCTGACCGTGTCGCCGTATTTGATCGCAAAATACTCCTCTTTCGCTTTCTCGGTATCCTCAGCAATTTCTTCGTTCCGCGTCCGCGCCGCGAGCATATAGTCAAATACGTCGTCGCTGGTAATGATACGGCTCCTTTTCGGAACGCTCAGCGGTTCGCCCTCATCGTCAAAGCCACAGCGCAATCCGCACTCCCGCACATAGGGCGCAAACAGTTCGCCGCCGTTGAACGGCGCCATCCGCAGCAGACTCAATTTTTCCGCAATTACGTTTAACAGCGTGCTCTTTCCGCTGCCGTTGCCGCCGTAAAATATGGTAACGGGCTCAAAATCCAGCTCTTCAAGCTCCCTCTGCGGAAACAGCATACAGGGATATCCGTTTTCTAAATATCCCAGATCTCCCCCGTTCTCCGCACGGCGCACCTTCGCTATCTTATACTCCTGTTCCTCATCCGGCAGGATGAATTTTTCCAAATACACCACGATCGCTTTCCGCCTTGTCTTCGTTTTCTGCTTGTATCCGCGTCGGACCAAGTTTGTGCGCTGCTACTGCAGGCCGCCTTTATGATACCGCGTCGGACCAAGTTTGTGCGCTGCTCTTACAAGCCGTCTTTACGATACCGCGTCGGACCAAGTTTGTGCGCTGCTCTTGCAGACCGCCTTTATTATACCACAAAAAGCAGGCATGTAAATACCTGCTTTTTCTTTTTTTCCGTTTTACAAATTAAATCGCAGGATTTGCCGCATTCGGCATATGTCCGATACGGCACACGACGTCTTTTCGATAAGATTTGCCCCGTTTCACAGACGCTCGCCTCGACGTCAGATGTCTTTTTGATAAGTTTTGCCGTTTTCGGCCTATATCCGATACTGCACTCGACGTCTTTCCCTTCGTTTTTGCAGAACAAGTGGGCCTATCGCAGACAAAGGAGAAAAAATTCCGCGGCGTTGCATGGTAGAACAGGCGCAAATTTCCCCCGACTACTCTTTTCCATTTTGGGGCACGTTTCCTCCGTTGATACGGATAAAAATCTCTTTTTTCAGTTCCCGTCTATAAAAAAACGCAACCAAAGCGCAGGAAACCGTCGCTAAAAAAAACAACAAATATCCCACCCAATCACCGAAAACAATGCTGATCGCAAGCGCACAGCCTGCCGCCGCCGCGCAAAAGAGCACAAAGGAAAAACGCAACGTATTTTTTGTGCGGCGCTTATAAAACAAAAGAAACAACAGATTCATACAAATTATCTGCGAGGAAAAGACATAGGAAAGCGCGTTCCAGACCCGCCGCTGGTAAAATACGGCTATATAGGCGAGCAGAATGCCGACCCAAATAAAAATCCGCTGCAGCCGATTCAAAGCGGTGTTTTCCAGCAAAGGCCTGTCGATGCACGCGCAATAAAACAAAAACAGAGAAATCCCCACAATTCCCGACCACGGCTTGCCGCGCACGATGACATTGACCAGAATACAGATCAAAAAGGCGGCGATCAGGCACCACAAAATGCTTTTCCGCGCGTAAAATTCTGTAAACGCCAAGCGCCGCCGCTTTCCGTAACAGTTTTCAATTTTCATAATTTTTGCCTCCGTATACGGTAACGGAAATCCCATCGCTCTCCAAAATTTGCAGCAGCTTTTCTTCAAAATCGGAGCGTTTATTGGACGTCGTATACGATAAAACCGCCTTATCCCCGAATGTGATACAGGAAAAATATCCGCTGTTTTTTGAGGGCGCGCCGATAATAAAATCGAGCATATCGATATGTTTTGCCATTGCTTCGGGCAGACGCGCAACGCCTAAATTCGAAAGAATGTGCGTAAAGGCGTTTTTGGTTACGGCGGCATTGTATAGTTTTGCCGCGGGCCGCTTGAAAAACAGCGGTACTCTCCGAAGCCGTCTGACCAAATTCACCGCCTTTACCACGCCCCGTTCCGTAGCCGACTTGGACGTTTTCTCTTTCAACTGCCTTTCGATCTCCCCGTATACATCTTCCTCGTTTCCGCCTTGATTCGCCTGCTTTTCACCGATTTTTTCCAGCTCTATGCACGCAAACATGGCGCAGTTCGTGCAGGTTTGCAAACCGTAAAATTTTCGGACGTTCACAGGGATCTGAAAGCGGATCTTCCCCTTTTCTTTTGTAAAGGGAAAGCTCGCGCGCGCGATATATCCGATCAACAGCGCGGTTACGGTGATGCCGCATGCTTTTGCTCTCTCTTTCAGTTTTTCCGCACCGCACACAAAATGATAGGCGCGCGCCCTGCGAAAAGAAAGTCCTCCCTCGATCTGCAATGCGGGCCGCTCTTCCATGCCGCCGCCCTTTTCCAAAGACTTGATCTGCGCAAAACCGTCCGCAAGCTCGCAAGCCTGTACGGGCGCACAGGGATCCAAAACTCCGTTATCGTATACAACATTTTCGCCGCAGAGCCGAAGATATTCCCCGAGCAAAGTTTTGAGAAAGATCAAAGCGCCTGTCCCGTCCGTCAGCGCATGAAAAAATTCTACCCCGATCCTGTTTTTATAGAACACCACGCGCATCGGCACGGAACCTGCCGCCGATAAGCGGATCTGACAGCACGGTACGTCGCTGTCCCGAACAACACTGCAATGCCCATTGTAGCCGTCCAGATAATGCCAGAAAACACCCTTTTTCAAAACGACGGAGAACGAAGGAAATCTGGGCCGCACGCGGTTGAAAGCACACTGCAAAAGCTGCGGAGAAACGTCCTCTTTCAGCCAAACGCTGAGACGGAAAATGCTGGAAGCGTATCGGCCCATCACGAGCGGATACAATTTCGCCGCCGTATCGAGACAATATGCGTCCGTCTTTTCCCTGTAAAAATCGGATTGCAGCGTTTTACACAGCCG
>CASDTU010000055.1 GCA_949283775.1 uncultured Bacillota bacterium
TGGTGACCCCGACGAGAATCGAACTCGTGTTACCGCCGTGAAAGGGCGATGTCTTAACCGCTTGACCACGGGGCCGCTCTTATATTTACGGATCTCTCCGTTTTTATCTCTTGGTAGCGGCGGTGGGATTCGAACCTACGACCTATCGGGTATGAACCGATCGCTATAACCAACTAAGCTACGCCGCCATTTACTACTTGGTTGCGGGGGCAGGATTCGAACCTGCGACCTTCGGGTTATGAGCCCGACGAGCTACCGAACTGCTCCACCCCGCGATGTCGCTGCCCTTTCGCAAAAGTGCTTTCTAATTTTATAGTATAATCCGAACTTTGTCAACTGTTTTTTTCGGCTTTTTCCCTTTTTTCTTTTTTTTTCTTCGCTTTTTTTGCCTTCTCTTTAATTTTTTTCTCGATATTGTCCTTCTTCCTCCTTTTTTGAAAAATAAAATACTTGACTCTTCTTTTGTTTTTGTTTACAATTATACTTACTATTTTTTTTGTATCCTTATTATAAAATAATTTTTTACCGATTTTGACCGGTTACTTTTCATCTAAGGAGCTTTTATGAAACTCATCGGTGCTGATATACTCATTCAATGCTTAAAAGAACAGGACGTCGATACCGTCTTCGGTTACCCCGGCGGCTGCGTTCTGGATATTTACGACGCGATTTACCGCGACGGTTCGCTGCGCCATATCCTGACGGCGCATGAGCAGGGCGCGGCGCACGCCGCCGACGGCTATGCGCGCGCAAGCGGCAAAACGGGCGTCTGCATCGCAACCAGCGGCCCCGGCGCGACCAACCTCGTGACGGGTATCGCCACCGCTTATATGGATTCCGTTCCCCTCGTCGCCATCACCGGAAACGTGACCGTTTCCAACCTCGGCAGGGACAGCTTTCAGGAAGTGGATATTGCCGGCATCACCATGCCCATTACAAAGCATAACTATATCGTCAAAGACGTCAAAAAACTTGCCGCGACCATCCGCGAGGCCTTTTACATCGCGAACGCCGGAAGAAAGGGACCCGTTTTGATCGATATTCCCAAAAATATTCAGACCGAAACCTGTGACTTTGAAGTGCAAAAGCCTTCGGCATATACGCCCAAACCCGTCTCCTCGGACGCGCTTGCCGCCGTGGCGCAGGCGCTTCAAAGCGCAAAACGCCCCTTGATTTTGGCGGGCGGCGGCTGCATCGGGGCAAACGCTTCGAAAAACCTCTTCGCCTTTGCCGATAAAATTCAGGCGCCCGTCTGCGCGACCTTGATGGGGCTGGGAGCCTTTCCCGCTTCCGATGCGAAGTTCTTGGGGCTGATCGGAATGCACGGCACCGACGCCGCGGCCAAAGCGTTCCGCCGCGCCGATACGGTCATCGCCTGCGGAATGCGTTTTTCCGACCGCGTTGCGGGAGATCGCGTGAAATTCCACGAGGGAAAGACCATCGTTCAATTTGATATAGACGCGGCGGAGATCGACAAAAACGTACAGACCGATCTTTCCGTCATGGCGGACTTAAACGAAATTTTTAAAGCCCTGCTTCCCCTCTTGGCGCAGGCAGACAACAAAGAGTGGCTGAAAGAAGTTTCCGCATACAAAGACTATGAAAATTCGCACTTTGATGCCTCGCTCCCCGCTTACAAAATTCTGACCGCCCTGCAAAAACACACGAACGCGAAAACGCGCATCGCCACCGACGTGGGGCAGCACCAGATGTGGACGGCGCAGTACTACCGTTTCAAAACGCCGCGCACGTTTATTACCAGCGGCGGACTCGGCACGATGGGCTTCGGCATGGGCGCGGCAATCGGCGCGTGCATCGGCAGCGGACAAAAAACGGTGCTCGTTACCGGCGACGGCAGCTTTCATATGAATCTGAACGAGCTTTGCAGCGCCGTATCGCAAAATCTTCCGCTCGTCATTTTAGTGATGAACAACAACACTTTGGGCATGGTGCGCCAATGGCAGACACTCTTTTACGGCAAACGCTATTCGCAGACCACCCTCAACCGCAAGACGGACTATTTGAAACTCGCCGAAGCGTTCGGCGCGAAAGGTTTTCTGCTCGATTCGCCCGATAAAGCGGAGGACGTTTTCAAAAAAGCCTTTCAAGAGTCCGGTCCCGTCCTTATCGATTGCAGGATCGGCACGGACGATAAAGTCTTGCCCATGATCGCCCCCGGGAAATCTTTCGACGCGATCATTACGAAGATATGAGGTGAAACGCATGAATAAATACACGATCACCGCACTTTTGGCAAACAAGAGCGGCGTTTTAACAAGACTTTCCGGACTGTTTGCCCGCCGCGGCTTCAACATCCACAGCATTTCCGCCTGCACTACCGAAGAGGAGGACTTCTCGCGCGTTACGATCGTCTTCACCGGCGACGAATATACTCTCTCGCAGATGACCAAACAGCTCGACAAACTCATCGATGTGAAAAAGATCACCCTCGCCGACGAGAAAGATTCCGTCTTCCGCGAACTTCTGCTCGTAAAAGTTTCCGCTCCTGCGGAAAAACGATCGGAAATTCTGGAAATCAAGGACGTCTATAAAGCGAAAATCGTGGACCTTTCGCCGAAAACCATGATCCTGGAGCTGACGGGCGAGCCGGACAAGCTGGACGGCTTTATCAAAGTGATCGAATCCTACGGCATTTTGGAACTTGCCCGCACCGGTGTGACAGCCTTATCCCGCGGCGACAAATGCCTTAACGACCTCGTCGACTACAACGAGCTCATCTGATCGGATCAACGACTACTGTTTTGACTGCAAGAAATCGGATCAAAAATCAATTCCTTGACTGCAAGAAATAGATTTAATCGTAATCCGTTAAAAACCTCGTTGCTTACTATACAACGCTCTGCGCTTTGATAATCTTTTGTAAGTCTTGTTTGTGCAAGAAACCCCTTTTACAATCAAACGCGCAAAAAAGCGGCTTTTTGCTTTCCATAGAAAAGCCTTGCATGAAACCAAATGTACGCTTTTCGCCTTGCAAAGAAACGGCGAAGAAAACAGAAACAACAAAAAAAACGGAATCGGAAAGTGCGCAAAAATACTTTTGCGCAAAGGAGAAAGCATGAATAACATTTTTTCGGAAGGAACGGCAATGTCTTCGCAGCGCTCGCTGATGCGCGCGCTTGGCTGGACGGACAGTGAAATGAAAAAGCCCATTATCGGGATCATCTGCGCGCAGAGCGAGATCATTCCCGGACATATGTATTTAGACCGCATTGCGGACGCGGTGAAGGAAGGCGTCATCGCCGCCGGCGGAAAGCCCGTCATCGTGCCGTCCATCGGCGTTTGCGACGGCATCGCCATGGGGCATACCGGAATGCGTTATTCCCTGCCCTCCCGCGAGATCATTGCGGACAGCGCGGAAATTTTAGCCCGCGCGCACGCTTTCTCGGGCCTTGTTTTCGTGGGTAACTGCGACAAGATCATCCCCGGAATGCTAATGGCCGCCGTTCGGCTCAATTTGCCCGCGGCCTTCGTTTCCGGCGGCCCGATGCTGGCCGGAAAAATGCACGGAGCGCGCCTCTCCCTCTCTTCTATGTTCGAAGCGGTCGGCGCATACAACGCCGGCAAGATCGACGCGCAGGAACTGCATGAATACGAATGCACCGCCTGCCCTACCTGCGGCTCCTGTTCGGGTATGTTCACCGCGAACAGCATGAACTGCCTGACCGAAGCGCTCGGCATCGCCCTGCCCGGAAACGGCACGATCCCGATGGTATACAGCCGCCGCATCATGCTCGCAAAAGAGACGGGCGAAGCGGTCATGAACGCCGTGAAAAAGAATATCCGCCCGTCGGATATCCTGACCCCGAAGGCGATCAAAAACGCCGTCGCCGTGGATAACGCGATCGGCGCATCCTCCAACAGCGTTTTGCACCTTTTGGCGATCGCGCGCGAAATGGGCATGAGCGAAAAAGATTTTTCCATCGATACGTTCAACGATGTGAGCGCAAGGGTGCCGCATATCTGCAAACTTGCCCCTGCCGGCAAAGACTATATCGAAGATCTGAACGAAGCGGGCGGCATCTCCGCCGTCATCAAGCAGCTGGACGAAGCGGGACTCTTCGACGGAACGGCAATGACCGTTTCCGGCATTTCCCAGCGCGAACGGGTCAAAGACGCGCGCGTTTTGAACGCTTCCGTTATCCGCCCTCTCTCCAACCCCTATTCGCCGACCGGCGGATTGGCTATTTTAAAGGGCAATCTCGCGCGCGAGGGCGCAGTCGTAAAGAAGAGCGCCGTCGATCCCGCCATGCTCAAACACAGCGGCCCCGCCAAAGTCTTTGACAGCGAGGAAACGGCAATGGAAGCCATCTCCACCGGCAAAATCGTCAAAGGCGACGTGGTCGTCATCCGCTACGAAGGCCCGAAAGGCGGCCCCGGCATGCGCGAAATGCTTTCCCCTACCTCCGCCATCGTCGGCGCAGGGCTCGGCGCGGACGTAGCGCTCATTACCGACGGACGCTTCTCCGGCGCAACGCGCGGCGCGGCGATCGGACACGTCTGCCCCGAGGCGGCGGCGGGCGGCCCCATCGGGATCGTACAAGACGGCGATATCATCGACATCGACATCGAAAAAGGCACGATCGATCTGCGCATCTCCGAAAAGGAAATGAAAGCTCGCCTCGCTGCCTTCAAACCGCTCGAAAAGTCTGTGGACGGGTACCTCAAACGCTACCGCTCCATGGTCGATTCCGCAAGCAACGGCGCGGTCTATAAAAAATAATCAAACTTTTGCCCGATCGGCAGCGCTGTTTTAAAGCAAATCGAAACCGTTCACAAGATTTTGCGGCGCGGTCTATAAAAAAATCGGACAAAAATTCGCTTGATTTTCGGCGCAGTTTTTTTCAAAAAAGAATTGACTGACCTTTTAAACATTCCACACGGCGGCAAGCCGCAACAGCACAGAAGAAGCTCTGCAAAAAAGGACTTTACTATGAAATTACAAATCTTTGACTCGACTCTGCGGGACGGAGCGCAGGGCGCGAATATATCCTTTTCCGTCGACGACAAAATCAAAGTGATCGAAACGCTGGACAATTTGGGCGTGGACTTTATCGAGGCGGGCAACCCCTTTTCCAACCCTGCGGACATGCAGTTTTTCCAGCGCATACACGGCATGAAATTAAAGCACTCCAAAATCGTCGCCTTCGGTTCGACGCGGCGCAAAGGCACGTCCGCCGAGGAGGACAGCAACCTCAAATCCCTGCTCGCGGCGGGGACAGAGTATGTGGCGATCTTCGGAAAGAGCCATATCCGCCACGCGACCGACGTTTTAAAGGCCACCCCCGAAGAAAATCTCGCCATGATCTTTGAAAGCGTTCAGTTCTTGGCGCAAAACGGAAAAAAGGTCGTCTTCGACGCGGAACATTTCTTCGACGGCTATAAAACCGACCCCGAATATGCGTTTGCCGCGCTGCAAAGCGCGGCAAAGGCGGGAGCTTACGCCCTTTGCCTCTGCGATACGAACGGCGGCATTTTTCCCGACGAGGCCTATGAAATCACGAAAAAAGTGTGCGACGCTTTCCCCGATACCGTTGTCGCCATTCATTGCCACAACGACGGCGGTCTCGCCGTCGCCGATTCCATTGAAGCGGTCAAAGCGGGCGCGCGGCAGATCCAAGGGACTCTTTTGGGCTTCGGCGAGCGCTGCGGAAATGCCAATTTGACTTCCATTCTCTGCAACTTACAGTTAAAGCGCGGCTACGAATGTATCCCGGAAGAAAAGCTCAAAGACCTCTATGAAAGCGCGATGACCATTGCCGAAACGGCGAACACCGCCATTCCGCAGAACCAGCCCTACGTGGGCATGAACGCATTCGCCCACAAGGCGGGTATGCACGCGGACGGCGTTTTGAAATATTCCTCTTCCTTTGAACACATCGACCCCGAACGCATCGGAAATAAGCGTAAATTTCTGCTTTCGGAAATTTCGGGAAAGAGCGCCATCTACGACAAACTGAAAAATTATTTCCCCTCGCTGGATAAAAACGGAAAGGAAATGAGTTCGATCGTCAGTTCGCTCAAAGACCGCGCCCTGCAAGGGTACCAGTACGAAGCCGCCGAGGCCAGCTTTATCCTGCTCGTGGAAAAAATTCTCGGCTCGTATTGCTCCTCGTTCGATCTGATCAGCTACAAGATCATCAACGAACAGCCCGCCATCGAGGGAAAAGTCGCCTCCGCCATCGTCAAGATCCGCGTAAACGGCGTGACAAAAATCGCCGCTTCCGACGGCGAAGGCCCCGTCCATGCGATGGACCTCGCCCTCCGCTCCGCCCTTTCGGAGTTCTATCCCGAAATCGCAGGCGTCTCCCTCACCGACTATAAAGTGCGCGTGCTCGATTCGGACAAAGCGACCGCGGCAAAAGTCCGCGTTCTCATCACTTCCGCAAACGCCTCCGACAGCTGGACGACCGTCGGCGTTTCCGAAGACATCATCGAGGCGAGCTGGATCGCGCTGACCGATTCCATCGATTACGCGCTCCTGCGCAGAAACTGAACTCCGCTGTGCGGCAGTTCCGTTTTCGATTTTGAAAAACATTTAAACAATGAAACACGTACGCCTTTTTTCTTTACAATTTCAGCCGCAGCCGCAGGGCTGCACGGCCTTATACTACCGCGGCAGCGCATCCGCCGAAAACGGAGCGCTGTCTTTTCGGCAGGGCGAAACCGTTTCTTTCGACACCTATTTTAATCTCTTTTCGCACGCGAAGTACGCAAAATACTGCGACGTTACTGCCGTTACGCTCACCCTCCGCGGATGCGGAAAGTTTCGCGCGGCGCTCTACCATCAGCCCGAAAAGGGCGCGCCCCTGCTCTTATCCGAACATATCTTTACCGATACCCTTTCCGCGGCGCAGGATCTTTCCTTCCTGCCGCAGAAAGGTTTTGTTTACTTTACGCTCACCTCTTTGAGCGGCGGACAACTGCTCTTTGGCGCTTGGGAAGCGCAAACGCCCTTTGTCTCGCCCGTAAAACTCGGCGTCGTGATCTGTACCTATCACCGCGAAACTTTTGTAAAAGAAAATCTCGCGCGGATCCGGACAGCTCTCGACAGCGAACCGAGCCGAAAAGAAAAACTGCATTTTTTTGTCGTCGACAACGCAAAGTCGCTCGCGCTGCCTGCGGCCGATTTTTATACGGTCCTTCCGAACGAAAATCTGGGCGGCTCGGGCGGATTTACGCGCGGGATCATGGAAGTTTGCAGGCAGACCTCCTTTACGCATTTTCTCCTGATGGACGACGACATCTTTTTCCGCTTTGAAACGCTGGAAAAGACCGTTTCCCTTTTCAGCATCCTTTCGCCGCGCTACGCTTCGGCGGCGGTCGGCGGCGCGATGCTGGTGCTCGACGAGCCTTGCCGCCAACACGAACAGGGCGCCCGCTTTACGGGCGCCGAAATCCTTGCCCGACACGCCGATCTGCCTTTGGAAGATACCGCCTCCCTTTTGCGCAACGAACGGGAAAACGACAGCAACTTCTGCGGTTGGTGGTACTGCGCGATGCCCGTCTCCGCCGCAAAGAAATTCGGACTTCCCATGCCCTTTTTTATCAAGGCCGACGACGTGGAATACGGCATCCGCTGCATAAAAGATTTGATTTTCCTCAACGGGATCGGGATCTGGCACCAGGATTTTACGAAAAAGACGAGCGCGCCCCTGGAATATTACACCTCGCGCAACGAACAGATCGTTAACGCGATGCACTTCAAGCGGCGGCGCATACAAAGTTGCAGGCGGCTGCTTCGGCGCACCTTCCGCCAACTGACGCTCAAAAAATACGAGAGCGCAGAGCTTGTCCTGCGCGCATACCGCGACTTTCTGCAAGGAACCGCTTTCCTTCGCAACGCCGATACGCAAAAACTGCACGCCGAAATCTGCAAAAGCGGAGAAAAGATCTTATCCAAAGAGGAACTTTTCAACCTTTGCGGCCTCAGCGAATCGGCTTTTTTGCAAAAGCTGCGAAAGGACAGGGGCAAGGCATCCTTTTTCAAACGCGCTTTCGCCGTCTTTGAAAATTTTTTGCCGCGCTTTCTGTTTCGGAAAAAGCTCTGCATCGTGGACGACGCCTGCTCCCATACCCAATTTTACCTATTGCGGAAAACCGTGATACGCTATAATCGACAGTCGCAGAGCGGCACCGTTTGCTGTCTCGACGCAAAGCGGCGCGCAAAAATAAAACGCCAAGCGTTTGCGCTTGCGTTCAAACTCTTTTTCCTGTATCCGAAACTGCGCCGCGATTATTCCGAAAACTATCGCTCCGTCTGCTCGGAAGAACACTGGAACGCTTCCCTCTTTTCAAAAGAGTAACCGTTCGGCTTTTCGCCGGACTTCTTTCCTTCGGCAGCGTGCGGCCGTTTTTTATAGCGGCGTGCGCGGCCGTTTTTTTGTAGCGGCGGTGCGCGGCCGTTTTTTTGTAGCGGCCGACGAATCGCTTTTTTTAAAGTCGGCTTTTGACGGAACCGATCTTCCGTATCGAAAAGCCTGCCCTTATCTCTTTGCAAAAATGCGGGAGGCGGACAAAGAATTTTGTCCGCCTCCCGCGTTTTTTCCTGCCGCCGCACTGCGAAAAAAAGGCAGCGCCGCCCTTTCCCGAAACAAGCGGCTTGCTTCTTTTTCAAAAAACCTCGCTCTTTCCGCTTTTTCTTTCGGATCTTTCGTTTAAAAAAGCTCCTCAGGAAATTTTTTGCACCTTGTCTTCCCTGCCGCACAGCTTGCAAAACTGCTCGTGCTCGTTTTTATAATAATAATATCCGTCCTTTTTGCGGAAAATACCGTATTTTTCCGCATATCCGCACAATTCGCGCAACAGATCTTTGCGGCTTCCCTCATCCAGCGTCGCATAGTGCCACATCGTAAACTGCACGAACCAATTGCAGAAAGAGCGCTCGTATTGCGAATAGATCCCGCGCTTTTTCCAATCCTCATAAATTTTATCCGCCGCCAAAAGGCAGTTGTTCCAGCTCTTGGACCGCGTCTGCGAAATGGAACTGCCTGTATACCGTCTCTGGCGGATAAAGATGCGGTTCACAAACGATATGCGCCTGGCGAGTGCCAGCGACGTAAAGACAAAATATGCGTCGTTGGAACTGCGAAGTCCCTGAAACTCCAATTTATGCTGTTTGATAAAGCTCGTGCGATACAGTTTATCCCACGCCCAGCCGACAAATGCCGTGCTGACGTGATCCGCAATTTTCCGCCCGCTGAAAACCGGTTTCAGCGGAAGCCACTTTTCATGCACGCTCCACTCCATCGGGAAATACGCATTGGTCTGCTGGTTGTATCCGCTGCAACGGCAGACGGTGATATCCGCGCCTGTCCCCTCCGCGCGGATCACAAGGCTCTCCACAAAATCCCGCTCAAAAAAGTCGTCGCTATCCAAAAACAGGGTGTATTCCCCCTTTGCCGCCGCAAAGCCGTTGTTGCGCGCAACTCCTGCAAACGCATGGTCTTGTTTCAGGAGCGTTATCTTTCCGCTGCGCTTTTTGTACTCGTCCAAAATCGCCCAGGTCGAGTCCGTCGAGCCATCGTCCACACAGATGATCTCGATATTCTGATACGTCTGCGCCAGCAGCGAATCTAAGCACTGTTCGATATATTTTTCGGTGTTATACGTCGGAATAATAATGCTGACCAGCGGTTCTTTCCGCAAAAGGCGCCGTTTTCCCCTGCTGTCTGCCGAACGAGTAACCGCGCCCCGCAGCATCTTTGCGCGGAGAAAACGGATCACGCCGCGCACCTTGCGCGGGAAATACGTGAGCATCCGCCCGACGCGGAACGATACGGAATGCAAGACCGCCTCCAAATCGGTAACCGCATCCCCGTAGACCGAGAGAACTCCCGCCGCCAATCCGTTTTGCTTTGCGCCGTTTGCGCACAGGCTGCCTTCCTGCAACAGCTCGCCCTGCCAAGCGGGACACTGCGCGCGCCGTGCGCGGTACAGCGCGTTTTCCGCAAGAAATTTTTCCTTGTCCTGATAGAAAAACCGCAAAATAAAGTCGTATAAAAATCCGTTGAAATACTGTTCACGGGCATATCGGATCGGATCGAGCGCCGCAAACAGGTTTTCCTTTTCCGCAAAAAGGCCCTCCTGCAAAGTATCGAAAAACACCGCGCAGCGAAACACTTCCCCCGCCAAAACGTTCACATAGCTCTGCCGCGCTTTGTCCGACAGCGTCCGCTCCGAAAACGACAAGACCTCTTTCAGCCGCTCTGCCGTAACCGCGCCGACTTCCCGGCGGAAATACTTTACGCCGCAAGACCTGTCTACGGCAACGGCGCGGCTCTTGCTGAGCGCGTCCATCACAAAATACGGACTCTCCCCGTTTTCGTCGAACGAACGCACCGCGATCCCCATATCCCGCAGCATCCGCAGCGAAAATATTTTATTGATCGCGGAAAAACCGCTCCCGTACAAAAGATATTCGTTCTCCGACGGATAGATCAGCCCCTCTTCCAGACAGGATCGGCAGTTCAAAACATCCCGAACGATCGCTCCGCTTTCCAGACAAACATCCTGCGAAAGCACGACGGCGTCGACGGAGAGCATACACAGCCGCTTCTGCACCGTATCATACAGTGTCGGCGTTACGATCGCCCCCGAACAGAGCAGGTGCACATATTTCCCCCGCGCCTGCGCGAGCGCCGCGTTGAGCAGTTCCGCGCGGCTTTCGCCCGCCTTTTCCAAAAACTGCACCCTGCCGTCGCCGGATAAAAATTCGCGCTCTTTTTCCGTAAACTTCTCCGCCGCGGCTATGATCTGTATGTTGCCGTACGTCTGGTTCGCAATGCTCGCAAACGTCTTGCATATCCCGTCCTCGTCCGTCTTCAAAAGCAGCACGCTCAGTCCCGGAACACCGTCCGCGCAAAGTCTCTGCTCCTGCAAAAACGCCGTAACGTCCTTCAAAAGAAGAGCCACGCCGTCCCGCTCTTTTTCCGTGAACAGGGACAGATCCAACTCCTTCGCCGCCGCACCTTCGGAAAACTCCTTTTGCATCCGCTCGGCAAATTCCCGCTTGAATTTATACGCGATCCGATTCAGCGTGAACAGATAATTGTGGTATTTTTTCAGCCAGAAACAGCCCAGCACCGCTGTTCGAACGGACGGATGTTCCTTCAAGATCCCGTCGATATACGCATATTCGTTGCAGACGCAATATACCTTGTTCGGATCGTATACGGAGGAGCTCGGATTGTCTCTCCGATTCATATAGAGCGGCTTATCCAAAAAAACCGCCTTCTCCGCAAAGCAGAAAGTCTGAAACCAAAATCCGTTGTCCTGATAGGAAGCGCCCGGCGTTTCGTTGTGGCGTATATGGTATTTTTCGAGAAATTCGCGCCTGTAAATTCCCGACCACGTGTTCATGGGAAAGGTAAAGACCTCCCGCTCCTCGCGCGGACACAGGGCGCGGTTATAATACTGCGCGCGCTCGGTAAGCTGCACAAGTTTGCGGGAAACAAATCCCCCCTCCGAAGAAAACCGATAAAAATCCGCCTTCACAAAATCCGCCGAACCATGCTTTTTCGCCGTATCGTACAGCGTTTCATACATCTCGGCCGGAACATAGTCGTCCGTTTCCAAAATCCCGATATATTCGCCGCTCGCCTTCGCAAATCCCGCATTCATCGCCGCGCCGTATCCGCCGTTTTCCTTGTCGATCACGATCACGCGCGGATCTTTTTTCGCCGCTTTTTGCACGATCTCCAAAGATCGGTCCGTCGAACCGTCGTTGACTACGATTATTTCTATTTCTTTCAGACTCTGCCCCAATGCGCTGTTTAAACATTCCGCTATATACTTTTCCTGATTGTACATCGGCATGACGATCGATACTTTTACCATCCGCTTGTTCCTTCCTTTTTTCGCTCTGTTCCTTGTTTTCTATCTGTTTTGTGTGTTTTTTCCTTTTTTACGCCGTTTTTTTCGCAAGCGGCGACGCTCTCCGCTTTTTAATCCGGTTTTACTCTGTAAACTCTTTTAAAAATTCGACAAAATCCGCCGCCGATTCGTTGTTTTTAAAATACGAACAGTAACTGACGATCTCCGGCACCGTAAAATCCAGCGGCTTTATGATTTGAAGCTCTCCGCTGACGATCTTTCTCTCCGCCATTTTATAGGGCAAAAAACTGTATCCGAGCCCGTCCAGAAGATATTGCATGACCTTTCCGCTGTTGTCGATCTCAAAGCGGAACGCGTGACGCGGCGGAAACAGCGACCGCACAAATTCCCCCGCCTCGCCGAAGGCAAAATTGCACATCAGATATTCGCTGTCCATCAACTCGCTCTTCCGGATCCCGCCCCGATGCGCGTTGCATTCGGGCGCCGAGAGCAATACGAGTTTGTCCGAGGTAAATCTACGGCTGGCAAAACCCGTCTTTTTTAAGGGAAGATAGGAAAACGCCACGTCGATGATGCTGTCTTGCAGCATTTGCAATAGATCCACCGAATGCCCCAAAACGATCTTTAAGGACACGTCCGTATGTTCCTTGAAAAACCGACTCATCAGCGGATACAGACAGCTTTCATACACTGCGTTGATCGCGCCAACCCTGAGCTTCTTTTCATACCGCGCCGCGCTGTTCACTTCCTGAATAAAACTCTCTTCCAAGTCATTGATGCGCAGGGCATAACTCAAAAACAGCTGCCCTTCCTCCGTCAGTTCCACGCCGCCCTGCCTGCGCACAAACAATTTCTGCCCCGTTTCGTTTTCCAATTCCGCAATGCGGTTGGTCACCGTGGACTGCGCCACATACATCCGCTCCGCCGTCCGCGTAAAATTTTTCAGCTTCGACAGCATGATAAACGTCTTGATCCCGTCGCTGTTCATTCCCTTTTCTCCTTTGTTTCCTGCCCCAAAGTCCGCGCCCCTTTCGCCCGCTTCCTGTGTCCGCACCCTTTCGAGCGCTTTTTTACGGCTCGGACAGGCACTTTTGTTCCACTGTATCATTTTTGTGTGTGCATAGAAAAATCTTTTCATGTGCAAACCGTAAAAATGCGCCCGATCATTTATTTTTCCGATAAAGGCAATTAAAATAATCTATTTTATAAATCGTTTACAAATTATATCATATATGGTATAATACTGTCAAATACATTTAAAAATCAAAAGGAGATTGTATACAGAGTATGGGAATGACAATGTCGCAAAAGATCCTCGCCTATCATGCAAAATTGGACAGCGTAAAGGCGGGTCAGCTCATCAACGCCGAGCTGGACATGGTACTCGGCAACGATATCACTTCCCCCGTGGCGGTGAAAGAGTTTGAAAAAGCAGGCTTTTCCTGCATTCACTGTCCGGAAAGGGTGAGCATGGTCATGGACCACTTCACCCCCAATAAAGACATCAAGGCCGCCGAACAGGTTAAGACCGTTCGCACCTTCGCAAACAAGTACGGCGTGGAAAATTTCTTTGACGTGGGCCGTATGGGCATCGAACACGCCCTCCTGCCCGAACAGGGACTCGTCGGCGCAGGCGATCTCGTCATCGGCGCGGACAGCCACACCTGCACCTACGGCGCGCTCGGCGCCTTCTCCACCGGCGTCGGCTCCACCGATATGGCCGCCGGCATGATGAGCAATCAGTGCTGGTTCAAAGTGCCTTCCGCGATCAAGTTCGTCCTCAAAAACAAACCCGCAAAATATATCTGCGGAAAAGATATCATTTTACATATCATCGGACTTATCGGCGTGGACGGCGCACTGTACAAATCGATGGAATTTGTCGGCGACGGCATTCAATACCTTTCCATCGACGACCGCTTCACCATCTGCAACATGGCGATCGAAGCGGGAGCGAAAAACGGGATCTTCCCCGTGGACGACGTGACGCGCGAATATCTGAACGGGCGCTTCAAACGCGAGATCCGCGTATTCGAAGCGGACGCGGACGCGCAGTACGAGCGCACCGTCGAAGTGGATCTGTCTAAATTGCAGCCGACCGTTTCCTTCCCCCACCTGCCCGAAAACACCAGAACGCCCGATCAGTGGGGCGACGTCAAGATCGATCAGGTCGTGATCGGATCCTGCACGAACGGACATATTTCCGACCTTCGCATCGCCGCAGATATCCTGCGCGGCAAAAAAGTGGCGAAAGGCGTGCGCTGCATTGTGATCCCCGCTACCAATACGATCTGGAAACAGGCTATGCACGAGGGACTGTTTGACGTGTTCATCGATGCGGGCGCCGTCGTTTCCACCCCTACCTGCGGACCTTGCCTCGGCGGCCATATGGGCATCCTCGCCGCCGGCGAAAGAGCCGTCGCTACGACCAACCGCAACTTCGTCGGGCGCATGGGACACGTCGACAGCGAAGTATACCTCGCTTCTCCTTATGTTGCGGCCGCCAGCGCGATCGCAGGCAAGCTCGCAACGCCCGATCAGGTAAAATAATTTGCACTTTTTAAAAGAATCAAAAAATTCTGCACATTCAAAAACCACGCTTTTTGAAATTTGCACCCCATTTGCCGCGCCCAGCGGCCTCGGGCAGGAAAAGTGAATGCCGCGTTTTTCTATATATGTGAGCCCCTAAACAACGCGGCAGAGGAAAACCCGAACGCGGAGCAAGCACCGCTTGCGGCCGTCGGGGTTTTCCTGAAAATCAAACAAAATCTTTTTCTCTTTAAAAGATTTTGTGCGAAGTAAAAAAATATTTTTTGGGAGAAAATTTTATGACAGTCAAAGGTACAGTTTTCAGATATAAGAGCGACGTCGATACGGACGTAATCATTCCTGCAAGATACTTGAACACGACTTCCGAAACGGAACTTGCGTCCCACTGCATGGAAGATATCGATAAAGATTTTGTCAAAAAGGTCAAAAAAGGCGACATTATCGTCGCCGAAGACAACTTCGGATGCGGCTCTTCCCGCGAGCACGCCCCCATCGCCATCAAAGCGAGCGGCATTTCTCTCGTGATCGCCAATTCCTTTGCGCGTATCTTCTACCGCAATTCCATCAATATTGGGCTTCCCATTCTCGAATGCCCCGAAGCAGTCGCCAATATCAAAGCGGGCGACGTCGTTTCCTGCGATCTCTCCAAAGGCGAGATCGTCAATGAAACTACGGGCCAAAAATTCCAGGCGGAACCTTTCCCCGAATTTATTCAGAATATCATCGACAAGGGCGGTTTGATCGCCTCCATCAAGGCCGGAAAGTAATTTCACTTGATCGCATTTTGTGCTTCATCGCGAAAAAAAGGCTTTCCGCCCTTTCCGATTGCCTTTTTTCATACGACGGACCATTCCCCTGCGATCGATCGGATCTTCTTTCCTTTGGACGCGTCGGGCATACGCAGCTTTGAGACGCCCGAACGACGAACCTTTTTGTGGCATTGAAACAAAAGACAAGCCTGAACGCCGCAAAAAAGGATTCTTCGCTCTTTTTCGGAATTTTTCCGCACGGAAAAATTCCGATACTATTTGTTAAAAATAATCATTCAGAGGTAAATGTATGAAAAAACATATAGCAGTGCTCGCGGGCGACGGGATCGGCCCCGAGATCACGAACGGCGCCATCGCCGTTCTCAACAAAATCGGAGAAAAATTCGGACACGAGTTTGATTTTGAACAGCTTTTAATGGGCGTTTGCGCCATCGAAAAGACGGGCGAACCCCTGCCCCAATACACGATCGACCGCTGCCTCGCGTCCGACAGCGTGCTTTTGGGCGCCGTCGGCGGCGCCGTCGGCGACAAGCGCATCGAAAAACTGCCCGGACACCTCCGCCCCGAAGCGGGACTTTTAAAGATCCGTTCCGCGCTCGGGCTGTATTCCAACCTGCGCCCCGCGAAATTATTCCCTGCCCTGGCGGGCGCCTGCCCCCTGCGTAAAGACATTGCGGAAAAAGGCATCGATCTCGTCGTCGTGCGTGAACTGATCGGCGGCATCTATTTCGGCGCGCGCGGCAGAGGCACCGAAGAGGGCGGCGAATACGCCTACGATACCGAAAAATACAACGTGGAAGAAGTGACGCGCATCGCAAAAATCGCCTTCGAACTTGCGAGAAAACGCAGACATCACGTTACGTCCATCGACAAAGCCAACGTCTTGGAATCGTCCAGACTGTGGAGAGAAGTCGTACACAACGTTGCAAAGGACTACCCCGACGTGGAACTGACCGATATGCTCGTGGACAATACCGCCATGCAACTGGTCAAAAACCCCTCGCAGTTTGACGTGGTTCTCACTTCCAATATTTTCGGGGATATCCTCTCCGACGAAGCCGCGCAGATCACGGGCTCCATCGGTATGCTCGCATCCTCGTCCCTCGGCGCGACAAAACGCGGCTTGTATGAACCCATCCACGGTTCCGCTCCCGACATCGCGGGAAAAGATATCGCAAACCCGATCGCGACCATCCTTTCCGCCGCAATGATGCTGCGCGACTCCTTCGACCTGCCCGAAGAGGCGAAAGCGGTGGAAAATGCCGTAAATCAGGTGCTCGACGAAGGCTACCGCACCGCCGATATCATGAGCGAAGGCATGAAACAGGTCAAGGGCAGCGAGATGACCAAACTCATCGTCGAGAGAATTTAGTATTTTTCTTTTATCGATACCACTTTACAGTGAAAAAAACGGCGTATCCATTCGCCGTTTTTTTGTTTTTCCGCGAATCTGTCCGCTTCCCCCGCTTTTCTGCCCTGCAATACCGCCTTTCGCCCTTCTCGTCCTTTTTATTCTTGCCTCTTGACCGCTCTTGTCCGCTTTTTTAACCGTATTGCCTGTTTTTCGCTTTCTCTTAACCGTTTGCCTGCCGTTTGTCTTTGCGTTTAAACTTTGCTTTAAAAAGTATTCGGCAAAAACGCCTTACAACGATAGGCAAACGCCTTTTTTTTAATTTTTTTAAAAATATTTTTTTCATCTGCCCCCAAACGGTTGCTTTTACCCCCCGTTTTCATGCTATAATTATATGTCAAAAATCAATATTTTAATGTGGGAGGATAGTATGAAAAAGATACTGATTTGGATCCTTGCATCGATGCTGGCTCTGAGCACCCTTGCGCTTGCCGCCTGCCTTCCTACCGAAGAAGAAGGT
>CASDTU010000056.1 GCA_949283775.1 uncultured Bacillota bacterium
GCGCAGGCAACTCTTCGGATCGTCAAAGTGTTCTGGGGCTTGTCCGCAAATCTTGCGTATAAGCGGCATTTTCCCGCGATCGACTGGCTCATCAGTTATTCGCTGTATGCGGATCGGCTGGGCAGCTGGTACAATTCGAACGTGTCCGAAGATTTTATTTCCCTTCGCCTGTTTGCCATGCATATTTTGCAGGAGGAGGCGGAATTGGATGAGATCGTGCGGCTCGTCGGTGCGGATTCCCTGTCGTATAAAGACCGCCTGACCATGGAAACAGCAAAATCCATCCGAGAAGATTTTCTGCATCAGAACGCCTTTCACGAAACGGATACGTATACGTCCATGGAAAAGCAATGCAAAATGCTGCGTCTGATCCATGGTTTTTACGAAAAGGGCCTCGCCGCAGTGGATGCGGGAGCGGAGTTTGCAAAGCTGATGAGTTTGCCCGTGCGCGAGCAGATCGGCAGAGCAAAATATATCGAAGAAAAAGATCTCTCTCGTTTAGACGATATTTTTAAACAGTTGAACGATGAGATCCGAGCGTTGGACGGAGGGAACGAGATTGCAGAGAGAATATAAAACAATAAAAGAAGTAGTCGGCCCTCTGATGCTTGTAGAGGGCGTAGAAGGGGTAAAATACAACGAACTTGTCGAGATCGTGCAGAAAAACGGCGAAATTCGGCGCGGAAAGGTGCTGGAAATCGATCGGGACAAAGCGTTAGTGCAGTTGTTTGAAAATTCGCAGGGGCTGCAAATTTCAACCAGCCGCGCGAAGTTTTTGGGCAGGAGCTTGGAACTTGCGGTATCGGAAGATATGCTCGGGCGCGTCTTTGACGGAATGGGCAACCCGCGCGACGGCGGCGCGCCCGTCATTGCGGAAAAGCGCATGGATATCAACGGCGAGCCGATCAATCCTGCGGCGCGCGATTATCCGAACGAATTTATTCAGACCGGTATCTCTGCGATTGACGGATTGAATACATTGGTGCGTGGACAGAAACTTCCTGTATTCAGCATGAGCGGACTTCCGCACGCCGAGCTTGCCGCGCAAATCGCAAGGCAGGCGCGCGTATTAAAGAGCGATGAAAAATTTGCGGTCGTATTTGCCGCCGTCGGCATCACGTACGAGGAAGCGGATTATTTTATTCAAGATTTTAAAAAGACGGGCGCGATCACCCGTACGGTGTTGTTTACGAATCTTGCAAACGATCCGGCGATCGAGCGCATCGCAACGCCGCGAATGGCGCTCACCGCGGCGGAATATCTCGCTTATGACCTCGGAATGCACGTTTTGGTTATCATAACGGATATCACCAATTATTGCGAAGCCTTGCGCGAAGTGTCCGCGGCGCGGAAAGAAGTACCTGGCCGAAGAGGGTATCCGGGATATTTGTATACCGATCTTGCGACTATGTACGAGCGCGCGGGCAGGATCCGCGGAAAGACGGGTTCGATCACGCAGATCCCGATTTTGACGATGCCGGAAGACGATAAGACGCATCCGATCCCCGATCTTACGGGGTATATTACGGAAGGGCAGATCATATTGTCGCGCGAGCTGTATAAAAAGGGGATCAATCCGCCGATCGACGTTCTTCCCTCTCTTTCCCGTTTGAAAGACAAGGGGATCGGAACAGGAAAGACGCGCGAAGATCATGCGGACACGATGAACCAGCTGTTTTCGGCGTATGCGCGCGGCAAGGAAGCAAAGGAGCTGTCGGCGATCTTGGGCGAAGCGGCGCTTTCGGAAACGGATAAACTGTACGCGAAATTTGCGGAAAGTTTTGAAAAGAAGTATGTGTCGCAGGGCTTTACGACCGATCGCTCGATCGAAGAGACGTTGAATATCGGCTGGGAACTACTTCGTATTCTGCCGCGGTCAGAATTAAAGCGTATCAAAGAGCAATATATTGAAAAATATCTCGGCAAAGACTGAAAAGGGGAATTGCTTTGGCAAGAATGAACGTAAATCCCACGCGGATGGAGCTGAAAAAGCTCAAAGCGCGGTTAAAGACGGCGCAGCGCGGGCATAAATTGTTAAAAGACAAGACGGATGAAATGGTCCGGCGTTTTTCCGTGCTCGTGCGCGAGACGAAAAAACTGCGCGACAGCGTGGAGCAGGACGTGGTAAACGTATTGCGCCAGTTTTCGCTTGCGCGCGGATTTATGTCCCGAAAGGAGATCGAGCTCGCGTTTTCCATGCCGACCGTAGCGGTAGATTTGGAGTGTACGACGGTCAACGTGTTGAATGTGGAGATTCCGAAACTGAATTTGCAGCAGACGCAGAGCGGAACGCAGTACCCGTATTCTTTTGTCGATGTAACGAGTGAGGCGGACTATGCCGTTTTGTTGGTGAGTAAAGTGCTGGGAAAACTCTTGCAGCTTGCGGAGGCGGAAAAAGCGACGGCGATGCTTGCGGATGAAATCGAAAAGAGTAAACGCCGCGTCAATGCACTGGAATATGTCATGATTCCGAACATTGAAGAGACTATTCGCTATATTACTATGAAGTTGGACGAAAACGAGCGTGCGGGGCTCACGCGGCTGATGAAAGTAAAGAGCATGATCGAAGAGCGGAACGGCTGAAAAAAGTTTTGCCGAGGAAAGAATCAGCGAAAGAAAAGTTTTGTTACAGAAAAGATTTTTGGAAGAGAAGACAGAATACGGTTATGAAGCAGACAACGAAACGCCTTGTTTCGTTGTCTGCTTCATAAATGGTAAACAGGGAAAGAAGTTTGTGCCGGAAGGAGTTGAACGGAAAACGGGGACGAAAAAATGAACGACGAAAAAGAGTTTTTAGGGAAAGAGCCGGTCGGAAAACTTTTATGGAAGCTGGCGCTTCCGACGGTAGTGGCGCAGCTGATCAATATGCTGTACAACTTAGTAGACCGAATTTATATCGGGCACATTCCGCAGAGCGGAGAGGCGGCGCTGACGGGCTTGGGCGTCTGTCTGCCGCTGATTCTGATCGTATCGGCGTTTGCAGCGCTGATCAGTAACGGCGGCGCACCGCGCGCGTCGATTTTTATGGGGAAGGGCGATTTTGAATCGGCGGAAAAGACGCTCGGAAACTGTTTTACGGCGCAGATTATTCTTTCCGCTGTTTTAACGGCGGTGTTGCTGCTGTGCAATGAGCCGCTACTGTGGATATTCGGCGCGAGCTCCAAAACGATCGGGTACGCTTGCGATTATATGAATATTTACGCGATCGGCACGATCTTTGTTCAGCTTACGCTGGGCATGAACGCGTTTATTACGGCGCAGGGATTTGCCAGAACGGGGATGCTGTCCGTTTTGATCGGCGCCGTCAGCAATATTATTTTGGATCCGATTTTTATTTTTGCGTTGGATATGGGCGTGCAGGGCGCAGCGCTTGCAACGATCCTGTCGCAGGCTTTTTCCTGTGCTTGGGTTCTTCTTTTTTTATTGGGAAAAAAGACGTTTTTAAAAATAAAGATCAAAAATCTTATACCCGTTGCAAGGATTTTATTCCCTGCGCTTGCGCTGGGACTTTCCGCCTTTGTGATGCAGTCGAGCGAAAGCGTGATTTTGGTTTGCTTTAATTCTTCCCTGCAAAGGTATGGCGGCGACATAGCGGTCGGCGCCATGACGGTCCTGAGCAGCGTCATGCAGTTTGCGCTTCTTCCCTTGCAGGGGCTGGGGCAGGGCGCACAGCCCATTGTCAGCTATAATTTCGGCGCAGAAAACTCCGAACGGGTAAAGACGGCGTATTTTCAGCTACTGAAAATCAGCGTGTGTTATTCGGTTTTGCTTTGGTTGATCGTCATGCTGTTTCCGCAGGCGTTTGCGGTGCTCTTCACGTCTTCGCAGTCGCTGATCGAATATACAAAGACCGCACTTCGTATTTACTGTGCCGTGCTTTTGATTTTTGGAGTTCAGATGGCGTGTCAGATGACGTTCGTGTCTTTGGGCAACGCAAAATCGTCTATTCTCGTCGCCGTTATGCGGAAATTTATTCTGCTTCTCCCTTGTATTTATCTGATGCCTGCGATCCTGCCGGTCGATAAGGCGCTGGCCGTCTTTATTGCGGAGCCCGTCGCCGATTTTCTCGCCGTAAGTTTTACAGCGATCCTGTTTTATTTTCAGTTTCGAAAAGCGCTTGCAAAAATCGGCAAAAACAAGGCCGCAAAGGACAATGCGGGACAGAAAGATGCAGTTGAAAACAATATCGATCGGGAAGGATGAAACACGCAATGTGTTTTTCAGGTTGTCAGATTAAGGATAGTTATTTATGCAGGACAGAAATTTGTTGATGGATAAAAAAGCAGCCGGCGCAAAATTTTGCGCCGGCTGCGTGTTTAAAAAAGCGATCATGCTATCGACGGAAAGGTTCTCGTCAAGTCGGTTTACAGGGGCAAAACGCTTGATCAGGGTTCATTGTACCGACGGAAAGGCTGTCGTCAAGTCGGTTTACAGGGGCATATCGTTTGATTGCGGTTTAATAGATAATTTTACAAAATGCCTGTCAAAAAGATCTCGATCCCGATCGCGATCAGGATAATGCCGCCGAAAACGGAGGCTTTGCCTGCCAGTTTTGTTCCGAATTTTTTTCCGATAAAGACGCCGGCGAAGCAAAACCAAAACGTAACAAAGGCGATGATGAGCGAACAGACGAGGGCGGAAAGCCAGTTGTAGTCGGCGATGGTAAAACCGACGGAGAGCGCATCGATAGAGGTTGCCACGCCCTGCACCAACAGGGTCCAAATGCCGAGGCAGGGGACGCAGTCCTCTTTTTTATGAACCCCTTCCCAGATCATCTTGCCGCCTATAAAGAGAAGCAAAACGAGCGCAATATACGGGATTGCCTTTTCGAAGGCTTGAAAATAGGATGCGATCGTATGTACCAAGATCCAGCCGAGCATGGGCATGGCCGCCTGAAAAAAGGCAAAGACGCCGGCGATGCCGCACACTTTTCGGCGGCGCATCTGCGGTTCGTTGAGTCCGTTTGCGAGGGAAACCGAAAAGGCGTCCATCGTGAGCCCGACGCCGAGCAATGCGCTGTTGAGAAAAAAGAGAAAAGTCCAGTCCATAGTGAATCACCCCTGCATTTTGCTTATGTAAAAGCATATAGAATTTTGCTTATGTAAAAGCATATATACTTTCTGCAAATAGAGTTTTGCTTATATAAAAGCATAAAAAAACGGGTACGGCTTTTGCCATACCCGAACTGTGCAAAACAGAAAGAAAGAGACTTCGTGTATAGCTGAAAAGTTATACATGAGTCTCGCAAATTAAAACAAGCCAGACCGAAGTCAGGTCAGTATGTTGACTTGTTGCGTTTTTGAAAAAAGCGCTTGCTACTCCCTCAAACAACGGCTTTATTGTACTTCTTTCAAAGCGAAAAGTCAATAAAAAAACGGGCGGCGCCGAAAATTTTTATTTCAGCGATCAGAAAAATCGGAAAGCGCATGGATCGGTTTTGCAATCATCGAAGGGCGGATTCAAAGACAATGCGCATTGTTTTTGAAAGAGGTTCCGTAGTTCTTGCAGAAAGTATATATATCCGCCTGATTCGGGGTAAAGCGCTTATCTTTATGGGTGAGGAGATAATAAGAACGGATAAAATTTGCGTTTTCGATCTCCACAATGCGCAGTTTGTTTTCGGCGACAGATTTTTCGACGATGCTGAGGGGCAGGATCGCGATACCGAGCCCGCTGAGAGCGCATTCCGCGGCTGCCTGCGGATTTGCAGACTCGATAACGGGACGCAAGGTAAGCTCGTATTTCTTCAGATAGTCGTCAAAAACATCGCGGGAAGCGCTGCCTTCCTCCCGTAAGATGAAGTCATGGCGCATGAGATCGGCGGCAGTGAGGTTTTTGGGCGCAGGATAACTCGGCGCGCAGACGGCTACGAGTTTATCGCCGAAAAATTTTTCCGTTTTCAGACAGGACAGGGAGACGCCTGTTTCAACGAGCCCGAAATCCAATTCCCCCGAGGCGACGAGTTGAGCGATGGCGGATGTTTTAAAAATTTTGACGGAAAAGGAAGTATCGGAAAATTTTTCTTTCAGAAGGGCGAGCAGCTGCGGCAAGATATAGGTTCCGATGCTGAGCGAAGTTCCCAGCCGCAGACTGTCGGTGCGGTTGGCTTGTCGGGCGTTTTTTTCAAAATCCTCAAAAGCGGACAGGACGGCGCACGCTCTTTCATACAGCTGTCTGCCGGACTCCGTTTCTAAAAGCGCTTTGCTGAGGCGCTGAAATAAAATGACGCCGTATTGTTTCTCGATTTCTGCAAGCGCGTTGCTGACAGCGGGCTGTGCCAAATACAGCTTTTCCGCCGCTCTTGTTACGGATTTCTGTTCATAAACCTCTTTAAAAATTTTCAGATGGCGCAGTGTCATGCCGTTCTCCGATGATATAAAGATTTTATTATGATATATATACTATTATAATATTTTACAAATAAAAGGTCAAGTGGTATAATAATTATCGAGTAAAAAAGGAGATACGGCGTTGAAGAAAATAAAGAAATATTGGAAATTATTTTTTTCCTGTCTGTACATCAGCGCTTTTACGTTTGGCGGCGGTTTTGTGATCATTCCGCTGATGCGAAAAAAATTTGTGGAAGAACTCAAATGGCTGGAAGAAGAGGAGATGATGGATCTGACGGCAATCGCGCAGGCGACGCCGGGCGCGATCGCCGTCAACGAGGCGATCCTGGTCGGCTATAAAGTTGCCGGTCTGATCGGCGCGGCGCTGGCGGTTTTTGCCACGATCCTGCCGCCGCTCATTATTTTGTCGGTCATATCCTTCTTTTACGCGGCATTTCGCGATAACGTCGTCGTTAACGCGGTATTGAAGGGGATGCAGGCAGGCGTTGCGGCGGTTTTGTGCGACGTCGTCTTTTCCATGGGTACGGAAGTGGCAAAAAAGAAAAATATTCTGCAAATCGGCGTCATGGTTGCTGCTTTTAGTTTGGTATTTTTTGTGGATCTGAACGTCGTATATGTCATTTTAGGCTGTATTGCTCTTGCGGTAGTATTTTGTTTGGGGCAGAGGTTTTTCTTGAAAAAGAAGAAAAAACAGCCTGCCGCAGAAGCGGAAGAGACGGGGGAGGTTGTGTTCCAAGCGGAAGAATCCAAAGAAGCAAAAGCGTCCCCAACGGAAGAGACGAGAGAAGTTAATGTGTCCCTAGCCGCAGAGGGAAGAGAAACAACCGTATCGCAATCCGAAGAAACGATAAAGGCAGCGAAAGAAGCTCCCTCGCAGGAAGAAAGCGGCTGCGCAGGATCCGCCGCGGAGAAAGCTTCGGACGGACGGGAGGAAACTTTTTCGCGGGAAGAAAACCGAAAGGAAGAGGAAACGGGACAGGCGGCAAAGCAAAAAAACGGCGAGAGCGAGCAAAGAGGAAGGGAATAGAAAAATGCTGTATCTGGAACTGTTTTGGGTGTTTATGCAAGTCGGCGCGCTGAGCATCGGCGGCGGGTATGCTTCCATACCGATTTTGCAAAGCCGCGTCGTGGAGGATAAGGGCTGGCTGACGATGACGGATTTTACCGATCTTATCACGATCGCGGAGATGACGCCGGGCCCGATCGCCGTCAATTCCGCCACGTTTGTAGGGATACAGGTCGGGGGGATCTTGGGCGGCGTCATAGCGACGATGGGCTGTATTTTGCCGGCCATGCTGATCGTGTCCTGCCTGGCGTTTTTGTATTACAGATTTCGCAGTTTATCGCTGGTGCAGGGGGTGCTGGGCTTTTTGCGACCGGCGGTCGTTGCGCTGATCGCTTCCGCAGGATTATCTATTCTGATCGTTACGTTTTGGGGAACGGAGGGCTTCAACACGGATGTATCGAAACTCAATCTCGTAGCGGTAATTCTTTACGGCATCGGACTGTTTATACTTCGGAAATTTAAGCCCAATCCGATTTTTGTTATTTTGGGCAGCGGCGCCGTGGGTGCGTTGTTTTATCTGCTGCTTTAAAAACGAAGAGGAGAAAGGAGAAGAAAAATGCCACAGATGACAATGTTGATAAAACCGGCGTCGGGCAGCTGCAATATGCGGTGCCGCTATTGTTTTTACGCCGATGAAGGCAAAAACCGCGGCTGTCAAAGTTACGGGATCATGACAGAGGAAATGCAGGAAACGATGATACGAAAAGTCTTTGACTATGCGGAAGGGAGCGTATCTTTTGCCTTTCAGGGGGGAGAGCCGACGCTGGCAGGACTTGCATATTTTCAGCGGCATATGCAGCTGTGTAAAAAATATAACCGTACGGGGGTGCGGATCGCAAACAGCTTGCAGACGAACGGCTATGCCGTAGATGAAGCGTGGGCGCGGTTTTTTCAGGAAAATAACTTTTTGATCGGGCTGTCTTTGGACGGGCCGCAGGAAATTCACGACGCGTACAGGCTGGATCCGTCGGGGGAAGGCACTTTTCAAAAGGTGCGGCAGACGAGTGTATTGTTTCAAAAATACGGCGTGGAATTTAACATTTTGAGCGTCGTCAGCAATTTGGCCGCAAAAAACGCAAACCGCGTTTGCAATTTCTTTTTGTACAACGATTTTCGGTTTCTGCAATTCATTCCCTGTATCGACGGGTTCGGGATGCAGGGCGCGGATTTTTCGTTGGAGCCGCAGCCGTATGCAAAATT
Organism: uncultured Bacillota bacterium; assembly: GCA_949283775.1. Classification (GTDB taxonomy): domain Bacteria; phylum Bacillota; class Clostridia; order Christensenellales; family Borkfalkiaceae; genus Borkfalkia. Next base: position 8,617 of record CASDTU010000056.1, read on the forward strand.
TTTGATCCTGGCGTTTGAAAAGTACTACGCTTCGTTTCAAAAGAAGAAATTTGTAAGTATGCGCATGTTTGACAATTTTTTGCAGATTTTGATGGGGTATGAGCCGGAAAGCTGTGATATGCGCGGCGTCTGTACGGCGTATTTTACGATTGAGAGCGACGGGAGCGTGTACCCTTGCGATTTTTACGCGCTGGACAGGTATAAAATGGGGAATCTGCGCGAAAATTCTTTTGCGGAGCTGGCGGGATCGGGCGTTATCGAAACGTTTCGGAAGGAATCGCTGCAAATCGATGCGGAATGCAGGGAGTGCCGATGGTTTCGCCTTTGCCGCGGCGGGTGCAGGCGGCAGCGCGAACCGATTTCGGGAGAAGGACTTGCAAGAAACAAATATTGTCAGTCCTATCGGCTGTTTTTTGAAAAATGCTATCCCAAACTTTTGGAAATGGCAAAGAGTTTGCAGAGAAGATAAAGAGCCCGCATTCGGGGAACAAGTTAAAAAACGTAAATTGAAAAACTCGTTTGGTTGAAGACAGACAGCCGCCTGAAAATTTTTTGCAGGCGGCTGTCTGTCCGTTTGGGGAGAGAAAGGAAAACCGCGAGGCGTTTGTCCGTTTGCGTTGATTACGGGAAAGGTGAGCCCTTTTGCGTCTGTCTTTTGAGGCGGTTTCAGGAAAGATCGAGCCAAAAGTGGAAAAATTTGAAAAAAAGGAAAAAAAGCGGAATACGGAAAAAATATTTACACATACTTGTTTTGAAAAAACCGCGACAGAAGCGGTATGAGGAGGAAAAGAATGAAGGCAACGGGAATCGTAAGGAGGATCGACGAACTCGGGAGAGTGGTCATTCCGAAGGAAATACGGCGCACGCTGCGAATCAAAGACGGGGACCCGCTGGAAATATTTACCGATCGGGACGAGCTGATGTTGAAAAAGTATTCGCCGATCGCGACGCTGGAAAAATTTTCAGAAGGGACAACCCGTTCATTGAACGATTTGAGCGGCTATCTTGCCGTGATCTGCGATACGGACGAGATTTTATATGCTTCGGGAGAGGGAAGAAAGGAATACAGTAAAAAGCATATTTCCAAGCAGCTGGAAGCGATCATGCGGGATCGCCGCAGTTATGTGGCGAGCCTTGCGGAAGGCGGCGATATCGTACCTTTGACGGAAGATGCGCAGCATAGCGTGACGGCGCAGATCATCGTACCGATCGTGTCGGGCGGAGACTGTCTCGGCGCGGTGTCGCTGCTGTCGAGCGAAGAGGGGATCAAAATGGAAAACAGCGCAGTGAAGCTCTGCCGTCTTACAGCGGATATTTTGGCAAATCAGTTCGAGTAAAGAAAAGAGCGCGCCGGGTTCGGTAGGCGCTCTTTTTCCTGTGTATCCGCCGTTTTTGCTTGCGCGAAGATCGTTTTGATAGGATCTTTGCATGGGCGTACATATGAAAACACAAAATTTTATCCGCGGCGCGTTGATCGTTTCGGTCGGCGGAATAGCCGCAAAAATATTGGGTGCGTTTTACCGCATTCCGTTGACGAATCTGTTGGGCGGAGAAGGCATCGGCATTTATCAGATGGTGTATCCCTTATACTGCTTGTTGCTCACGGTATCGGCAACGGGGATTCCTTCGGGGCTTGCGCGGCTCGTATCGCAGGCGCAGGCGAGCGGAAGCAGGCTGGGTATGCGGGCGGTGCTGCGCAAATCGATGTCTTTGTTTTCGGTGATCGGTCTTGTCGGGACGGCGGTCATGTTTTTGTTTGCGCCGCTGATGAGCGCGGCGCAAAACGAGCCGCTCGCGGTCAACGCATATCGCGCTTTGGCGCCGAGCGTCTTTTTAGTGAGCGTATTGTCCTGTTTTCGTGGGTATTATCAAGGGCAGAGCAATTTTGTTCCGACAGCTGTTTCCGAAGTCGTGGAGCAGGTCGTGAAAATCGGATTCGGCCTGTATTTTGCGTATCTGTATCGCAGCAATACTGTGACGGCGGTCGTTTTTACCTTGCTTTCGGTAACCGTTTCCGAGTGCGCGGCGACCGTGTTTATGCTCGCCGCCGCGCTCCGTCAAAAACAAGTTTCGCCTTTGTATCGGGACCGCGCAATGCTGCCGCGCGCCGCGGCGTTGCTTCGCGTAACGATTCCTGTTACGATAGCGGCGGGGGTACTGCCGCTGTCCAACATGATCGACAGTATCTTGATCGTCAATCTCGTCGGGCGTTACAGTGACAGCGCTACGGCGCTGTACGGGCTGTATGCAGGCGCCGCGACGACGCTGATCAATCTTCCCGTATCGGTATGCTACGGCTTGGCGGCGGCGTCCATTCCGCTGGTGTCGAGCCTGACGGAAAACGGCGAAGCCGAAAAGGCGGAAAAAAAGTGCGCATTCGCCTTAAAGTGTACGCTGTTTTTGGCTTTGCCGGCGGCTGTATTTTTGTTCGCGTTTTCCTTACCCGTCGCACAGACGGTTTTTCCTTCGGTAAAGGGGGAACAGGGGATCGTCTTATCGGGGCTTGTCAGGGGGCTGTCGTCATCTTGCGTGCTTTTGGCGCTGGTGCAGACGCTCTCCGCTTGTCTGACCGGTAGCGGCCGCGCAAAAATATCGGCAATTTCCATGACGGCGGCAGTCGCCGTGAAATTGATTTTGGAATTCTTTTTGCTTCGCGTGCCGCAAATATCGATTTTCGGGGCCGCGTATGCCTCCGCCGCGTGCTATTTGGTTGCATTCGGAATCAATTTGGTATATAGTATAAAGGACAGAAAAAACAGACGGCGGTTTTATGGGACAATCTTCAAATTCGGGGCGTTTTCGCTTGCGGCGGTTTTGGCGGCTGTACCGTTTGGGAGGATCAATATTTTTGCGGCGCTTGCGGTAGCGGCGCTGGTATATTGTTCACTGTCCGTAGCGTTTTGCGCATTCAGCGAAGAGGAACTCGGTTTGGTACGGAGGAAGAAAAAATATGATCAGTATCGTAGGCTTAGGGTGTAAAGCGGAAGATTTGACGGAAGGCGGAAAGCGCCTTTTATTGAGCGGAGCGAAAGTGTTGCTCCGCACGGATGCTGTGCATTCGGCAGAGAGCGTAAAACAAATGGGCGTTTCCTACGAGACGCTCGATTACATATACGGAAAGAGCCGAAATTTCGATACGCTGAATAAAAATTTGGCGCAGGCAGTGCTTGCGGCGGCAAAGGCGGGCGACGTCGTGTATTGTGTAGACGGCAGCGTATCGGAAGACGTATCGGCGCAGATTCTGCTGAAAAAGGAAAAGAACATTCGCGTGGAAAGCGGCGTATCCAAAGCGGACACGGCCTTTGCGTGCGCGAAAATTTACGCGTGCGACCGCATGGCGGTCTCCGCATATTCGCTGGGGCAAATAGGCAGGCTTTCGCTGCCTCTTGCGGTGTACGACGTGGATTGCGAACTGATCGCGGGCGACGTCAAATTGCGGCTGTGCGAAGCGTTCGGCGATGAAACGCAGGCTTGGTTTATTCGCGGCGGCAATGCGAAAAAGATCAAACTGTACGAGGCGGATCGGGCGGAAGAGTACGACGCCGGCTGTGCGATCGTCGTGGATCGTATTCCGCTTTTGAAAAAAGCGCGCTTTGACTATGAAGATTTGCTGGAAATATTGCGGCTTCTGCGCGCTCCGGACGGCTGTCCGTGGGATCGGGCGCAGACGCACGAGAGCATTTGCGGGAATATGATCGAAGAGGCGTACGAATTGGTCGACGCGGTCAAGAGCAAGGACGACGATAAGATCATGGAAGAGACGGGCGACGTTTTGATGCAGGGCGCGTTTCATTCGGTTTTGGCGCAGGAGCGCGGCGCATATTCGCCCGAGGACGTACTCAGCGGCGTCTGTTCGAAACTGATCTTCCGCCATTCGCACATTTTCGGCAAAGATAAAGTGTCGGACGCGGAAGGCGCGCTTTCGGTATGGGATAAAAACAAACGGGAAGAAAAGGGGCAGAAGACGGCGGGCGATTCCGTCCGCGACGTGCCGATCGTATTTCCTGCCGTCATGCGCGCGCAAAAGGCGGCAAAGCGCGCGGCGAAAGCCGGATATGATTTTAAAGACGCTGCGGAAGCGGCGGAAAAAGTCAAAGAGGAGCTTACAGAGCTTCTGGACGCCGTTGCAGAGGGCGACGCCGCTCATATTTCGGAGGAAGCGGGCGATCTTCTCTTTTCGGCGGTAAACGTCGGCAGGTTGGCGGGCGCGGACTGCGAACAGAGCTTGCAGCAAAGCACGCAAAAATTTATAGATCGGTTCTGCGCGACGGAACAGCTGATCGCTGCGGACGGGAAAGAGATGCGGGACCTTTCGCCGAAAGAGCTTTGGGAATACTACGAGAGGGCAAAACGCAGTGCAAAAAAATAGAGCGAAGCTGGGCGATGGAGTCAGGATAGGCGATCGGTTTATCGAAAACAACGTGTTTTGCGCGCCGCTTGCAGGGTATACGGATTTTGCTTTCCGCAAGCTCTGCTATCGGTTCGGCGCAGGGCTGTGTTTTACGGAAATGGTCAGCGCGAAGGGGCTTCTTTATGACAACGAAGCGACGAAAGCGCTGTTGTATAAGGACGCAAGCGAGCCGCAGACGGCCGCGCAGCTGTTCGGGAGCGATCCTGCGATCCTGCGCGCGGCGTGCGAAAGCGAGGCGCTGAAAGACTATTCCGTGATTGATCTGAATATGGGCTGTCCGGTGCCGAAAGTTTTTAAAAACGGGGAAGGGAGCGCGCTGTTGCAGAATCTGCCACTTGCCGAAAAAATAATTTCGGAGTGCAAAAAGAGCAAAAAAAACATCACCGTAAAATTTCGGATCGGGCTGACGGCGGATAAGCCGATCGCGGCGGAATTTGCCAAACTTTGCGAGGGCGCGGGCGCCGATCTGATCACCGTGCACGGCCGTTCACGCGAGCGGTATTATTCCGGCGAACCGGAGTATGCTGAGATCGCGGCGGCAAAAAACGCCGTATCGATCCCCGTCATTGCAAACGGCGGTATTTTTTCGAGGAAAGACGCCGCGTCTATGCTGGAAAAAACGGGCGCGGACGGTGTGATGGTCGCGCGTGCGGCGATGTACAATCCCCATATTTTTTCGGAAATTTTGGGCAAGGACGGGGATTGGGACATTCGGGATACCATCGAACGGCAAACGGAAGATATGCTGCGTTTTTACGGCGAAAAATTCACGGTCGTACAGATGCGCAAGATGACGTCGTTTTATATTCGCGGAATGCGGAACTGTTCGGCGTGGAAGGCAAAACTTTTTACTTGCACAAGCGTACAGGAACTGAGAGAGATAGTGAACGATATTTTTGCATAACAATGATTCTTTTAGGACAAGGAAGGGTTAGACCGTTTTCACGGACAATTTAAAAGAGCAGCTCTTTAAAGCGGGATTTTTTATATATAAAATTTACCATATCCGCACTTTATTTTTGATTTAGCCGTTTTCCTGGAATTGACAAAAAGGCAGAAAAAATGATAAAATCTATACAATGTATATCAACGGTATCGACGTAAAAGATCCGGGCAACGCCGGATATAAAAAGATGGTATCAAGATACAGCGGCAGGGGGAGGACCCGATTTTGGGAAATCGATTTTCTGCGCGGCTTATGCGTTACGCTGATGATCTTCGATCATTTCATGTATTGTCTGTGGGACGTCGTTCCGTTTATCAACGAAACGCTCGGCACGAGCCTGTTTGCGGAGAGCGAGGCTTTGGCGGAGTGGTATTGGACTTGGAACGTGCGGGCTGTCGTGTGGCAGATCGTCGTCACTACTTTTTTTACTTTGTGCGGCATCAGCTGCACGCTGACGCGCGGCAATTTTCGCAGAAGTATTCCGCTGGCGCTGGTTGCGGCGGGCATCACGGCGATCACATCCGTGATCGAGAATTTCGGACTGAGCGGAGCCACCGTTTTGTTCGGTGTGATCCATATGCTTGCGAGCGGGATTTTTCTCTACGCGCTTTTGGACAACGCGGCGATCGCCTTGGGCGAGTGCTGCGGGGACGGTAAGATTTCGAAAATCGTCAAAGAGGGGCTTCGCTGCCTTCCGGGCGTGATCGGAATCGCGTTGTTGGTTTTCTGTTATACGGTCTGCGTCGATATCGGACCGGTCGAGGGGCATTTTGAATTGTTTTCAAAGATCCCCGCGCGCGATACGCTGGCGGAAAACATCGGGCTTTCGATCTTTGTGCCGGTGGACGGGTTTGACTTTTACAGCTATTCGGGCGACTATTTTCCGATCTTGCCGTGGGCGGCGTTTATCCTGATCGGCGGCATCCTCGGGCGATTGATCTATCATACCCGTCTGAGAGATACGTTTGCGCCCTATGACGGGGCTTGGAACAGCGGCGTCTGCTTTTTCGGAAGACACGCGGCTGTGGTGTATGTTTCGCATATGGTGGTCATTCCGCTGCTTTTTTTGATTGCGGCGAGTATAACGCTGTTGTTTGGATAGACGAAAAACGGGTTTAAAAAAGAGGTAAGCATTTTGGCAGAAAAGCGGCTGAACGACAATTGTTCCATGTATGAAGCGGCGCGGTTGAATATTGCGGACTGCACGGTAAAGACGGCAATTTCGTTTTATGGAAAAAAATATTCTTTTGACGAAGTTTTTCGCCGAATCGACCTTCTTGCGGACAATTTTTCTGCGGAGTACGGCATCGGGAAGGGCGATGTCGTAACGCTTTGCGTGCCGAATTCGCCGGCGGCGGTCTTCGCGTTTTATGCGGTCAACAAATTGGGGGCGATCGTAAGTTTGGTGCATCCGTTCATTCCTCCGGAGAAGCTGAAGGAGAGCGTGCAGAAAACCGAGAGCAAACTTCTTGTCCTTTACGATCTGTATCCCTGCGGCAAGTATGATTTCGGCGTTCCGGCGCTGGTGAGCAACAGCGGAGCTTATATGGGCAGGGCGGCGCGGCTGTACTACGCCTGCACGCAGAAAAAGCGCGCGAAGGGATATACTTCGCTGGAAATCTATTTAAAAGACAGAAAAAATCCCAAACGCTTGGCGGCGTCGTTCGAAGCGGACGAACCTGCCGTACTGCTTGCGAGCGGCGGCACGACGGACGAACCCAAAACGATCGCGCACGCAAACCGGGTGTGCAACCGCCTGTGCGCAAAGGCGCAGGAGTTTTTGGGCGAAAAACTTGAAAATTATAGGGCGATGTACAATGTATTGCCCATTTTTCACGGATACGGGCTGTGCATCAATATGCATATGTGCATGATGATGCGCAGGACGAGCATCATGTGCCTGAAATTTTCCGCCAAGAGGAGCGCGCGGCAGATCGTGCGGGAACGAGCGAACGTTTTGACGGGCGTTCCGACGATGTATCTGAAACTTCTCGCGGAAAAGAGCTTTACGGAAGCGGATCTTTCCGCCGTCAAAGACGTGTTTGTCGGCGGCGATGCCGTGCCGCAAAAGCTGATCGACGATTTTAACGCGGTTTTAAAGAAGGGCGGAAGCAATGCGCGGATGTACGTCGGATACGGATTGACGGAGACGGCGGGGGTTTGCGTTGTAAATACGAGGGCGCATCACAGAGAGAATTCGATCGGTTATCCGCTTTCCGGAACGGAGATCGGAATTTTTCGGGACGGAAAACGCGTTTTAGACGGGGAGATCGGAGAGATCTGCCTGCATACCGAGCAGGCGATGCTGGGGTATTTCAGCGAAGAGGAAAACCCGTTCATGGAAGCGGAAGGAAAGCGCTGGCTGCAAACGGGCGATTACGGCTGGGCGGATAGCGAAGGATACTTATACTTTAAACAGCGTATCAAAAACATGATCAAAGTCAGCGGCGTGCCCGTCTATCCTTGCGAAGTGGAAGAGGCGGCGCTTCTTGTCAAGGGCGTGCAGAAAGCGTGCGCAGTGGGAGCAGACGATCCGATCAAGGGACAGGTCGTCCGCTTATACGTGGAAAAGGAAGCAAATTCGGACGATGAAGCGCTTCGGAACGAAATTTTAAAGACGTGCAGAAAGCGTCTGATCGGGTATGCCGTTCCGAAGGAGATCGTATTGGAAGAAAAACTGCCGGTGAATCTGATCGGAAAAATCGATCGGAAAGAATTGGAGGAGCGCGGCGGCGAAATCGTACAATAAACAGCGAAGCTGCGCTTGCAATTTGAGAGCCGATACTGTATAATAGATACGGTATCCGGAGGTATGCGGATGTGGCGGAATTGGCAGACGCGCTGGACTTAGAATCCAGTGGTTTTACCTTGCAGGTTCAAATCCTGTCATCCGCACCAAAGGGCTGAATGCGGAGGCGTAAATTTTGCCTCCGCGTTTCATATTTTTTTTGATCTATGCGCAAATACAGATGTTTTGTTATTCTGTTTTGTGCCAAGGGAAAGTTGCAGCGTTGCAAAGTATTCAGGAAACGGCCCATAGAGAGGGGGAGAGAATGAAGAAAACGGCGGTTGTTTTTTTGGTTGCGCTGTATGCCGCGCAGATACTGTTTATAGCCGCAGGAATTGTTTGGCTTCGGACAAATTTATCTTGGTTGAAAATAATCTTGTTTGCTTTGTCGGCCGTGTTGTATGTCGGAGCTCTTGTTTTGGAACTGCGCTCTTGCATTGTATTTATTTTAAAGCCTGGGGAAAATGCGGTTTCTTATCAAGATATACTGTGTTTCAAGATTGCAATGTTCCCGTATTTTGCAATAAATTTTATACTGTGTGTTTGTTTGGTTGCCGGTTTTTTAAATCCTTTTTTGATAGCAGGGCTGTTTGTTTTGATACCGGTATTGGTCGGATTGACGTATTGCCCGATGGTTTATTTTTCCATCGTTTCCGCGGTAAAAACGTTTCGTATTATTTCAGAAAAAAAAGAAGGGAACGGGGCGATCTTATTCTGGCAAGTTCTGGAATTCTTTTTTGTCGTGGACGTATTAGCTGCGATCGTGCTGTATATCAAACAGGAAAAAACGCGGCCGCAAAGCGGATCTGAAAGAGCAGAATAATCGGCGATAAAAGAAAACGGACAAAATAGCATGAAATACGATCGCGAATAAGAGTCGAAAAATTTTAATCATTGAATAAAAGAGTCCGTCCGGCAAACAGAATGTTTGCCGGACGGACTCTTTTAACCGTTCATAACCGGACGGACTCTTTTAACCGCTTATAACCGGACGGACTCTTTTAGCCGTCCATACATTGTCGATCGTTCAAAGATTTTCAGTGTTCCAAAGATTTTTCGATATAGGAAGAAAGTTCGCTGATATCGAGCCGGATCTGCGCCATCGTATCGCGGTCGCGGATGGTGACGGAATTATTTTCCAACGTGTCAAAATCGATCGTGATGCAGAAGGGGGTTCCGATCTCGTCCTGTCTTCTGTAACGTTTTCCGATGGAGCCGGCTTCGTCGTAAGTGACCATGAATTTTTTGGAAAGGAGTTTGTAAACCTCGCGCGCCTTTTCGGAAAGGTTTTTCTGCAACGGAAGGATCGCGGCTTTATACGCGGCGAGGGCGGGGTGGAAATGCATGACGGTGCGCACGTCTCCGCCTTCGAGTTCCTCTTCCTCGTACGCCTCGCAGAGGACGGCAAGCATCAGCCTATCTGCGCCGATCGAGTATTCGACGACGTAGGGGATATACTTTTCGTTTGTAACGGGATCGAGGTAATTCATGTTTTTGCCCGAATATTCCTGATGGCGGGATAAGTCGTAATCGGTGCGGTCGTGTATGCCGTTGAGTTCCGACCATCCGATCGGGAAGAGATACTGAATATCGCAGGCAGATTTCGCGTAATGCGCGAGTTTATCGTGGTCTTTGAAGCGCAGGTGCGATTCGTCAAAGCCGAGTCCCAACAAAAAGTTTTTCGCTTTTTGTTTGTATTCTTCGTAATATTGCAAATCGGTCCCTTCTTTGCAGAACCATTGATGCTCCATCTGTTCGAATTCGATGGTGCGGAAGATAAAGTTTCCGGGCGTGATCTCGTTGCGGAAGGCTTTTCCGATCTGCGCGATGCCGAAGGGAACTTTTGCGCGCGTAGTGCGCTGCACGTTCAGAAAATTGACGAATTCGCCCTGTGCGGTTTCGGGACGGAGATAGATCTTGTTTTGGCTCTCGTCGGTAACGCCGCGGGACGTTTCGAACATCAAGTTAAAGGTGCGGATGGGTGTCCAGTTGTGTTTGCCGCAGTTAGGGCAGGCTACTTTATGCTCCGCGATGTAGGCTTCCATCTCTTCGTTGGACATGACGTCGGGGTTTACCTTGCCTTTGGAATGCCCTTCGATGAGATTGTCGGCGCGAAAGCGGGCCTTGCACTCCTTGCAATCCATTTTGGGATCGGTAAAGGAAGCGGTGTGGCCGCTGGCTTCCCATACGCGCGAATTCATCAAGATCGCAGCGTCTACGCCGAAAGAATTTTCGCTCTCCTGAACGAACTTTTTCCACCATGCGCGCTTGATGTTGTTTTTGATCTCAACGCCTACGGGGCCGTAGTCCCAGGTATTGCCCATGCCTCCGTAAATTTCGCTGCCCGGGAAAATAATTCCGCGCGCCTTACAGAGGTTTACGATTTTTTCCATTGTTACTGCTCTTTTGTCAGACATAAGATACCTCGATTTTTTTCACAAATTCTCTACTATTTTACTTTTTTCCGCCGATAAAGTCAACGGTTTGCGTGCTTGAAAGTGTGTTTTGCTTAGATTTTCAGCTTTCTGTACAGGTAAAAGGAAAGCGGCATGGCGAAAGCGAGCGTAACAAAATATTTCAGGAAATCGAACCAATTCCCGTCCGGCAGCAGAAAGTGCATGGGCAGAAAAGGAATAAGCGCGGCGACGCCGATGATTGCAAGACGGGCGATGCGTTTCCACCAGATCTTAGTATCTTCGAACGAAAGAAATTTTTCTTCCGCGAGGAGAGAGAGGGCGACGGCGATGGAGAGGGCGGAGATCTGAAACATGGATTCCGTAGCCGTGCGCGGAATAAACAAGAGCGGGAGGGTCAGAAGCGAAATGCCCAGGAAGATGTACAGCCGCGCCGCATACCATTTTTTATAGACCAAGGCCCAAAAAAAGGCAAAAGCCGTACCGATCGCAAAGCCTGTGAGGACGTCGCTGGGATAATGCACGCCGAGGTAGAGGCGGGAGAGCATCACGAGGAGCGTCAAGATGCAGCAAAGAGCGATGACGAGGGATTTGCGGATCCGGATGGCGAGGGTGCCGAAAAAGGAGCTCGCCGCGGTGGAATGTCCGCTGGGGAAGGAAACGTCGCCCGTAAGGTCGGCGGTAGACACGATGGGATTGTCGATCTCAACTTTTTCCACGGCGCCGGCGACGTAGGGACGATTGCGCCGGACGGCGCTTTTGAGCCCGGCGGTAACGCAGGAAGCGGAGAGAACGCTCAAAAGTGCCTGTTCTCCGATTCGCTTATTGAAGCAGATAAAGACGACGGCGACGATGGCGGCGACGACCGCTTCCTCGCCGATCGTCGTAAAGATTGCGAAAAACACGTCCAAAAACGGACAGCGGATTTTTTCCAAAGCCTGTAAAATTGCGATATCCATACGATGACCTTATAACCTGTAATGTATCTGAAAAAGAAATTTGTCAGAATTAAAAAAATTATACCATAAACCTGCAACTGCGTGCAAGTTTTTTTGCCTTTCTTTTATTTTTATGTTATAATGTGAATATGCTGAGTGTTTTATTACGAAAAAAAGAAGGTTTTGCATTTTATTTTGTATTGCAGGACGATGCGGGCAGTTACGGCGGCGGTCTGACGCAAGAGGGGCGGCTGGTGTGCGAGCGGGAGTGCCCGCAAAAAGAGCTGATGCTCCGTACGCTCATCAATAAGTGCAAAAACGATTTCGTCAAGGAAGTTTTTTCGGAGGATATATGGGGGCTTCCTTTGGAGCGGTTCGGATTTACTGAGGAAAACGGACTGTATCGCTCTTCATGGGAGGCGCTTCGGCTTCCGCACGATTGCAAAGAGGCGCCGTAAAAGAATTTGATTTTTATAAAGAGCGGAGATTCGGACGGTAAAAAACGGATACGGGCGATCCGATGACGGTGAAAAAATACAAGGGAGAAGAGAAATATGCTGACGGATATCGAAATAGCGAAACAGTGCAAGATGCAGGAGATCGGAAGGATCGCCGCAAAGCTCGGCCTCAAAGAAGAGCAGATCGAGCGTTACGGAAGGTATAAAGCCAAAATAACGGCGGGCACGGCCAAGCGCGGCGGCAAGCTGATTTTGGTGACGGCGATCAATCCAACCGCGTCGGGAGAGGGAAAGACGACGGTATCCATCGGCCTTGCGGACGGAATGGCGCGGCTGGGCAAAAAGGTATGTCTTGCGCTTCGCGAACCCTCGCTGGGCCCCGTGTTCGGCATCAAGGGCGGCGCCGCAGGCGGCGGATATGCGCAGGTCGTGCCGATGGAAGACATCAATTTGCATTTTACGGGCGATCTGCACGCGATCACGGCGGCGAACAATCTTCTTTGTGCGATTTTGGACAATCATCTGTTCCGCGGCAATGAATTGGACATCGATCCGGAAAAAATTTATTTTCGTCGCTGTCTGGATATGAACGACCGTTCCCTGCGCAACATCACGATCGGGCAAGAAGGGGAAGGAACGGAGCGGAGAGAACATTTTGAGATCACGGCGGCGTCGGAGATCATGGCGATATTGTGTCTTGCGACGTCGTTAAAGGATTTAAAGCGCCGTATCGGAAACATCATCGTCGGAGAAAACAGAAAGGGCGAATATGTCTTTGCGCGTGATTTGAAGGCGGAGGGTGCGATGACCGCGCTTTTGAAAGACGCGATCAAGCCGAATTTGGTGCAGACGCTGGAAGGTACGCCGGCGATCGTGCACGGGGGCCCGTTTGCGAATATCGCGCACGGCTGCAACAGTATTCTTGCGACGTATACGGCGCTGAGTTTGGCGGACTATGTGGTTACGGAAGCGGGATTCGGCGCAGATCTGGGCGCGGAAAAGTTTTTGGATACAAAGTGCCGCGTCGCGGGGATCGAGCCTGCCTGCGTCGTAGTGGTAGCGACGGTAAAGGCGCTTAAACTGCACGGCGGTGCGGACAAGGCGTCCCTTTCGGAAGAGAACCTTGCGGCGCTTGAAAAAGGTCTGCCGAATTTATACAAACATATAGAAAACATCAAAAACGTCTATAAAAAGCCCGTCGTTGTGGCGATGAACCGCTTTGCGAGTGATACGCCTGCCGAGATCGAAGCGGTCATGCACGGCGTCGAAAAGGTCGGCGCGAAAGCCGTCTTTACGGACGTATTTTTAAAGGGCGGCGCAGGCGGAGAAGAATTGGCAAGCGCGGTCTGCGAAGCGGCGCAGAAGGAGAGCAAATTGCAGTATTCCTATGCGTTGGACGCGCCCATCAAAGAGAAAATCGAATGTATCGTGCGCAAAATTTATGGCGGAGCGGGCGTAACGTATTCGGAGCTTGCGGAGGGCAAGATCGCCGAGGCACAGGCGCGCGGCTACGGCAAAATGCCCGTCATTATCGCCAAGACGCAGTATTCGCTGTCGGACGACGCGAAATTGCTCTCTCGTCCGGAAGGGTTTACCGTGCACGTGCGCGATATTATTGTCAAGGGCGGCGCGGAGTTTGTCGTTGCGGTAGCCGGAAACATCATGCTGATGCCCGGACTCGGGAAACATCCTGCCGCCGAACACATCGATATCGACGAAAACGGAGAGATCGCAGGGTTATCGTAACATTTCAGCGGCGGTATTCTGCGGTCATCGGATACGGGCAGTTTTCGTAAGTGGAAAAAGCCGAAACTTTTTTTAGAAAAAAACGCGGCTTGAAAAGGAAGAAATCGCGGAGCGCGAAGAGCAAAATAACGGAGTCAAAAGGAATAAAAATGGAAGAGACAAAGACGGTGGAAGCGAGCAATTTTATCGAACAGTTTATCAACGAAGATTTGGAAAACGGAAAGGTGACGTCGATCCAGACGCGGTTTCCGCCCGAACCGAACGGATATCTTCATATCGGGCACGCGAAGAGCATGTATGTCAATTTCGGAACGGCGCTCAAATACGGCGGAAAGTGTAATTTGTTTTTTGACGACACCAATCCGTCGAAGGAAAAGACGGAATTTGTGGACGCGATCCGAGCGGACATCCATTGGCTGGGGTACGAATGGGCACGCGAGTGTTATGCGTCCGATTTTTTTGAAACGATCTATGAATTTGCGCTGAAGCTGATTCGGGAAGGAAAGGCGTTCGTATGCGATCTTTCGGCGGAAGAGATCAAGAATACCCGCGGCACGCTGACGGAGCCGGGCACGGAAAGTCCGTATCGGAACCGGTCGGTGAAAGAAAATTTAAAGCTCTTTCAGGAGATGAGAGAGGGGAAATATGCGGACGGGGAAAAATGTCTGCGCGCAAAGATCGACATGGCGTCGCCGAACGTCAATCTGCGCGATCCGGTCATTTACAGGATCTTGCACGCGACGCATCACCGCACGGGAGATCAGTGGTGCATTTATCCCATGTACGATTATGCGCACCCGATCTGCGATTATATGCAGGGCGTAACGCATTCGCTGTGCACGCTGGAATTTGAAGATCATCGGCCGCTATACGATTGGGTAGGGATAACGCTCGGGTTTGATCCGAAGCCGCGCCAGATCGAGTTTGCCAGATTAAATCTGACCAATACGGTCATGAGCAAGCGGTACCTGAAAAAGCTCGTGGAAGAAAAGCTGGTGCACGGCTGGGACGATCCGAGGATGCCCACGCTGGCGGGGATACGCAACCGCGGCGTACCGGCGGAGGCCGTACGGGATTTTTGTTCGAGGATCGGGGTCGCCAAGGCGAATTCCGAGTGCGAATATTCCTATTTCGAGGCTTGCATCCGCGAATATCTGAACGCACACGCGGAGCGCGCGATGGCTGTGATCGCTCCGCTGAAGCTGACGATCGTCAATTATGAGGGCAGCGAAGAGCTGGATTTCGAGATCAATCAGACGGATGAAAACGCAGGGACGAGGAAAGTGACGTTCGGCAAACACTTGTATATTGAAAAGTCGGACTTCTCCTTAAACCCGCCTCCGAAGTATTTCCGGCTCAAAAAAGACGGGTACGTACGCCTGAAAAACGCATATATTGTAAAATGTGAGGACGTTGTGCTGGGCGAAGACGGAGAGCCTGCCGAGGTTTTGTGTTCCTATGTGCCGGAGAGCCACAGCGGAAACGATACGAGCGGGATCAAGGTCAAGGGCGTGATCCATTGGGTGAACGCAGATACGGCGGTGGACGCTGAGGTGCGGCAATATGAGAGTCTGCTGTTGGATGCGGAGTATGCCGGACAGGATTTTTCCGAGCGCATGAACCGCGAGAGCGAAAAGATATTTGAAGCGAAAGCGGAGCCGTATCTTATGCAGGCGGCAGACGGGACGGCGTTTCAGCTGATGCGTACAGGTTACTATAAAAAGTGTCGGGAAGGCGAAAAGCTGATCCTGTCGGAAATCGTGTCACTCAAAGATAATTTCAATAAAAAGTAGATCTTCGGGGCGCTTTCGACGGATGATCGATTGTAAAACCGGAAATACCGTTCGGCGCAGCAGAGTCGAACAAAGGAAGAAATTGCGAAGCAGAGTCGAACAAAAGAAGAAAATTTTGATTCGGCCGCAAGATGAAACCGTTTGTCAAAATCTTCTTCTTTTAAGATTTGCGGATAGTGATTGACAATTTTGCGGAGAAAAGGTATAATGAAATAGGCGTCGGTATGTAAAAAGGCCGTACGCAAAAGCAGAAAAAATTTACAGGGGTGATAATTCGTGAAGATCTGTAAAAATTGCGGCACGGAAACGGAGGACAATAAGATCCGTTGTCCCCGTTGCGGCTATCTGTTTGAAGAAGACATGGATAGCGTTCTTCGTCGAATGAAAGAGAATTTAAACAACTATAAAAAGGAAGTTACGGCGGAAAATGCGGCGGCGAAGCTGCCGAACGCGGAGAGCCAGGAGCCCGTATCGGGACCGAAGGAACGGTTTGAACTTTTGGCGGAAGTAGCGCAGCTGAAAGGCGAAGTAAAAGCGCTGCACGGCGAGATCGATCGTATGCACGCTTCCTCCGTCAATCCGCAGGCGGCGCCGCAGGCCATGGGGCAGGGCGTTCCGCAGCAGCCGGTCTATTATGCGCAGCCGTATCCGGCGCCGTATGCGCAGCCGTACAATGCGGCGGCATACGGGGCGAATCCGTACGGAGCAAAGGGCGGATATGCGCAGCCGAAAGCGGTGGAATATTCCAAACGGGCGCGCAGTGCGAACAGGATCGTGATCTCGATCGTCTGCACGCTGCTGATCGCGCTCAGTATCGGAATGTTTTTCCAGGTATGGCTCGGCGGAGATTACGGCGTAAAGGGTTTCGATGCGTTTTCTTACATATTCGATAAAGATTCGGAAGGCGGACTTCGGTTTGCTGTGTATCTGGAAGCGATCTCCGCAAAAGAGTTTGCCGGGAATGCCACGATCGCAAATATTTGCAGAAATTTCTGCAAGTATGTCGTGCAGTACGGGGTATTGGTGTATGCCGGGCTGGTCGTATTGGGCTTTCCGATCCTGTTCAGCTTGGGCGGCAAACTTCGGTTCCGCGGC
Organism: uncultured Bacillota bacterium; assembly: GCA_949283775.1. Classification (GTDB taxonomy): domain Bacteria; phylum Bacillota; class Clostridia; order Christensenellales; family Borkfalkiaceae; genus Borkfalkia. Next base: position 25,206 of record CASDTU010000056.1, read on the forward strand.
TGGCATCGTTTCTTTGCGTGGGTTTCATTTTTGGCGGCGCTTTTGTTGTTCGGAGTATTCTGCTGGGTCAGCGGATTTTCCGCATTGACGACGTGGTTTTTGGTCGGCGCAGGGGCGAACTTTGTGCGGTGCTTATTCTTGATTTTTTACAGGAGCGGAACGGCGCTGAAGGGCGGTCTGCAACAATAAAATGTCTGCAACAATAAAATGAGAGTGCGCGTCCCGAAAATTCGGAACGCGCTTCGGTTTTGCTTTTTATGAATTTGTAAAATTTATTTATACGGTGAGGAAAAAATATGGCAATCGTAATCGATGTTGTTTTTGTATTATTGATGGCTCTGATTTTCTTTTTCGGATTCCGCAAGGGCTTTCTGACAAAGGGTTGGTGGCTCTTGGATCTGGGACTGATCGTCTTGTTCGGTATTTTTGTATCTCCCTCGATCAAGCAGGCGTTGGCGGAGAATACGAGCATTCTGACGAAATTGGAAAGCGCATTTGAGTCTTTGATCGGAAGCGGAAAGATCATCAATATGGACGCTGCTGGTTTTGCGTCTTTTGTATTGTATCTGATCATCTGGGTCGTCTTAGGGATCATCATTATTATTTTGATGGCGATTTTAAAGCATTTCCTGCGCAAATTGAATAAATATAAGCCCTGCAATCTGATCGATAAGATTTTCGGGGGGATTTATTCCGTCGTTATCGCGTTGATCGTATTTTTGGCGGTCGGCGTGGTGCTCGGCACGTTTACCAATTTTTCGCCCATTCAAAAGGCATACGATCTGTGCGGAGATTCCTATGTATTCAAATACATTTTCGGCGAAAATCCGTTCCAGAACTTTGTCAATGAAAAATTCCCTTTGGGTACATGGGTCGGAAATGTTTTCAAATAAAGATCAATAGTAAAGCAAAGTTTCAAAAACATAGGAAAGCGGCTTAATCCGCAGAAATATCGGCGCTGCACGGCATTAATTTTTGTGCAGCGCTTTCTTTTTTACAAAGGATATGCTATAATAAAGCGGAAAAGAAAGAATGCAGGAGGAAGGGCGATGCTGGAAACGTTTATCGATGCGGCAGTTGGTAGGATCAAAGCGGATATTGTTTTGAAGAACGGTAAATTTGTGAACGTCTTTACGGGCGAGATCTGCGAAGGCGACATAGCGATCAAAGGGGATAAAATCGTAGGCTTCGGCAAGTACGAAGGCGAAAAGGAATACGACATTGCGGGCAAGATTGTCGTTCCGGGCTGGATCGATGCGCACGTGCATATTGAAAGTTCTCAGCTTTCCCCCGAAGAGTATGCGAAGCTGATCGTGCCGCTGGGGACGACGACCGTCATAGCGGATCCGCACGAAATCACCAATGTCTGCGGCATCGCGGGGGCGAAATACATTGCGGACGCCTCCAAAAACACGCCGCTGGAAGTAAAGGTGATGCTGCCTTCCTGCGTACCTGCGACGCCGTTTGAAACGAGCGGCGCGGTGCTCAACGGCGCCGATACGGAAAAATATTTGCAGGAACCTTTTTTGCACGGACTCGGCGAATTCATGAATTATCCGGGCGTGATCCATAAAGATCCGGACGTGATGAAGAAATTGGAAGCGGCGCAGAAGTTGGGAAAGATCATCGACGGGCATGCGCCGGATACGAGCGGCTTGGGACTGAACGGATATATTTTCCCCGGCATTTGCACCGATCACGAGTGCGTCAGTCCGGAAGAGGCGGAGGAAAAAGTTTCAAAGGGCGTGTACGTTCACCTTCGGGAAGGCTCGGCAACGCGCAATGTGGCGGTGAACTGCAAGGCGGTCAATGCCAAAAATCTGCGCAGATTTTTACTGTGTACGGACGATCGGCATGCGGCGGATCTGAAAGCGAACGGGCACTTGGATAATGCGCTCCGCGTTGCGGTGAAGGCGGGGCTGGACCCGATCTGGGCGGTTACGATCGCGACGCTCAACGCCGCGGAATGCTACCGTCTGCACGGCAAAGGCGCGATTGCTCCTGGTTACGACGCGGATTTGGCGGTCTTGGAAGATCTGAAAGATTTTCGGTGCGCGTATACGTTTAAAGCGGGGAAACTCGTCGCGCAAAACGGCAAGGCGCTGTTTGAAACGAAGGAGAAAATTTTGCCGGACGCGGTAAAAAACACCGTGCATTTAAACAAAAAAGTGGGTGCGGACGATTTTAAACTTACCTTGCGCGGAAAACGTGCAAACGTGATCCGCCTGATCAAGGACAACGTCGTGACGGAAAAAGTCGTGCGGGAAGTGGAGAGCAAGGACGGCGACGTGGTTTTAAACGGCACCGATCTGTTGAAACTTGCCGTCGTGGAGCGGCATCACAATACGGGCAATATCGGGCTCGGATTGTTGGAAGGGTACGGATTAAAGGGCGGCGCCATCGCGCTCACGATCGCGCATGACAGCCACAATATCATAGTTTTGGGCGACAATAATGCGGATATGGCGTCTGCGGTGGAAGAGATACGAAAGATCGGCGGCGGCATGGCGATCAGCAAGGGCGGCAAGACGGAATCGCTGGCGCTGGACATTGCGGGGCTGATGAGTTCTCTTCCTGCGGAAGAATACATCGCGCGTTCGGAAGAATTGTTGGAAAAGGCATACGCAATGGGCATATCGCGCGACGTGGAGGCATTCATGAGTCTGTCGTTTTTGGCGCTTCCCGTGATACCCGCCCTTAAAATGACGGACCAAGGATTGTTCGACGTGACCAAATTTGCCTTCTGCGACATCAACGCATAAAGTCTGTCGGCGCTGGAAAAATCGTCGGCGCGAAACAAAATAGCCGAAACGCACGAAAGGACCGTCGGCGCGAAAAAGGCGCGCGGCATTTGGAAAGAAGCGGGCGAACCCGAATTTATAGGCGCACGGGAGAGCAAATTTTAAAAATAGCAACAACGGTTTAAAAGGATGCATAAAAGTACCGTTAAAAAAAGAGGAGTTTACGACAAAACTCCTCTTTTTTCGTGCAAAAAAATAAAAAGAAACGGTTGTTTTTCTGATAGAATGGATTTTGTAAGAAAACGGAAAATCGGAGAGGAATGGTGGCACGGAAAATCGTAATCACATCGGGAAAGGGCGGCGTGGGGAAGACCACGCTTGCCGCCAATTTGGGGATGCGCCTTGCGGCAATGGGCGAGCGGGTCGTTTTGGCGGACGCGGATTTCGGACTAAACAATATCGACGTTGTCTGCGGCGTTGAAAATGCCGTGCATTATGATATCGTGGACGTGATCGAAGGGCGGTGCCGTTCCAGACAGGCGCTTGTGATCCATCCGCAGTATCCGAACCTGCATATACTCGCGTCCAACCATACCGATCCGCAAAAATACATTTCTCCGCAGGCGGTGCGTTTGATTTTGGACGGTTTGGCGCCGCGCTATGATTTTATTCTGATTGATTCGCCGGCGGGGATTGAGAGCGGATTTCATCGGGCTGTCGCCGCGGCAGAGGAAGCGCTCGTCGTTACGACGCCGCACATTTCCTCCCTGCGGGATGCGGATAAAGTTATTTCCGTTTTGAAGAGCTATCAACTCAAAAGTGTCGATCTCGTCATCAATATGGTGCGGGGCGACATGATCGTGGACGGGGAAATTTTATCTCCGCGGGAAATTTCGGATATATTGAAGATTCCTTTGCTCGGGATTATTCCGCAGGACGACACCGTTTTTTTGGGCGAGCAGAGAAGAGGGGGCGCGCAGCGCGCGTTCAAGATTCTTGCCGGAAATCTGTTGAAAAGCACGCGGAAAATTTATAACACGACCAACAAATACAACGGATTTTTCGGCAGTATCCGCCGCAGTTTGAAGAAGAATTTATAAAGCGGTGCAGGTTGTTTCAGTATAAAAATCCAGAGAAAACTATTTCCGGAGGAGAAAGATGCGAAGACTGACAGAAGGGGCAGAGCGTGCAAAAGATTTGCTGAAAAGGGAAAATTCGCCGCTTCCGGCGGAATGCGAGCAAGTGATCGTTTCAGATCTGGAAAAGACGCTCTCCGCCTATTTTACGTTGGAGGGAAAAATAAAATTTCAGCTCGTGCGGAAGGACGAATATACGATCACGATCGTGGCGAAAGCGCTGCAAGTGAAGCCGTTTGGCATCGTAAAAGGATAACTGTTGCAAAAGCGACAGTTTTTTTTTATAAAAATGCTATAATTATACTACACAAATCTTGAAGATTGCTATCGGATTTAATAAAGGCAAGCATATGGATATATTTTAATAAAAGATCTGTACCAAAAGAGCGGATTGAAAAAAGGGGAAAAGATGCAAAAGATAAAATTGAAAGTAAAAAAATTGGATGAAAGGGCAAAACTTCCTGCCTACGGGACCGCTTTTTCGGCAGGCGCGGATTTGTACGCCCTGCTGGATTGCAGCACAACGATTCTTCCGGGCGAAACGTTTTTGGTACATACGGGGCTTGCGATGGAAATTGCGGAAGGGTATGCCGGATTCGTGTTTGCAAGGAGCGGCCTGGCTTTGAAAAAGGGGCTGGCGCCTTCGAATAAAGTCGGAGTGATTGACAGCGATTATCGGGGCGAGATCTGCGTGGCGCTGCATAATCATTCTGCCGCGGAGCAGACGATCGAGCCGTACGAGCGGATCGCACAGCTGGTGATCCTGCCGTACACAGCGGCGGAATTTGAACAGGTACGGGAGCTTTCCGATACTGTACGCGGCGAAGGCGGGTTTGGTTCCACGGGCCGCAAGTGAGTAAAAAAGCGAGCGCCTGCAAAGCGATTTTAAAAAAGGACTTGTAAAACGCAAAAAGCGTGTTATAATAAGAATAAGAACTTAAAAAAGGAGATAAAAGAGTATGGCAAAATATGTTTGCAGCGTATGCGGCTATGAATACGATGAAGCGACGGGCGATCCCGACAACGGAATTGCGGCAGGAACGAAGTGGGAAGACATTCCCGAAGATTTCACGTGTCCTCTTTGCGGCGTCGGCAAAGACCAGTTTACGCAGGAATAAAGAAATTTTTAATCTGGCGCGAAAATGTTGGCAGAAAGATTTGA
>CASDTU010000057.1 GCA_949283775.1 uncultured Bacillota bacterium
GTGGCGTGGAACCGGCAGAAGATCGAAGCGATCAACGCGGTGTTCGGCGTGCGGGTATATTTGGGGACGGAAAAGCCGACGAACAGCGAATTTATCGCGTTGGTGGCGGACAAGCTGCTTTTGGAAGAAATGGCTAAATAAAGAGCGCCCGATCGCAGAATAAAAATATACTTTCAATAAAAAATCCGATACGCAGGAAAAGAATGGGCCGTCTGAAAATCAGGCGGTTTTTTTACGTTTTTAAGCGGCGTTTTGGTCAAAAAGAGAAATACGGGCAGACAAATTGACAAAAACGAAGACATATGGTACAATAAAAAGAAAACAGCAGGAAGTGTCTGTATGCAAACCATAGTTACGCCGGAAGAGATCAAACGTGTAAAAGGATTGGGCTTTTTACAGGACAAGCGGTATAAAGATGTATTCAATGCGCGCGTGATCACGAGAAACGGAAAGATCACGTCCGCACAGCATAAAGCGATCGCCGAAGCGAGCGAAAAATTCGGCAGCGGCGAGATTGCGATGACGGTTCGGCTCACTATGGAAATCCAAGGCGTCAAGTATGAAAACATCGAGCCGCTGCGCAGTTTTTTGGCGCAGTACGGACTTACGACGGGCGGAACGGGGAAACGGGTGCGCCCCGTCGTCTCCTGCAAGGGAACGACTTGCCAGTACGGATTGATCGATACATACGCTCTGTCCGAAAAGATACACAAGCGTTTTTACGAGGAGCTCGGGAGCGTAGCTTTGCCGCATAAATTTAAAATTGCGGTCGGCGGCTGTCCGAACAATTGCGTCAAACCCGATCTGAACGACGTCGGGATCATCGGACAGTGCGTTCCGACGTATCATTCGGAGAAATGCCGCGGTTGTAAGAAGTGCCAGGTAGAGCTCTCTTGCCCGATCAAGATCGCAAAAGTAAAAGACGGAAAACTGGATTACAACGCCGCGGAATGCAACCATTGCGGCAGATGCCGCAATAAATGTCCGTTCGGCGCGATGGCGGATTATACGTTCGGCTACAAAATTTATTTGGGCGGACGTTGGGGAAAACGCGTTGCGCAGGGCAGGGCGATGTCGAAAGTTTTTACTTCGGAAGAAGAAGTGATGAAAGTGGCGGAGCGCGCACTGTATTTGTTCCGCGACGAGGGAATAGACGGGGAACGGTTTTCGGATACGATCGCACGGCTCGGCTTCGATTATGTGGAAAAGAAACTGCTTGCAGAATAGACGATTTTTGATGTGACGCGAACAAATTTTGGAAGAGAAGTATTTTGATCGGAAAGATATTGACGGTTCAGGGAAGAGGGGCGTACAGCCCCTCTTTTCAAACAATTTAAAAGATGAAACGACAGATAAAACGCGGAAAAAAGCGGCGGATGAATCGGAACAGCCGTTCGGCTTTTAAAATGCGGTCCGCACGGCAGCTGCGAGACTGCAAAACGGATACCGTCAATTTTTGGATCACACGTAAGGCGGCTTTTGAGGACCTGCGGCGCTGGGAGAATATGTGCTGAAAGCGCGGCAGCTGCAAGAAAAAAAGCGGAGAAGGATAAATTAAGCAGCTATTTAAACTTTGAAAGGAATATGAATTGTCTTTTTTTGGATCACACGCAGGCGGCACTTGCTCTGCGGGAAAAATATGCTTTTACGTCGCGCAGCCGTCTGGAAGCGGCAGAAAATTTCCGTGATATCGGCGGCTGCGTGCCCGTCGTTACCTGCAACCGCACGGAGTTTTATTTCCGATGCGAAAGGGAGGCGGCGCTTGCAATCTTGCGGCGGCAGTTTCAGCGGTCTTTTGAAGAGTTTAGCTTTTGCGAAGGGGAGGAGGCGGAGCGGCGGCTGTTTTATCTTGCCGGAGGGCTTCTCTCCATGCTGATCGGCGAGGACGAGATCTTAGGTCAGCTGAAAGACTGCTATGAATCGGCGCGGAAAATCGGCGCAACGAAGGGTATGGACGCGGCGTTTCAGGCGGCGCTTGCCTGCGGCAAGCGGCTGCGCGCGGAAACGGGCATTTCGTCGCTAGCCTGTTCGATCGCAACTTTGGCCGCGCGGGAAGTCTTTTCCTTTCCGAAACGGGAGAAAGTCGTTTTGCTGATCGGCGGCACGGGAAAGATGGGCGGTGCGATTTTAAAAAATCTGCTTGTCGAAGAGAACGTAAAAATCTATGCCACGCAGCGCAGACACGCATTTTCTGCGGACGTGTTGCGGAAAAACGTTACGCCGATCCCTTACGGCGAGCGTTATGCCGCCGCGGATGCGGCGGATGTGATCGTCAGCTGTACGGCTTCTCCGCATCTGACGTTGCAGGCGGACGGCGTCCGCAGTGCATTGCGGGAGAGCAAGGAACGACTGTTCGTCGATCTGTCCGTACCGCAGGATATCGACGAAGCGATCGGCCGACTGCCCCGATGCAGGCTCTGCGCATTGGACGGCTTTCGGAGCGCCGCGGAAGAAAACAACGCAAAAAAAGCGGCTGCGGCGGAAAAAGCGCGGGCGCTGTGTCAAACTGTATTTACGGAGTTTGCGGCGGCGCAGGGTGCGCGCCGCTTTCTGCGGGAGCTGAATACGGTGCCGCAAGAGGAAAGGTGCGCTCTGTTTCAACTCAGAAAAGAGGATCCTTCCGCCTTTTTAGAGACGCTGAAAAGCCGCTTTGGCGGCGGGGAGCAATGGATATGAAATGTTTTCCTTTTTTTATGAATTTAGAAAAAAAGCGATGTCTTTTGGTCGGCGGCGGGGCGGTTGCGCTTCGGAAGGCGCAGACGCTGGCGTCTTTCGGCGCAAAACTGTTTGTCTGCGCAAAGGAAGTAAGGAGCGAATTGCTGGCTTTGGGCGCGGAACAGATCGCCAAGCAGTATGACAGCTCCCTGCTTAAAGGGGTCGATTTTGTCTTTGCCGCGACGGACGACGCCGCGCTGAATAAGATCGTAGCATTGGATTGCGGAAAAGCAGGGATACCTTTAAATTGTGCCGACGACAAAGAAAATTGCGATTTTTATTTTCCGGCGCTGTTGTCGTACGGCGACGTCAGCATCGCAATATCGACGGGGGGAAGTTCGCCTGCTTTGGCGGCGGCGCTGCGGGAATGGCTCGCGCAGCATCTTCCGAAAAATTTGGAAGAGATCGCAAAGGAGGCGGCGGCGCTGCGCGGCAGTATTTCTGCGCAGGAATATGTTGCGGCGGTGCGTAAAATGCTGAAAGAAGGGGAAAAAGTATGACAAAAAAGACGATTCGGATCGGGACGCGCGGCTCAAAACTTGCCCTTGCGCAGGCGAAAGAAGCGGCATTGGCGCTGCAAAAGAGAGGGTATGAAACCGAGATCTCGGTCTTTTCGACAAAGGGCGATGAACAGTCCGCCCTGCTTTCGCAGCTCGGAAGGGGCGCGTTTACCGACGTATTGTCGGAAAAACTGCATAGCGGAGCGATCGATCTTGCCGTACATTCGGCGAAAGATCTTCCGACCGACGCCGAAAAGGACGATTTTTATTGTCTTGCCCGCGCGGACGCGCGCGACGCACTCGTTTGCGTCAAGGGCGGGAGAGCAATTGTTCGGATCGGAACGGGCTCGGCGCGGCGAATGCAGGCGATGCGGCGTTTGTATCCGCAGGCGGAAATTCTGCCTGTCCGCGGCAACGTCGACACGCGGCTGAAAAAATTGCTTTGCGGTGAGTTCGACGCTTTGGTACTTGCCATGGCGGGGCTGACAAGACTGAACATTGAAGATGAGCGCCTTGAAATTAAGCCGATCTGTGTGGCGGACTGCGTTCCGGCGGCATGCCAGGGTATCATCGCTTTGGAAGGCGAAATCGGTAAAGAGATCAACGACGAGTCCGTCCGCATAATTGCATCGATCGAGCGCAGCTGTCAGCGCGCTTTGGGCGGCGACTGCACGGGCGGAGCGGGGGCGTATTTTGACGGTAGAACGCTGTATGCGCAAAAAGAAGGGAGGATCGAGCAAATGCCGTATGAAGGAGCAAAGACGATCGGGCAGATTGCCGAAAAACTGCAATGATTAGGGTTTATCTTGTCGGGGCGGGGTGCGGAGTGGACACGCTTACGCTTCGCGGCAAATTTCTTTTGCAAAATTGCGACTGCGTCGTATACGACAGTTTATTGGACGAAAACATTTTGGAAAATTGCCGAAAAGATTGCATAAAAATCTTTGTGGGAAAGCGTTCGGGCAGGCACAACAAGAGTCAAGAAGAGATTAACGAAATATTGAAAGAATGCGCAAAGAAATATCCGCTCACCGTTCGGTTGAAGGGCGGCGATCCGTTCGTATTCGGCAGAGGCGGAGAAGAAATGCTGTATCTCTCCGAATCGGGCGTGGAATGCGCGAGCGTGCCGGGGGTCAGCAGTGCGATCGCGGCGGCGGAAGAAGCGGGAATACCGGTTACGCACCGCGGTATGGCGAGCGGCTTTTGTGTGGTGACGGCGCACACGGCGGACGGCGCGGAAAAGGACTGCATGGATTTTTCTTTTCTCGCAAAGTGCGGCTACACTCTCGTCTTTTTAATGGGCAAAGGCGCCGCCGGAAAAATTGCAGCGGGGCTTTGCGGCGGCGGAATGGCGCAGGACACTCCGGCTGCGGTGCTCTCTTGCGCGGGCACGCCGCAATTTATAGGTCGCCGGTGCACGCTTGCGCAGCTGAAAAGCGCGGCGGACAGCCTTCCCGCGCCGCAGACCATTGTCGTGGGAAAGGTTTGTGCGCTGCATTTGCAAACTTTGCGTTTGGACAGCTTTGTCGCCGTGACGGGCACGCGCACGCACGTGGACAGAGTGTCGCAAGCGCTCGCTTTGAAAGGGATCGCCGCGAGGGATTGTTCTTACAGCGAAGTCATCGCTTTGCCCTGCGACGAGTTTTTTGAAAAACAGGCGCAGTTTGCGTGGCTTGTGTTTACTTCGGCAAACGCCGTGGATGCCTTCTTTTCGGCGATGCGGAAAAAGCGTACGGATATTCGCCTTTTGCTCGGCAAAAAGTTTGCTGTGATCGGTAAATATACGGCAGAAAAACTCGCCGAATACGGGTTCTATGCCGATTTGATGCCGCAGGAGCATTCCGTGCATGGTTTGGCGCGGGCGCTGCGCGAGGCCGGCGTTCAAAAGGAGCAGGCGGCGGCGCTTCGGAATAAAATAGCGGGCGGCGAGCTTTGCGGCGCCGCAACGCAGTTCGACGTCTATGAAACGAGGACGGATGCGGAAAAACTGCGGCGCGCGTTTGAAATCAGCCGCGAGTGCGGATATATCACGTTCGGTTCGGCGGGCGGCGCGCGCGCGTTTTTGGAAAAATATGCTTTGGGAAAAACAGTTCCCGTCTGCATCGGCAAAGAGACGGCAAACGCTGTGCGTTCCTTCGGCTTTTGCCCGCTCGTAAGCGAAGACGCAAGCGCGGAAAAACTGGCGGAGGCGATCGAAGCGGATCTTTCGAAGAAAAGAGAGGATCCGCCGCGGAAAACGGACGCGGACAGGGCGGAAAGTGACGGTAAGGAAAAAGACGCGAAGGAGGATGAATGATCGATGATTCGGCTTCGGAGATTGCGCAGAACGCAAAAACTGCGCGATGCGGTTGCGCAGACGCAGGTACAGGTTTCCAAATTGATTTTACCGATTTTTGTCGAGTACGGCAAAAATAAAAAGGAAGAGATCCCGACCATGCCGGGCGTGTATCGGTATACGGTTGACAGATTGGGCGAAGTCGTCCGTGCGGCGTTGCAGGCAAAAATTTTAGGGCTCATGGTGTTCGGGATTCCCGAAACGAAGGATGAAAAGGGCAGCGATGCGGCGGATCCGAACGGCATTGCGGCGAGAGCGATCCGCCGCATCAAAGAGGAGTGCCGCGCATTGGGTGAAGAGCTGTACGTCGTTGCGGATATTTGTCTTTGCGAATATACCTCGCACGGGCATTGCGGCGTACTCTGCGGAAAGGACGTGGACAACGACGCCTCTTTGCCGCTCCACGCACAGGCTGCGCTCGTCTGCGCGCAGGCGGGAGCGGACGCGGTTGCGCCCTCTTCCATGATGGACGGAGTTGTAGCGGCGATACGGGGAAAATTGGATTCGGAGGGACTGACGAATGTCGCGATCATGGGTTACAGCGCAAAATTTGCCTCTGCCTTTTACGGGCCGTTTCGCGATGCGGCGGATTCCGCGCCGCAGCAGGGGGATCGGAAAGGGTATCAGATGGATTTTCGGAACGGGCGCGAAGCCCTGCGAGAGATCGCTGCCGACGAACAGGAAGGGGCCGATTTTATCATGGTCAAGCCTGCGCTGGCATATCTCGACGTGGCGCGGGCGGCGCGGGAGAAGTCGCTCCTGCCGCTCGTCGTGTACAATGTGAGCGGCGAATATTCCATGGTAAAAGCCGCGGCGAAAGCGGGTTTTTTGGATGAAAAGCGGATCGTGCAGGAGATTTTGACTGCCTTTTTCCGAGCGGGGGCAGACCTCGTCATCACCTATCATGCGCTCGAATATGCGAAGTGGAAGGAGAATGGGGAAGTATGAAACCGTCGGAACAGCAAAATACTGCAAAGACGACAAAAAGTTCCGATACGGCAAGGACGGCGGAACGGGCAGCGGATTTACAGGCAAGAAAACGTTCAGCGGATTTTAAAACGTCGAAAAAGTCAAACAAATATTTTGCGCGCGCGCAAAAAATATTGCCGGGCGGCGTCAATTCGCCCGTCCGCGCATTTCGGGCGGTACACAGTACTCCGTTTTTTGTCAAAAAGGGAGAAGGCGATAGGATTTTTGACGTGGACGGAAATGTCTATACCGATTACGTCATGAGCTGGGGCCCTCTGCTTTTGGGCCATGCGCGAAAAGAAATCGTAAGGGCGGTGAAAAGCGCCGCAAGGGACGGGCTCACGTTCGGCGCGCCGACGGGCCGCGAGACTCTCCTTGCGGAAGAGATCCGGCGCGCTTGTCCGCATATGGAAATGGTGCGCCTTGTCAATTCGGGTACGGAAGCGACGATGTCCGCGATCCGCCTTGCAAGAGGTTTTACGGGCAGGGATAAAATTTTGAAATTTGCGGGTTGTTATCACGGACATTCGGACGGGCTTTTGGTTCGGGCAGGATCGGGCTGTCTGACGGGCGCCCGTCCGGACAGTCTGGGGGTGCCGAAAGGGTACGCGGAAAATACGTTAATCGCACAGTATAACGATGCGGAAAACGTTCAAAAATTATTTGCGGCAAACCGCGGCGAAATAGCCTGCGTCATCGTTGAGCCCGTTGCGGCAAACATGGGCGTCGTGTTGCCGAGGGACAATTTTTTGCAGACGCTTCGCAAAATTTGCGACAAAGAAGGTGCATTGCTGATTTTTGACGAAGTGATCACGGGCTTCCGCTTGGCATACGGCGGCGCGGCGCAGGTGTTCGGCGTTCGGCCGGATCTTGCCGCGTACGGGAAAATCGTCGGGGGAGGAATGCCGCTTGCCGCATACGGCGGACGGGCGGACATACTGTCCATGGTCGCGCCGCTTGGAGGGGTGTATCAGGCAGGGACCCTTTCGGGAAATCCCATCGCAACGGCTGCGGGGCTTGTCTGTTTAAAAATTCTGCGGAAGGAAAAAACTGAAATTTATCCCGCGGTGGAAGAGTCTGCCGCAATGCTGGAACGGGCATATCGGGAGGCGGGCGTTCCCGTCAATCGGATCGGCTCGATCCTTACGCCGTTTTTTGCGGAAAAAGCGCCCGAAAATTATACGGAAGTACTCGCCTGCGATACGGAAAAGTTTTCTCTTTATTTTCGGGAAATGTTGCGGCGGAGGCAGTTTGTCGCACCCTCGCAGTTTGAAGCGATGTTTGTATCCAATGCGCATACAAGGGAACATATTGAAGAGACGTGCGAGGCGATCGCTCTCTCTTGCACGGCGGCAAAAGCGAGACAGGAATAAATCTAAAAACAGGACGCGCGCCTCCCGAAATACGGTGCGACTCGATAAAGAGCGTTGAGAGCCGTATCAAAGGGCGATGCGAACTAAGTGAAGGAGACAATCGATGGATTTTTCAGCAGAAAAAATACAAACGATGAAAAACGGAGCGCGGCTCATAACATTTTGCGCGCCGCATTTAAATACGGTTTCTTTATCTGTTTTGCTGCCGTTCGAGCCGTACGAAACGCCGGGCGCGGAGCATCTGATCGAGCATTTGTTTTTTGAACGGGCGGGAGAGCGGCGCGCCGAACAGATCAATGCGGAGATGACGTCGCGCGGGTCCGAAATCATGGGATTTACGTCCAGTCAGGCGATGTGTTTCAGTTTTACCTGCCGAAAAGAAGTGTTTGTCGATCAGCTTTCGCTGCTATATGCGATGCTGTCGCAGCGCGAATACGGGCAGGAGGAAATGGACAAAGTTTTGCCCGTTATCCGCAACGAAATTTTTGAATATGAATTTTACGACGTCCGCTCGTGCGAAATTTTAAGGGAGCTTTGGTTTGACAAGCGCTACTGCGAATCGGTCTTGGGTAATGCGAAAGAGTTGGAAAAATTACGGCGAAGCGAGATCGATGCGGTTCGGAAAAAATTATTCAACGAGGAAATGTGCCTGTTTTTGGCAGGTTCGTTTTCGGAGTTGCAGCTGCGCGCCGTGGAAGAGACGTTCGGCCGTATGCCTCTTTGCCGGCTCGAGCGATCTCCTGCAAGGGAAGGGAAGAGGGAAACGAAGCCGATCAACCGCTGGGGGCGCGGCAGAGAATTGCAGGCGCTCGTAACCTATCACGTTGAGCGCGCGTCCAAAGAATTGAAGATGGCTGCGCATTGGCTTCGCAGCGGCCTGTTCGACGGACTGGATGCCGCCTTTTTTAAATTTTTCGACGAGAACGGATTTCAATTTTATTCCGTCGACGGAAATTATACGATCCGCGGCGACGAATTGGTTTTTTCGTACCTTGCGCATATTCAAAGGGCAAAGAGAAAGGATTTTAAAAATTTGATCGGGCGCTTTGAAGACGCCGCGGCCGAGACGGATTTTCTTTCGCTGGTCAGACCCTATCTGTACGACAATCTGCCGCTGCTTGCGGATAATCCCGAGCGGCTCTGTTCCCATTATATCGATACGTGGTCAGACTTTTCCGCCCCCGTCACTCTTTCGGAAGAAGCGGATTTTTGTAAAAACTTTACGAACGAATCGCTCGCCGCCTGTTGGAGAGAGCTTACCTCGTCTTTGCGAAGAGTCTTTTTGATCGGAAGATAGAAAACTGCTCTTTTTACGTAATGTTGTAAATCAAACGGCTTTGCCTTTTTCAAATTTTAGCATTTAAAACAGAAAAATTGCTCGCTCGTTTTTTCAAAAACGGGCGCGTGTTTTTTGTTTTCTCTGATACTTTAAAAATGAAAGGAGATAAGATTAAAATTGCTAAAATCAATTTGCTAAAATCAAAGCTGAAAAAAGCAGGGCGGTAAAAAATCAGGGATGCAAAAAACAAAGCTGTAAAAAGTAAGGCTGCGCAAAATTTTTTGCGCAGCCTTACTTTTTACAAATTTTTGATGGCGTTTTTAAAGGCGGGTTTCAAGAGCGAAAGAAAAGTTTCTTTTGCACGTCCGCCTGCGGATCGGGCGATTGCATTCTTTTATTTAGAATTTTCGGAAAGACGATCAAAAAGACGATCGTGGAGAGGAGAGAGGCGGAAATATCCGCCGCCGGCTGCGCGTAGAAGACTGCCTGCACGCCGAAAAAAAGCGGAAGAAGCAAAGTACAGCCGAGGTAAATGACGAGCTTTCGCGTCATAGAAAGAACGACGGCAAATTGCGGCTGTCCGAGCGCGGTAAGGCCGTCGACAAACGCGTATTGGAAAGAGAGAGGAATAATGCCCAGCATAAAAATGCGGATGCCCCAGATACTGCGATTGGCGATTTCCGCATTACTCGTAAAGAGGGAGGTAAAGGGCGCGGCGGCAAAGAAAGAAACGAGGGTCATGATCGTCGTAAAGCACAGGCATAAAAGCAAGATGTACTTTTCCGCCTTTTTGATGAGGCGTACGTTCTTTGCACCGTAATTGTAACTGATGACGGGCTGCGAACCCGTGCTGATGCCGAGCATCGGCATGGTGATCAGCTGGAAAAACGCCTGTACGATCGTAGAAACGGTGATCCACATATCGCCGTCCGCGCCGCCGTAGCACTGTAAGACGGTGTTTGCGACGATGATGATGACGCTGTCGGTAGACAGGATCAAAAAGGGGGAAATTCCGAGTTTGACGATCTTTCCGATCAATTTAAAATCGGGTCTTCCTTTGCTGAGGCGTATTTTTACATTTTTTTGCAGCAGAAAGATCACCACAAAGACAAAGGATAAAAATTGCGACAGAATGGTCGCGAGCGCGGCGCCTGCCACTTCCATCCGAAACGCAAAGATAAAGAGTGGGTCGAGGGCAATGTTTGCGGCGGCGCCGATGACGGTCGTCAGCATACCGATCCCCGAGTAGCCCTGTGCGGGTATGTATTGGTTCAGTCCGACGGCGGTGATCGAAAAGAATGCGCCCGCCGTATAAATCAGCAGATAT
>CASDTU010000058.1 GCA_949283775.1 uncultured Bacillota bacterium
GCAGAAAGGAACGAATGAAAACTTAAACGGACTGCTTAGGGAATTTTATCCAAAGGGAAGAAATCTTTCGAGAGTGAGTCCGGCAACATTAAAAAAGAATCTGGCGTTAATCAACGCCAGGCCCAAGAAAGTTTTGCATTACCAAACTCCGCAAGATTTATTTGAACTAAATCTTTTCAATTGTTGCACTTAGTTTGACAATTCATCGCGCGCCAAAAGCACCCAAAGACAGGGTGCTTTTTTCTATTGTGGCGGTTCAATATTGAATTTTCAATGCTCAATACTTGCAAAAATTGTTTGTCGTGTGGGTATGGGCGGTCGGAAGGAAAGATTACGCCTTTTCGGCAGTGACGGCTCTGCGTCTTTTTTTATGGGATATATAAAAATAACTAATAGTACGAATATGGAAAGAATGTTTGCAAAATTTTTCGGAAGGTGCTACAATAAAGAGCGAAAGTAAAACAAAGGAGTTTTTATTCTTATGTCTTATGTAGAAAACGTTCTTGCTCGTATCAAAGAGCAAAATCCGAATGAACCTGAATTTCACCAGGCGGCTACCGAAGTTTTGCACAGCCTGGAAACTGCGATCGACGCTAATCCGCAATATGAAAAGGCGGGATTGTTGGAGAGACTCGTCGAACCGGAAAGGGTAGTCATGTTCCGCGTTCCTTGGGTAGACGATCAGGGGAAAGTGCAGGTCAATAAAGGCTATCGCGTGCAGTTCAACAGCGCAATCGGTCCTTACAAGGGAGGACTGCGTTTCCATCCGTCCGTCAATTTGTCCATCATTAAATTTTTGGGATTTGAGCAGATCTTCAAAAACAGTCTGACGGGACTTCCGATCGGCGGCGGCAAGGGCGGCAGCAACTTCGATCCGAAAGGAAAGAGCGACGGCGAGATCATGCGTTTTTGCCAGAGCTTTATGACGGAACTGTATCGTCACGTCGGTGCGGATACGGACGTTCCTGCAGGAGATATCGGCGTAGGCGGAAGGGAAATCGGATATTTGTTCGGTCAATATAAGAGGATCCGCAATGAGCATGTCGGCGTTTTGACGGGCAGAGGCCTTTCGTACGGCGGCAGCCTGGCGCGCAAAGAGGCGACCGGATACGGTTTGGTCTATATTACGGAAGAGGCGCTCAAAAGCAAGGGCGACAGTTTAAAGGGGAAAACGGTTGCGATCAGCGGATCGGGCAACGTTGCGATCTATGCCTGCGAAAAGGCGCAGCAGCTGGGTGCAAAGGTCGTTACGGTCAGCGATTCGAACGGATACGTTTACGATAAAAACGGAATCAAACTGGACGTTGTGAAGCAGATCAAAGAAGTGGAAAGGGGCCGTATCAAAGAATATGCGGCGCGCGTTTCCGAAGCGGAGTATCATGAAGGCTGCAAGGGCGTTTGGACGGTAAAGTGCGACGTTGCATTGCCTTGCGCTACGCAGAACGAATTGGATGAGGAATCGGCAAAAATCCTCGTGAAAAACGGAGTAAAACTTGTCGGCGAAGGCGCCAATATGCCTACGACGCTTGCCGGAACGGAAGTATTCCAGAGCAATAAAGTTGTGTTCTTGCCCGGTAAAGCGGCAAACGCGGGCGGCGTTGCGACTTCTGCTCTTGAAATGGCACAGTCCAGCGGCAGACTGTTCTGGTCGTTTGAAGAAGTGGATGCAAAATTGAAGGGTATCATGGTGAATATCTTCAAAAACATTGATACCGCAGCGAAAAAGTACGGTTTTGAAGGCAATTACGTTGTCGGCGCGAACATCGCGGGCTTTGAAAAAGTTGCGGAAGCGATGATGGCGCAGGGTATTGTATAATAAAAGCTTTGCAGAAAATTCAAGATCGTTTATGCGAAAGCGATGGAGATGTTTTCTGAAACAAAATTCGAAAAACGCAGCAAAAAGATCCGGCGCAAAATGCGCCGGATCTTTTGAAAATAAGAAAGAATGAAAGAGAAGACAAATAAAAAAGTTGCGGAAGAAGCAAAAATTGCTTCTTCCGCAACGGTCGTTTTGCAAATTTAAAAGGACATAAAAAAGGAATGTTCAAAAGGATATAAGAAAGGAATGCATTTTTGCTGCTTGACGGCAGAGGAAAATGCCGCGGTAGAATGCAGGTATGACTTTATGAGGATATTAAAGGGAAGGAATAACGAATTTTGTAAAAAATTTAAAAAAATCAAAAAGCACCGGATCGCATTATTGCTGCGATTCGGTGCTTTTTTTGTCTTTATAAGCGGCAATGGCGCAAGCGAGCTGGTCGGGGCAGGAAGTGTTGTTCCTGCATTTGATACCGCTGAGAGCTGCGCGCACGTCGTCGATATTTTTCCCTTCGATCAGTTTTGAAATTCCCTGCAAGTTGCCGCCGCAGCCGCCGATGAATTTTACGTTGTGAATGTTGTTTTCCGCATCGACGTCAAAGATGATCTGACGAGAGCAAGTTCCTTTTGTGTTGAATGTAAACATAATAAACCGAGACCTCTGCAAAAATTAGTCTACCAGATTTTCGTAAATGACAGCATAAACATCCGCCGCTTTGAGCTCCCATTTTTTATAAATATTTTGGGCTGTTTTGCGGTCGGGGACTACAAATTTTAATTCGAGCATAGGCTGGGCAGGGGCGAGGATCCGAAGAAAAACGGTGTACGTACCGTCCTTATTCTGGTAGTAATCGGATTTGCATTCCTGCCGGTTACGATAGCGCGCGCTGTTGTTTTTGACAAACACGGAAATTTCCTCGCGCGTGCTTTTGGGGATATTGATATAGAAATTGGCGAGGCAGCTTCTGCCATCGGGCGTGATGGTATAGAGCGTATCGTCATTTGTTTCGACGGGGCAAATAAAGCCGTCTTCCAGCAACTGCGAAATGATCATCATGCAGTCCATATAATTGATCCAGTCGTTGCTGGTGGAACACATGTCCAGGATCGTACGTTCGGAGAGGGCGCTTTCCATCTTATCGAAGACGAAAAGAAGTATTAACTTGTTTACAAACGTTTCGCCCTGAATTTGCATGGAAAGAGTTCCTCGAACAAAATATTTTTTTACGGACAAAAAATCCGCTTTATGGATAAAGCGGATTGATTTCGCCCCAATGTAAGATCAAAAAGGAAGCATTAAGCGAATTTCTTCAAATCCGCAATCAAATCGTCGCAGTCATCCGAATGGATTTCGACGGTCAGGGGTTTCGAAAGATCCAAGCTGAAAATACCGAGGATCGATTTTGCGTCGACAACGTATTTATCGCTCTTCAAATCGATTTCATAGGGATAATCCTGAACGATTTTTACAAAGTCTTTGACGTTTTGTGCCATTTGAAGAGAAATTTTTACGGATTTCATAAATAAACCTCCAAAATTCATTTCCTATATTATACATAAAAATTTTCGGAAATGCAAGATATTTCAAAAAAATAACTTAATAAAATGAAATTTTTGTGCTATAATGATAGACGGAAAGAAAATGTTGTCAAGTTTGCACGAAAAGGAGAGTCGTATGGATACAGGGCGGGAACAAATCGATTTGTTTTTACACAGGTGCGATGAGGTGATGCAATCGAAATTTATACTGGCGGAATCGAAGATCAGCGAGCTGTTAAAAGCGATCGCGACTTCGGATCTTTTGTATGCGTTTTTCAGGGACATTACGAAAGATTTTGATTATGCCGCGGCGCAGGCAAAATACATGAATTATGCTCCGTACGGCTCGTCCAAGCAAAAAAAGCTGTTGTTTCCCGACGATTCGCTGGAAAAACTCGCGTTTATTTTTTGCCTGCTCGTGGATATCGATAAGAAGACGTTGGACTTAAATTGGTTTTTGCAGGAATATTTCTATGAGGACGGGAGCTTTTACGAAGCCTTCTATTCTTTTTGCAATCAGGTGATCAAACCGTTCAGGAACGACGTCAAGGGCTTGTTTCACGGCGGCGTGGCGCCCGTATCCAAAGAAGCGGCGGGGGAGATATCCGAAAAGTACAGACATTTGGCGCAGATCGCAAAGAAAGAGCGGGAAACGGTCTATGCGGCCAGGATCTCGGATGAAATCAAGGTGGAGGCGATGCTGCTTTTGAATGCGCTTGTCAAGAGCGCGGAAGAAAAAGACCGTATCGCGGTTGCGGGGCTTTTGAGCGGATACAAATATTTTATTTTGGCGAAAGGCTGGAAGAGCAGTACCTGCGCCGAATTGATAAAGGAACTGGAAAAAGTGAAGGAGAGCTTGTAATGCTGATAGAAAAGACGGTCAAAGAGAAAATTGTGTTTCAGGGTAAGATCATCACCGTCCGTTGTGACGACGCGCTGTTGCCGGACGGGAAACCGTGTACGCGGGAATTTATCGTTCACCCGGGCGGCGCCTGCGCGCTGTTTGTAAAGGACGGAAAAATTCTGCTTGTCCGCCAATATCGGTATGCGTACGGCGAGATCACGCTGGAAATTCCGGCGGGGAAGCTCAATCCGGGCGAAGATCCTGCGCAGACGGCCGCGCGCGAACTTTCGGAAGAGACGGGCTGGGTAGCGGAGCGGATGGAGCATCTTTTTACGATGTACCCGACGCCCGGCTATACGAACGAAAAAATTTACATATACCGTGCGCACGGAGTCAAGGAAGGGAGCGTGCATCCGGACGAAGACGAATTTGTGGACAGTGCCTTTTATTCGGCGGAAGAAGTCAAAAAAATGATCGACGAAGGCAAGATCAGAGACGCAAAGACGATCATCGCCGTGCAGCAGTATTTTTTGAGCCTGCAAAAGTAAAAGGGGAGCCGCGTCGCTGTTAAAACGGAAAAATTTCGGAGATCTTTTGAGATTGCGCCGGCTGCGCAGAGAAACGATTTGAAATTTTTTTGCAGACTTACGGAGCGAAAGCAAATCCAAAAGGGGCTTTTTGCCGCTGCGCTTTTAAATTCGGAAACAGCATAGAGTTTTTTAAAAGAGCGATCCTATAAGATATTCCAACGGGGAAGGGCGGCAAATATTGCCGCCCTTCCCCGTCGAAAAAAAAGCCTCGGCGCCAAAAGCGCCGAGGCTGAAAAATCGATACGGCCGCGCCGGAAGGGCGAAGCCGCTTCGATTTTTTGCGGTATAAAGAGATAAAAGAAGTTTTCAGTCAGGGTCGGAATTTTTTAAAAAGTGTGATTATTTGCAGCCGCAGCCGGAGAACATATTGCACAGGCCGCCCTTTTTGCATACGCAATAGGCGACTGCGAGGATGATGGGCAGATAGCAGCTGTCGAGCAGGCTATTCAAAATACCGGTCTGCGAGCAGCAAAGGATCAATAAAAGGATAAGAATCCACAAGCAATTGTTTCCACCGAAATTTCCGAAACAGTTCATTAATTTTTCCTCCCGAAAGTCGCGGGATGAATATGTATTGTTTTTTCCGCGACGTAATTTTGCAACCGTGCCGCCTGTTCCTTTGCCGGATTCGGCGGCAGTATTTTACGGTTGCTTATATTCATATGTACGCCGAAACGAAAAAAAATGTTACAGCCATGATATTTTTTCGGCGCATTGCATACAATAGGGAAAAACACCTTCGCCGTCGCGGCAGGGGCAGTAAAATTTCCCTGCATTTTTTTCACCTTCATTTACTTGCTATTGTCAGCGCTTTTTGTTATAATTATATTCGCTTTCAGGGCAGGAAGACAAACGAAACGGTTGTTTTCCTATGAATCGGCTATGCGTCAGGGCGGCACGCGCGGGCGGCTGAACCTTACAGATGCGCATAAATACATTTTTTTTCACGGATATTCCGTTCTGAGGAAATCCGATGGAGGTTTTTATGGAAAAGAAGCGTTTTTTCACTTCGCGCAACATTGCCTTTTTGGCGGTGTTGGTCGCGCTGGTCGTTGTCTTGCAGACGATGAGCACGTTGATCGGACGACTCGGCGGCACGCCGCTGAGCTTGGTGCTCATTCCGATCGTGTTGGGCGCCGTGATGATCGGGCCGCTGGCTGGAATTTTACTCGGATTTATTTTCGGCGTGGTCGTAACGATTTGCGGCGTGACGGGGTTTGACGGCTGGACATATTTGCTGTTTTCGCAGCAGCCGTTTTGGACGGTTCTGCTCTGCCTGGTCAAGGGTACGGCGGCAGGAGCGGCGGCAGGCTTTTTATATAAGGCGATCGCATTCAAAAACAGATACATCGGGGTGATCGTAGCCTCTCTGGCGGCGCCGATTGTGAATACCGGAATTTTTGTGGTTGGCGCATTTCTGATGAAGGACGCGATCGAAAGCGTCATGGCGGCCACGCAGGTTTCGGGCGTGTCGATCGTGTATTATGTGATCATCGGACTTGCCGGCGTCAATTTCCTCATTGAATTTGCGATCAATGCGGTTGCGTCTCCCGCGATCTACCGCGTGGCGGAGATCGTAAAGCGCGCGCGCGGCGGAGCGGCCTATACGGAAGAAGAGCCGGAAGAGGACTCGTCAAAACAGCGTATGGGCGAAAAAAAAGAGAAAAAAATTAAAAAAATAGTAGAATAAGAACCGGCGGATGAAAATATGATATTGTGTATCGACGTAGGGAACACGAATATAAAATACGGTCTTTTTGAAGGGGACAAGCTGGAAGTGAGCTTTCGCGGCGCGACCGATTTAAAGCGGACGAGCGACGAATACGGAACGCTGTTGACGCAGATGCTTGCGATCAAGGGGATCCGGCCTTCTTCGATCAAAGGAGCGATCATTTCATCGGTTGTACCTGCGCTCAATTATACGATCACGCATATGTGCGCCGGATATTTAGGCGTCGAGCCGCTGTTGGTCGGCGCGGGGCTCAAAACGGGACATAACCTCCGCGTGGACGATGCCCGCGAAGTGGGTGCGGACCGAATCGTCAACGACGTTGCCGCGATCCGCAAATACGGCGCGCCGCTGATCGTCATTGATTTCGGAACGGCGACGACGTTCAACGTGATCAACGAAGAAAAGGAATTTATCGGCGGGGCAGTGGCGCCCGGAATCCGCGGATCCATGGATTCGCTCGTTTCGGGCACGGCGAAGTTGCCGCGCGTGGAGATCGAAAAACCGAAAAGCGTGATCGGAAAAAATACGACGACCAATATGCAGGCAGGGCTTGTATTCGGCTTTGCGGGCTTGGTGGATTACATGGTGCGCAAGATCAAAAAGGAAATGAAGCGGCCGGATATGCAAGTTGTCGCGACGGGCGGGTTCAGCGAGATCATTGCGGACGAAGTAACTTGTATCGATCATGTGGACAAGCTGCTCACTTTGCAGGGGTTGAAATATTTATACGATTTGAACAGTCGATAAAAAGTGTGCGAAACAAACAAATTTACACGGAAATAGTTATACGATTTAAACAGTACGGAGGGTAAAAAATGAAAACTGTCGGGGTTGCAATCCTTGGGCTCGGAGTTGTCGGAAGCGGAACATATAAGATATTGCGCGATCATCGGGAGTTCTATCGCCGTACGCAGAACATCGATCTGTCGGTGGAAAGCGTTTTGGAAATCAATCGTCAGCGTGCGCTGGATCTCGGCATCGAAGAGAGCAAGATATCCGATAATATCGCCGAAGTGATCAGCAATCCGAACGTGGATATCGTGGTGGAAGTGATCGGCGGCGTAGAGCCGGCGAAGAGCTTCGTCTTGGCGGCGTTGCACAGCGGAAAATCGGTCGTAACGTCCAACAAAGAGCTGTTTTGCAAATATTGGCACGAGCTGGAAGCGGCGGCAAAGCGCACGAACGCGGGGCTTTACTTTGAAGCGAGCTGCGTGGGCGGCGTGCCGATCATCCGTACGTTGCTGGACGGTATGCAGGCGAACGTCGTAACCAATCTGACGGGTATCATCAACGGGACGACGAATTATATTTTGACGCGCATGGCGCGCGAGGGCGCGGAGTATGCGTCTGTATTAAAGGACGCGCAGGCGCTCGGATATGCGGAAAAGAATCCTACGGCAGACGTGGAAGGGTATGATGCGGCATATAAACTTTCCATTCTTGCGAGCCTTGCGTTTCATACGAAAGTGCCGCTGGATAAGGTGTACAGGGAAGGCATCACCGATATCTCTTCCGAAGATATCAAATACGGCGATGAACTCGGATATGCTTTGAAATTGCTTGCGATTGGCAAAAATGACGGAAACAATTCAATCGAAGTGCGCGTACACCCCGCTTTTATCCGCAAGAGCCATCCGCTCGCCGCGGTGAACGACAGCTTCAATGCCGTATTCCTGCGCGGGGACAGCGTGGGCGATATCATGTTGTACGGGCGCGGCGCGGGCGATCTGCCGACGGGCAGCGCGATCGTTTCCGACGTGATCTATGCGGCGACCCATTCGGACGTTAAGTATGCGACTTTTAAAAATACGCAGACGGCGGAAAAGGGCGTCCGGTTCGTGACCGATTTCAAGAGCCGCTATTATATCCGCTTTACCGCGCGCGATAAGGCCGGAGTGCTCGCGAAAGTCGCCGGAATTTTTGCAAAATACAATATCAGCATTATCGATCTGATTCAGAAAGGGGAAGATATCGAAAATATTCCGATCATTCTCATTACGCATGAGACGAGCGAGCTTTCCCTGCGCCGTGCGGTGGAGAAGATCCGCGAGCTGGATGACGTGTTTGAAGTCAACAGCGTCATTCGTGTGGAAGGCTGAGGCGCATAGGCTCGCATAGACGCGGATCTATGAGCAAAGATTAAAATTTATTTGGAGAATGCAACGCGCCGGTTTGTTTGGATCGGCGCGTGATTTTTCTTTGCGCCGCTTTTCTATCGGTTTTATGTAAATTGATTTTAGATTCTATTTGCGGACGGATAGCGGCGATCCTGGTTTGCGATCCCTGTTTCGCGGTCTCTATTTCGCGGTCCTTGTTTAAGAACGATCAAAAAATCGATACGGTAGTTTTTTAAGCGCGCGGGAAGAAAAAATACAGAGGCGGAGGAGTTAAGATGAAAGCAATCGTACTGGTGAATGCCTATATTCGGCAGGCGGGGATGATCCGTCAGGCGGAGCGCATCGCGGAAGAATTGCATCGGCGCGGCGTCGAAGTAAA
>CASDTU010000059.1 GCA_949283775.1 uncultured Bacillota bacterium
TTCTTCCCTTACGACTTTTGCAATAAACTCGTCCTTCATCATTGTTTCCAAATATTGAATCAGTTCTTCCACCTTCATTTTTCTTTCTGACATTTCGCCAGCCTCCTTTTTATTCTTAACGTTGCGCACCGTTAATTCATATTTAGTATACTTGATTTTCGTGGGAATATCAAGCATTGCAAGCCATCAAAATGCCATAATATTATTGATTCATTTAAAACGTTTGACGAATTTTGTCGAAAACTTTTTGCTGAGGGAGGAACAGCTCTATGGATCATTTGAATTACTTTGGAGATTGTCTGAAAGACCTCCTTGCCGACAACGGCATATCCATCAAAGAACTTTCCGAAAAAACCAAAATACGCTTATCCAGACTTTACGACTTTTTGAATAAAGAACACATTCCTTCTTTGGAAAACGCTATCAAAATTGCCGATGTCTTTCGGTGCCCTTTAGACTATCTGTTTGGTTTCGTCGCTGACTTCACTCCGCAAACGTTTACCGTAACAGGCAGCGTTTCAGAAAACGTGAAAGCAGCCATGGATAACTCCAAGATGACCAGATATCAAATCCATAAAAAGACTAACATAGACGACTCACAACTTCTGCGGTGGTACGCAGGAAAACAAACTCCATCCCTTGTCAGCCTCATTACTTTAGCAACAGCTCTTGATCTCCCTCTCGATACCATTGTCGGGAGAAAATAAATATCCTAATCTTATCTAATAAAAACTCATCTAAAATGTATCCATAAAAACATGTCACAGTGTGCGCTAAACTGTTTGCGGTATTCGATAAATCTTTCATTTTAATATCCTTTGATTGTGTATTTTTTCTGACTGGCGGGTCAGCTATAAATTTACACAATCGAAGTTCTTTTTTTAAATTCATCGCTTAACCACTTTTCAACCGCGCGACTATTGCGTGGTTTTTTTATGGCAAAAAACGGCGAAGCGCACACACTTGCGCTTCGCCGCCGAACAAATCAAAATTTAATCCTCTATGGAAAATAAAAGTACAAATTTCTTGCATGCTTTCCGAAGCAATTCTCTGCGGAAGATAAAAAAAGTGCAAATTCCTTGCATACTTTCCGATCCCCGCATTGCATTTCGAAAAAAAATGATCAGGAATTTTTACTGCCGCAATGCTGATATTTTTTTCTCGTCGCATCGCCGCCGCGGATATGCCTTTCCGCAAGATTTTTATCCAAAACCTTTCGAACTTCCAGCCAAAGGGCATAGTCCACATCGCGCAAGCGCTCGGTAATGTCTTTATGTACGGTCGATTTGCTGATGTTGAACTTTTCCGCACAGGCGCGCACCGTCGCACCCGTCTGCAATATATATTCGCCGCAGATCTGCGCCCTTCTTTCCATATACTCCCACATATTCTACCCCCTCTTTTTTCCGAAGTGGTATATTTTATGTCGGATTTTGGCGCTTTATGCCGCATTAAAAGGTTTTTTACGCAGAACGGAGGGTGTTTTTTGTTCTGCGCCGTTTCCCGGAAGCGGCCTTTAAAAACATGACGTTTCCGGTTACGATGACGCTTGGACTAACCGTACCGCTTTTTGAAAACGATCTGCTAAAAAGACACTATTCCCCGCTCTTTCCGTAGTTGGAAAGAACACGGGCGCTGGGATCGTCCACATTACAGCCCTCCCAGCTCTTGTTCGGCATCCAGAAATCTGCAATCATTTCCGCCTGACCGGGATAGTACTTTTCAAAAATTTCGCGGTACAAGAGACTTTCCTTTGTGAACGGCATGGCATGATAATCATATTTTTTTGCGATGCTCTTCCAATCATCGCCGTAACGCGTTTCGGCATACTCTTTCAGATCGTTGACCATGGAATGCCCCACCGCATCCGAAAACGCCGCCTTTTCACGGAACAAAATGGAACGGGGAAGCCAATCCCCTTCAAGCGCATGGCGCAGAAGGTATTTTCCCATTCCGTAGGTATTCAATTTCAACGCGGGATCGACGTGCATGACGTACCGCACAAAATCGAGATCGCCGAAGGGTACGCGCGCTTCCATGGAATGCACGGAAATACAGCGATCCGCCCGAAGGACGTCATACATATGCAACTCCCGTATCCGCTTTTGCGATTCTTTTTGAAACTCCGCCGCATCGGGCGCAAAATCGGTATATTTGTAGCCGAAGAGTTCATCGGAAATTTCGCCCGTAAGCAATACCCGCACATCCGTCGTGCGATGGATCTCCCGACACAATAAATACATTCCCATCGAAGCGCGGATCGTCGTGATATCGAACGTTCCCAAAGCGGCGATCACTTCTTCCAAAGATTGCAAAACCTGCTCGCGCGTCATCGTGAATTCCGTATGGTCGGAATGAATGTACTGCGCCGCTTCCCGCGCATATTTCAAATCGATGGCGTCCTTTTCCATGCCGATCGCAAACGTACGGATCTTTTTCTGCAATTTTCTTGCGCCGATCGAACAGACTAACGAACTGTCCAATCCCCCTGACAGCAAAAAGCCGAGCGGCGCGTCACTGTCCAGCCTTTTTTCCACTCCCGCGATCAGCTTTTCCCGAATGGCTTTGCACACCGTCTCCAAATCGTCTCCGCTATACTGTTTTGCCGCCGCGATATCGCAATAGGTGTAAAACTTTCCGCCGCGATAATATTTGCCGGGCGGGAAGGGATAAATCTTTCCGCTTACAAAGCCGACTAAGTTTTTCGGCTCGCTCGCAAAGACGATCGCACCGTTTCTCAAATATCCGTAATATAGCGGACGGATCCCGATCGGATCGCGCGCGGCGATATATTCGCCGCTCTCCCCGTCGTACAAAACAAGCGCAAATTCGGCGTCCAATTTCGAAAACATCTCCGCGCCGTATTCCCGATACATCGGCAGTAAAATTTCGCAGTCGCTCTGCGAAACAAAGCGATACCCTTTCCGCTCCAATTCCGCTTTCGTCGGACGAAATCCGTAAATCTCACCGTTGCAGACGAGAAAATCCTTTCCGTATCGAAAAGGCTGCATCCCTTCCTTTGTCAGTCCCATGATGGCAAGCCGATGAAACCCCATATATCCCGTCGGCGTTTCGACCAGCCAGGTCATGTCCGGACCGCGAGAAACCGTTTTATAAAAACTGCGCTGCATACGCTCTTTCTCCACTTCCTTGCTCGTGCAGCAAAATATTGAACACATATGAACCTCCGTCAGGCAAACAGCCTTTGAAACTCCGCCATTGCGGCCGACACGGTGTCTCTGTCCGAAAAAGCGGTCAGGCGGAAAAAGCCCTCTCCGTTTTTCCCGAACCCGCTCCCCGGCGTGCCGACAACGCCCGTCTCTTGCAATAAAAAATCGAAAAACGTAAAACTATCCCGTCGATCGGGACATTTCATCCACACATAGGGCGAATTTTGTCCGCCCGTATACCAAATTTTCAAACGATCCAGCGTAGCGCAGATGAGCCGCGCATTTTCACGGTACACGGAAATATTTTCCGCGATCTGCCGCAACCCTTCCGCCGAAAAAGCCGCGGCGGCGCCCTTTTGCACGACATAACTCACGCCGTTGAATTTTGTGCTCTGGCGGCGAAGCCACATATCGTGCAGGGACATTGCTTCCCGTTTCAAGGCAAAAGGAACGACGGTATAGCCGCATCTCGTGCCGGTGAATCCCGCCGTTTTGGAAAACGAACAAAATTCGATCGCACATTCCTTCGCGCCCTCGATCTCGTAGATACTGCGCGGAAGGGAAGGATCGCCGATAAAACTTTCATAGGCGGCATCGTACAAGATGACGGCGCCCCGTTTGTTCGCATACTGCACCCAATTCGCAAGCTGCGGCCTGTCGTACGCCGCGCCCGTCGGATTGTTCGGAGAACAAATATAAATAATATCCGCCTCCTGTCTCTCGTCCGGCATAGGCAAAAACCCGTTGCTTTCCAAGGCGTCCGCAAAGATGATTTTTCTGCCCGCCATGCGGTTGGTATCCACATACACGGGATAGACGGGATCGGGGATCAGCACGGTATTGTCCGCATCGAAAAGATCGAGAATATTGCCCAGATCGCTCTTTGCCCCGTCGCTTACAAAAATTTCATCCGAATCCACAGACACGCCGAACGATCGATAATACGAAGAGATCGCATCCCGTAAAAAGGCATACCCCTGTTCGGGTCCGTATCCGTGAAAGGTCTTCGCATTTCCCTGCTCCTCAGCCGCCGAAAGCATTGCCTGCGTCACGGCGGGGACAAGCGGCAACGTTACGTCGCCGATCCCCATTTTATAGACCTTGCGATCGGGATATTTTGCGGAAAATTCTCTTACTTTCCCAGCTATTTCCGAAAACAGATAACTTTTTTCGAGCGCGGCATAATTTTTATTCACTTTCATTTTTGTTTCTCCTTGCCCTGCGAAAAGGCAACCGCCGCGCCGATAAACTCCGAAAACAGCGGATGCGCCGCGTTGGGCCTCGATTTGAATTCCGGATGGAACTGAACGCCGACATAGAACGGATGCCCTTTCAGCTCCAGCGCCTCTGCGAGCTTCCCGTCGGGGGAAGTTCCGCAAATTTCCATGCCTGCCCCCTCAAAATCCGCGCGGTAGGTATTATTGAACTCAAAACGATGCCGATGCCGTTCCTGCACCAACGGTTTTTGATAGGCGGAATACAGGCGCGTCCCCTTCCTGACCTGACAAGGGTATGCGCCCAGGCGCATCGTGCCGCCCTTCTTGACCCCCTGTTGATCGGGCATCAGATCGATCACGTTGTTTTTTCCCTCCGGCGCAAATTCCGAAGAATTCGCATCCGAAAGATGCAGAACGTTTCTTGCAAATTCGATCGCGGCGATCTGCATTCCGAGGCAGATTCCCAAATACGGGATCTTGCGTTCCCGCGCAAATTTTGCCGCGGCGATCTTTCCGTCGATCCCTCTGCCGCCGAATCCGCCGGGAACCAACACGCCGTCCACCCCATCGAGAATGCGGGCAACGTTGTCGCAGCTGAGCACTTCGCTGTCCACCCACTCGATATCGACGTTGACGGAATGCGCGATCCCGGCATGTTTGAGCGCCTCGGCAACGGACAGGTACGCATCGTGCAGCTGCACATATTTCCCCACGAGCGCAATACAGACGCTGTCCTCGCATTCGTTTGCCCTTTGCAGCATTTTGATCCAGTCGGTCAAGTCGATCGAATTTGTAGGCAAATGCAGTTTTCTGCACACAATGGAAGATAAATTTTCTCTTTCCAGCATGAGGGGCGCCTCATACAATAAGGGCAGCGTGCGGTTTTC
Organism: uncultured Bacillota bacterium; assembly: GCA_949283775.1. Lineage (GTDB taxonomy): Bacteria > Bacillota > Clostridia > Christensenellales > Borkfalkiaceae > Borkfalkia. The sequence continues at coordinate 5,275 of CASDTU010000059.1, forward strand.
GATCACGCAATCGGAATCCACGTTACAGAACATCGCGATCTTTCTCTTGATATCCTCCGGAAGCGGCGCATCCACCCTTGCCACGATCATATCGGGCAAAATGCCCATGCTCTGCAATTCCTTGACCGAATGCTGCGTCGGCTTACTTTTGAACTCGCACGAACCCGAAATAAAGGGAACGAGCGTAACGTGCAGAAAACAGCAATTTTCCCTGCCCTGCTCCATGGCGACCTGGCGGATCGCCTCGATGAAAGGCTGGCTTTCGATATCGCCGATCGTGCCGCCGATCTCCGTAATGACTACATCCGCTTTGCTCTGCTCGCCGACGTTGTAGATAAAGGATTTGATCTCGTTCGTGATGTGCGGAATCACCTGTATCGTCTGCCCGAGATATTCGCCGCTGCGCTCTTTGTTCAGCACGTTCCAATAGACCTTCCCCGTCGTTAAATTGGAGTATCTGTTGAGATTTTCATCGATGAAGCGCTCGTAATGCCCCAGATCAAGATCCGTTTCCGCCCCGTCTTCCGTTACAAAGACTTCACCGTGCTGGTACGGGCTCATTGTACCCGGATCGATGTTGATATACGGATCCAATTTCTGCGAAGCCACTTTATAGCCCCGCGCTTTCAGCAATCTTCCCAAACTTGCGGCGGTAATTCCCTTTCCCAATCCCGATACGACCCCTCCGGTCACAAAAATATATTTCATGGTTCCTTTCTCCCTGTAACGTATTTTCTCTTTTATCTCTCAAAATAACGATAAACTGCGCATCTTGCGTTTTGCAAAATACAACAATGTTCATTCTTCTTTTAAATCGTCAAATTGACCGAGCTTTTGTTCAAAACGATTTTTCCCTGTATCTTTTGCAACGCGCAGAGGATATTTGCCGCAAAAACATGCCTTGCATACCGAAAACGGCCTTTTCTTTCCGAGCATTTCTTCGATCCGCTGCAAAGGTAGATATCCGAGCGAATCCGCACTGAGCAATTTTGCGATCTCCTCCACCGAATATTTGCAGGCGATCAGATGCTCCTGCGAATCGATATCCGTCCCGAAATAACAGGGAAAGAGAAAGGGCGGCGCGGAGATGCGCAGATGCACTTCGCGTGCACCGGCGTCTTTGAGCAGCTTTACGATCCTTCCGCTCGTCGTCCCCCGTACGATGGAATCGTCGATCAGGACGACGCGCTTCCCCTCTACGACGTTTTTTACGACGTTCAATTTGATTTTCACTCCGTCCGAACGCCGTTCCGCCGAAGGAGATATAAACGTTCTGCCGATGTATTTATTTTTAATGAACCCGACGTCTAAGGGAATGCCGGACGCCTCCGCATACCCTACCGCCGCATCCAATCCGCTGTCCGGCACCCCGATCACGATGTCGGCAGCGACGGGATACGTCTGCGCCAAAATTTTTCCGGCGCGCTTTCTCGCTTCGTGCACGCTCACCCCGTCCAAGACGGAATCCGGCCGCGCAAAATAGATATACTCAAAAATACAGGGGGTTGCGGCGCGTTTTTTGCAATGCGTCCGAATGGAACGAACTCCGCTCTGCTCAAATACGAGAATTTCTCCCGCGTCCAGATCCCGTATAAATTCCGCGCCGACGGCGTCGAGCGCACAGCTTTCCGACGCGACCACATACGCGCCGTCTTTTCTCTTTCCAAAGCACAAGGGACGAAACGCATTCGGATCCCGTACCGCGATCATTTTCGTCGCCGACAGGATCACCAAAGAATAGGCGCCGCGCAGGCGCAGCATGGCACGCTCGATCGCCGCTTCAATAGAAGGGCTTTTCAGCCGTTCCTTGGTGATCTGGTACGCAATGACCTCCGAATCGCCGGTAGAATGAAAGATCGCACCCCGCGATTCCAATGCGGAACGCAATACGGACGTATTGGTCAGATTTCCGTTGTGCGCCAGCGCCATCTTGCCCTTTTTATGATTGACTACGATCGGCTGGGCATTCCTCGCATCGCCCGAACCCGTCGTCGCATAGCGCACATGCCCCACAGCCATGTTGCCTCTGCCCAGCTTTTGCAGCGCTTCGGGCGTAAAAATATCTCCGACCAATCCCGCCTGCTTATAAAAGCGAAAATATCCGTCGTCGTTCACACATATCCCGCAGGACTCCTGTCCGCGGTGCTGCAACGCATACAGCCCGTAATAGACGGATATCGCCACGTCCTGAATCCGATTGCAAAATATTCCGAATACTCCGCACTCTTCGTGAATCTCTTCCATCTTATACCCTTTTAATCCTTTTTGTCCGCCGCGCCGCTCTTTCTGTTTTCATGGCAACGCTTTGATCGCCCAGCAGTTTTCATCCGCCAAATCGCCCCAGCCCGTTTCTTATTTCAACGATCCGTTTGCCGTCTGAAAATTTTCTTTTTGAATCGTACTGCGTAAAACCGCCGTCAAATTTCCACGACACCTTCAAACACTTTTTTAGCCGCGCCCGTCATGCGAACGGTATCCCCGACGTTGATCACGAGATCGCCGCCGCGAAGATGCACGAGAATATCCTCCCCTTTGGGAAACAAACCGAGCGCGACCGCCGCCGAAACGGCGGCGCAGGCGCCGGTTCCGCACGCGAGCGTCTCTCCGCTTCCGCGCTCCCAAACGCGAAGTTTTAAAGAACGCTCCCCCGTTTTTTTTACAAATTCCGTATTGATCCGCTCGGGAAAAACGGGGGCGTTTTCAAACAGCGGGCCGATCTTGGAAAGATCGAGCGCGTCAGGGTCTTCAAACACGACGCAGTGCGGATTTCCAATCGAAACGCACGTTATGCGGTATTCTTTGCCGCCGATCGAAAGCGGGGTATCGATCACATCTCTTTGCGGCAGCGCTACGGGAATTTTCTCCGCCGCAAATTCGGCTTTCCCCATATCGACTAAAACTCTGTCCACCCTGCCGCCTTCCGCATACAGGCGCAGCGCCTTGATTCCGCTCAGCGTTTCGATGCGCATTTCGGTCTTTTGCACGATCTGTTCGTCGTACAAATACTTCCCGACGCAGCGGATCGCGTTGCCGCACATCTTGCCCTCGCTTCCGTCCGCGTTGAACATGCGCATCTTTGCATCTGCGCACCCGCTCTTTTCGATCAATACGATTCCGTCGCCGCCGATCCCCGTATGCCGGTCGGAGAGGCGCACCGCAGCGGCGGAAGGATCTTCCAACGATTCGGACAGGCAATCGAAATAGATGTAATCGTTGCCGATCCCCTCCATTTTTATAAATTTTCTGAGCATACTTCCTCCTTACGACTCATAGGTCTTTAAAATGCTCCTTGCGATCTCTCCGCGCGAGCTGCGCCTGTCCATTGCCTGTTTCTCGATATACCGATGCGCTTCCGGCTCCGTCATGCCGAGGTATTGGATCAGGGAACACTTCGCTCGATCGATCAGCTTCAAGTCATAAATTTCAAGTTTTAAACGCCTGTTTTCATCGTCCAGCGCCAGAACGCGCGCATGGATATCCATCGAAAGCCGCAGCGTCTGCAACAGCACGGCAGGCTGGATCGGCGCCGCCAAGACACAGACGCCCAAGCCGGAAAACATCCTTTCGGCGATCGCCCTTTTGGCCGATGAAACGATCGCCAGCACCGCCGTTCTTTTTTCCGCAAAATATTTTGCGGCTCTTTCAAGCGTCTTTTCGGGAAGAAATGCAAGCAACGCGCCGTCCGCCTCTTCCCAAACGTCCTCTTGCCTCGCCCAAACCTCGGCCCCCTCGCCTGCGCTTTTTCCGAACTTTTTTTCTTCGGCATTTTCTTCGGCTTTTTCTTCAAACACAGACGTTTGCGAGCCGCCCCGCTCCCGCCCCTTTACAAGGACGTTCTCTTCGGGAATGTCGCAAACGGGCAGCGCATCAAAGGAATTTTCTGTTAAAAAACGGACGATCTTTTCTCTTGCGGCCGCATCCTCGCAACAAACCAGAATTTTTTTCATTGATCTCACCTTCAATTTGCGGTGTACATCTGTTTATACGGGTTTTCACTGTTCGGCGTCAGCCGATAATAGCTTGCATGGAAATATTTGTCCTTGTTCTCGCCAAACAGCTCGCACCAGCGCTCCACCAGCGATCTTGCCTTTCCCTGCGGGAGAGAGGCGAGTTTTTCCGCTTTCACCTGCGCCGGAAGTTTTGCCTTTAAATCGTCGCAGCGCAAATACATTTCGCCGCCGTGCATACCCGTGCCGCAAAAATTCCCCACGATCGTGCTTTGGCTGTCTTTTCCCAAAACCACGATGGTTCCGCCGGCCTGATACTCACCCAAAAAACTGCCCGCCCGTCCGCCGATCACGATGGACGGGCTGTTCTCTTTATACGCTTTCATATGGATCCCGCAGCGATACCCCGCATCCCCGTAAATAAAGATCTCGCCGCCGCGCATCGCGTATCCCGTGGCGTCGCCCGCGCTCCCTTTGACGATTATTTCGCCGCCGTTCATCGTATCGCCGGTCGCTTCCTGCACGTTGCCGTCCACCAGAATCCTGCCGCCGCTGAGATAAGCGCCCAGCGCGTTGCCCGGCGTGCCTTGGATCGTGATATCCCTGCCGGAAAGTCCTGCCGCTATATACCGCTGTCCGATACAGCCTGCTATTTTGATCTCTTGCACTCTGCTTTGCCGGATCCTTTCGTTCAATTTTTGAAAATCCATTTCTGCCGCGTCAATCCTCATGTTTAAAACCTCGCGCCTTTCTATTCTTTGCCTGTTCTCTGTCCGCAGACTTTTTTTTCTTGTATGTTACAGTGATTTTACAGCGTCTCGCCCGCGTACTTTTATGTTACAGTGATTTTTACAGCGACTCGCCCGCGTACTTAATGCCGAGAATTTTCAACTCCGTATCGGTGAGCCCTACGCCCCTGAGCATCAAACGGTTTCCGCGCAGCGCTTCGATCGAATTGATCCCCATGCCGCCCATCATCTCCTGTATTTCATGATTCCATGCGGTGAGAAGATTGACGAGCCGCTGTGCGCCGACGTCCGGATCCAGTCGTTTTACGAGCTCCGGCTTCTGCGTGGCGATCCCCCAATTGCAATTTCCCTGATGGCAGCTCCTGCAAAGATGGCAGCCGAGCGCAAGAAGCGCCGCCGTTCCGATATAGCAGGCGTCCGCGCCCAACGCGATCGCTTTGACTACGTCCGAAGAGGAGCGCACCGAACCGCCTGCGATCAACGATACTTCGTCGCGGATCCCTTCTTCGCGAAGGCGCTGATCCACTTCCGCAAGGGCAAGCTCGATCGGGATCCCCACGTTGTCGCGGATCCGCGTAGGCGCGGCTCCCGTTCCGCCCCGACAGCCGTCGATCGCGATGATATCCGCGCCGCTGCGCGCAATTCCGCTCGCGATCGCCGCCACGTTATGCACCGCAGCGATCTTGACGAGGATCGGCTTTTTATATTCCGTCGCTTCCTTTAAGGAATACACGAGCTGGCGCAAATCCTCGATGGAGTAAATATCGTGGTGCGGCGCGGGCGAAATCGCGTCCACGCCCCGCGGGATCATGCGCGTAAGCGACACGTCTTCCGTTATTTTCGCGCCCGGCAGATGCCCGCCGATCCCGGGTTTTGCGCCCTGTCCCATTTTGATCTCGATCGCAGCCGCACTTTCCAGATATTCTTTGAATACACCGAACCGTCCCGATGCGACCTGCACGATCGTGTTCTTTCCGTATTTATAAAAATCCTTATGCAGTCCGCCTTCGCCCGTATTGTAATAAATGCCGAGTTCTTCCGCGGCCCGCGCCAACGATTCGTGCGCGTTGTAACTGATCGAACCGTAACTCATCGCGGAAAACAGAATGGGCATATTCAGCCTTAACTGCGGCGCGAGCGTATCTTTCAGCCGCCCGTTCACATCCCTCTCCGCCTTTGTACGGCGCTTTCCCAGATACAGCTGCGTTTCCATCGGCTCGCGGAGAGGATCAATGGGCGGATTCGTTACCTGCGACGCATTCACAAGGATCTTATCCCAAAAGACCGGCAAAGGCTGCGGATTGCCCATGGAAGAGAGTAAAACGCCGCCGGAATTTGCCTGTTTATAGACCTCGTTGATCGTCTGCGCCGTCCAATTCGCATCGGCCTTATAAATATCGTCGCTCTTTACGATCTTTAAAGCGTGCGTCGGGCACAGGCAGACGCAGCGATGACAGTTGACGCATTTTGCGCTGTCCGCCAGCATTTTTCCCAGCTTCGCATCGTACGAGTGCACCGCGTTTGCGCACTGCCGCTCGCAGACGCGGCAAACGTTGCATTTTTTATCATCCCGAATCACTTCGTATTCGGACGGAATATACATTTCCATTTTTTCTCTCCTACTGATACAGTTCAAAAATCACCGGTTCCCCGCCGGCAGGCGCCCAAACCCTGTCCAAAGCCGGCTCGATCTTCCGTATCGCGCTCTCCTCGCTCGCTATATACGCCTTTGCCCCCTTTTCGGCACAGACCATCGAGCGAAGTTTCAATCGATCGTTCAGCGCCATTAGTCCCCCTTCATACCCGAAAATAATGGAGAACGGACCCGTGATGAGAAGTGAAGGATACATGCGCCGAAGGAGCGTTTCCTGCTCGCGCGTGGCAGGGTCCTTTTCCGCGATCGTCGTCCAGAACGACGCCGCGATCGTCTTAGCCGCTTCCGTGAGCGTCAGCCCCTGCCTTCGCAGCAGATAATCTAAAATATATGTGATAACTTCCGTATCCGTCTGCAACGTGCATTTATAACCGAACATCTCTATGTAGCGCCGATTCGCATCGTAGGAAGAGATCTCTCCGTTGTGCACGACGGAATAGTCCAGCAATCCGAACGGATGCGCGCCGCCCCACCAGCCGGGCGTATTGGTCGGATACCGTCCGTGGCAGGTCCAGGCGTACCCTTCGTATTCTTCCAACCGATAGAAGCGGCCGATCTCTTCCGGATACCCAACGCCTTTGAAAATCCCCATATTTTTGCCGCTGGAAAAGACATAGGCGCCCTTTATCTCCACATTGATCCGATTGACGCAACGCGCCACGTATTCCTTTTCATCGAGATGGCTGTTCGCAAGTTTGCGCGGAAGAGGCGCCAAAAAATAGCGGTAGATCAGCGGCTCGTCCGTGACGGAAGAAATCTTGCGCGTCTGAATTTCGGATGCATAGACGATCTCAAAATGCCGCTTGATAAACGCCTCCGTATTTTCCTGCGCCGCGCCGCCGTCGTAAAACAGATGAAAGGCATAAAAGTCTTTGTAATGCGGATAAATGCCATATCCCGCAAATCCTCCGCCCAGCCCGTTGGACCGATCGTGCATGACGGAAATCGATTCGATCATCTCCTCTCCGCTCATCCCTTTGCCGCTACGGTCGATCACTCCCGTGATCGCACATCCGGACGGATTTCTGAATTGTCCTTCTCTTAATAACATATCTCTTCTCCTAAGCAGCGAACATAAAAAATATTTTGGACCTGCACAACGAAAAAATATTTTTCACAAAAATTTTAATCACAAATTTTATTATAGGCACGCGCCGTTTTGCCGTCAAGCACTGCCCGCAATTTCGATTTTTTGCAATTTTTTATGGAAAATATAAAAAATTTTTTCGTTTATCCGTTTGAATACAGGCTATAAGCACAAATTATACAGAGAGCCGCCCGCAAGGTTTGCGGGCGGCTCCCCGTCTTATGAAAAAACGTCTGTGAACCTGTTAAAACCTCTTTATCTTGCGGCAATTACCGCATTTTTTCGGCGGCAGATCCTTCTTGACAAAGGTATGCTTCGTGCAGATCTTTTCCGCCGAAATTCCTCTTTCTCACGCGCGCTCTGCGAATCTTTTTTGCCAAAGTCTGAAAGCATCCATTTTTCCCTGCCGATTTGCGGTTGTTGGGGCAACGATGTCTTCACCTCTTTCAAAGAGCCTGCGCCAAGAAGCCGATATTTACTCGTCGTCCTGCAACGCGCCGTACCCCGTCTCGCCCGTCCGCACGCGCACGACGTTTTCCACATCATAGACAAAGATCTTTCCGTCGCCGATATGTCCGGTATACAGGGCCTTTCTCGCCGCCGCAACGACCTCTTCCACGGGTACCTTGCTGACTACGACTTCCACTTTTACTTTCGGAAGAAGATCCATATCCACTTTAACGCCGCGGTAAAATTCTCCGGCGCCCTTTTGTACACCGCAGCCGAGTACCTGCGTGACCGTGATGCCCGTAACGCCGATCGCGTTTAAGGCCTGTTTCAGATCTTCAAATTTCGACTGTTTCGTTACGATCACGACCTTTGTCAGTTTCACGCTGCTGCGCGCGCCCGTCTCCGCCTGCATTGCCGGCAAAGCACTTTCATCTGCACCCGCAGCAGACATTTCTTCCGCATCCGTACCGGCTGTGAATCCTTCCGGATCCAACATTTCCGCTGCGAGCGGCGCAGCAACGAAATCCGCATACGCGCTGGGCAAACCGTGTTCATGTTTGTCAAGGCCTTCAATTTCTTCAACCTTTGCGGCGCGCAATCCAACTGTGTGTTTCAAGATCTGGAACAACGCGATCATGCAGACGATCGTCCACGCCGCAATGCAGAAAATGCCGATCAGCTGGATCAAAAGCTGTGTAAAGTTGCCCGTATAGAACAGTCCGGTGCTTACCGAAAATAAACCGCAGGCGATCGTGCCCCATAACCCGTTGCAGCCGTGCACCGCTATGGCTCCGACCGGATCGTCGATATGAAACTTCGTATCGATCACCTCTACCGCGACCACGACCAAAACGCCTGCTACGGCGCCGATACAGAATGCGCCTGCGACATCGACCGCCGCGCAGCCCGCCGTGATTGCGACCAGCCCCGCAAGTGAACCGTTGAGCGTCATTGAAACGTCCGGTTTTTTATTTTTGATCCAGGTATAGATCATCGTCGAACACGTGGAAGCCGCCGTCGCGACCGTCGTAACGACGAGGATCTGTGCAAGCTGTGTCATATCCGCAGCAGCCGCGCCGTTGAATCCGTACCAGCAAAACCACAGGATAAACACGCCGAGCGCGCCGATTGTGAGGTTGTGCCCCGGGATCGCGCGAACGTGCGCCACCTGCCTGCGATCGAGAGTGGGTTTGCCGCTTTTATCGAGGTATTTTCCCCAGCGCGGGCCTAGAATCAGTGCGCCGATAAAGGAAGAAATACCGCCGACCATGTGGATGAGGGAAGAGCCCGCAAAATCGATGTAGGCAACGTTGCCGAAATATCCTTCCGTTCCGAACAGCGCACCGGAAAGCCAGCCGCCGCCCCAAACCCAATGCGCTTCGATGGGATACACGACGGCGCTGATCACCAGCGAATAGATGCAGTACGATAAAAATTTTGTGCGTTCCGCCATAGCCCCCGACACGATCGTTGCCGTCGTAGCGCAGAAGACGAGGTTAAAAAAGAACATAGACCAATCGTAGTCTGCAAAATCCGTAAATACGCCGAGGTTGGGCACGCCGATCAGGCCGAACAATGCGTCTTCGCCCATCAAAAGGCCCGCGCCCAGCAATACAAACACCACCGTACCCAGACAAAAATCCATCAGGTTTTTCATGATGATGTTTCCCGCGTTCTTTGCGCGGGTAAATCCCGTTTCCACCATGGCGAACCCCGCCTGCATGAACCAGACAAGGATCGCGCCGATCAGATACCACACGCCTGTGGAACCAAATATGCCGTCCATACTCTCTATCTCCTAATGAAAAAATTTTTTTATGAATCTCCGCTTTTCTACACGCTGAACAAAATATCTCCGTACGTCGGGAACGGCCAATACTTTTTTGCTGCAATCAGCTCCATATCGTCCGCGCAGATCCGCAGTTCGCGCATGACGGGTATGACTTTTTCCGCAAAGAAAACCGCCAATTTTTCCGACGCATCAATCTCTTTCGTCTGCAGGAGCAACTCGTCCAATTCTTCCGCCTTTGCAAACAGGGATTCGTTTCCGTCCGACAATTTTCGGATCAGCTTTTCTTCCCCCGCGCAGTTGATGACGGATACTGCACTCTTTTTATCCTTTACCGTCTCACACAGAGCCGTAATGTATTCGTTGATCGCGGGGAATATATCCTTTTTCGCCATTTCGGACATGGTGAGCGCCTCGATCGTTAAAATCTTCGAATAATTTTCGAGCAGAATGTCCGTGCGCGTCTCCACTTCCCTTGCCGTAAAAACTCCGTTTCTCTCAAACAGCTCAATGTTCTTCTTATCGGCAAAATGCGGCAGCGCTTCCGCTGCGTTTTTCAAGTTCAAAAGGCCGCGTTTTTTTGCTTCCTCCTGCCACTGCGCGGAATAGTTGTTTCCGTTAAAGAGAATGCGCTTGTTTTCCCTGATCGTATCCACGACCAGATCGTGCAGCGCCGTATTGAAATCGATTGCCTTTTCCAGCCTGTCGGCAAACTCCTTCAAGACGTCCGCAACGATCGTGTTGACGATAATGTTCGGCCCCGCAAGCGAGAAAGAAGATCCCACCATGCGGAACTCAAACTTATTTCCCGTAAAGGCGAAGGGCGACGTGCGGTTGCGGTCCGTGGTATCTTTCGGAAGCTCCGGAAGCGTATCCACGCCCAGCTTCATCGTCTTTTTACCTTTTCCGCTGTACTTGACCCCCTTTTCGAGCGATTCGAGCACCTGCTCGAGCTCTTCGCCCAAAAAGACGGAAACGATGGCGGGCGGCGCTTCGTTCGCGCCCAGACGATGATCGTTTCCGGCGCTGGCAACCGACAGCCTCAGCAGATCCTGATGCAGATTCACCGCCTTGATAACGGCCGCGAGAAACAGCATGAATTGTCCGTTTTCCGCCGGCGTCGAGCCCGGATCTAAAAGATTCAACCCCGTATCCGTACTCATCGACCAGTTGTTGTGCTTGCCGCTCCCGTTGATGCCGGCAAACGGCTTTTCATGCAACAGACAGTACAGGCCGTGCCGCTCCGCCACTTTTTTCATCGTTTCCATGACAAGCTGGTTCTGATCGCTCGCCACGTTGGTGCTCGTAAAGACAGGGGCGAGTTCGTGCTGGCAGGGAGCAACTTCATTGTGTTTGGTCTTCGCCAAAATCCCCATTTTCCAGAGCTCTTCGTCTAAATCTTTCATATACGCGGAAACGCGCGTCTTGATCGCCCCGAAATAATGATCTTCCAGCTCCTGCCCTTTCGGCGGCTTCGCGCCGAAGAGGGTGCGGCCGGTAAAGATGATATCCTTGCGCGCTTCGTACATCTTTTTATCAATCAGAAAATATTCCTGCTCCGCGCCCACCGTGGAATAAACTTGCTTTGCCGAAGTATTTCCAAACAGCCGCAAAATGCGCAGCGCCTGCTTGTTGAGTGCCGCCATGCTCTTTAAAAGCGGCGTCTTTTTATCCAAAACTTCTCCGCTGTAAGAGAAAAACGCCGTGGGAATATACAGTGTGCCGTCCTTTACAAAAGCAAAGGAGGTCGGATCCCATGCAGTATATCCGCGCGCTTCAAAAGTCGCGCGCACGCCGCCGCTGGGAAAGCTGGAAGCATCCGGCTCCCCCACAACCAATTCTTTCCCCGAAAAATCCATGATGACCTTTCCGTCCTTCGTCGGCGTGATGAACGAGTCGTGTTTTTCCGCCGTGATCCCCGTCATCGGCTGAAACCAATGCGTAAAGTGCGTCGCACCCTTTTCCACCGCCCAATCTTTCATCGCGTTTGCCACGACGTTTGCTACGCTCATATCTAACGGCGCGCCCTCGTCGATCGTTTTGAGCAGCGATTTATAAATTTCTCTCGGCAGTTTGTCCTGCATCACCTGTCTGTTAAATACGCTCGAGCCAAAAAGTTCCGGTACGTTCATTTTTTTACCCTCCTGAAAATAGCAAAAGGCGCCGCGGCGAATTTACCTTTTCCGGTAAAATTCCCGCAACGCCTTTGTTGCCTGCTGTTTTTATGCTCCGATTATAAATCCGAGCAGATCGATTTGTCAACCATACGCGCGAAATTCGAATTATCATTAAATTTAATACAAACTATTTGTTTCGGCAATGCCTTCTTTTGCGCCGCATATTATGCGGTACTTACCGCTCCGAAAACTTTCTGCGCCCTTTAAAAAATATGTCTTCCGCAAAGACGGCTCGTTTTCCGCCGGCAAAAGAATGCGCAGCGATTTTTCAAAAAATATAGTCCGCTTACAAAAACATGGATAATCCGCACTGAAAAAAATCATATGCCTCTTGCGATTTTTTCCTAAATATGATAGACTGATAGCATGGACAGGAGGAAAAGACAAATGACGGAAAAAGAAAAATCATACGCGGAAATGCTTTATCAGCCCGGCGATGCGGAACTTGTAGCCGATCGGGATGAAACGATCAAAAAATTATATCTTTACAACAACATTTATCCCTTGGACCGCGCCGCAAGGCGGGAGGCTTTGGAAAAACTTTTGGGAAAAGTCGGAAAAGGCTGCGTGGTCGAACAGCCGCTTTTTTGTACATACGGCTACAATACCACGCTGGGCGACAACGTCTTTTTAAACGTCAACTGCAAATTGATGGACAGCGGCAAAATCACGATCGGAAACAACGTTTTCATCGCGCCGAATGTCTGCCTCATTACAGAAGAACACTCCATGGACGTGAAAGAACGCATCGCGGGATTTGAGTACACGCACCCCGTTACCATCGAAGACAACGTCTGGCTCTGCACAGGCGTTATGGTCTTGCCGGGCGTAAAAATTGGAAAAAACAGCGTTATCGGCGCGGGCAGCGTCGTTACAAAAGATATCCCGCCCAACAGCTTAGCGGTCGGCACGCCCTGCCGCGTCATCCGCACTCTGCCCGAAACAGCAAAATAAGCGAAAATTCCTTCCGATTGGCGCGCTGCAAACAGATCCTGCCGCCGATAAGCAAGCGCCGGCGCGGAAACTCGCGGCTGCCTTCCCTTTGCCGATACCCTCTGCCGCAAAACCGCGGCACAAAAAA